>MEMA01000001.1 GCA_001767835.1 Alphaproteobacteria bacterium GWC2_42_16
AGTATTCCTCTCATTTTAGATGCGTTTACCGTGTAGTTAAAGAGTAGATTTTGGTGAAATGGCTAATTCAAAAACTCGCCTTTTTAAAAAAAATGATGTTCAATAAATATAGACTGGGAGAAGCTTGAGCATGAACATTTTTTTACATTTTCCACACCTTGCCTCTTATGACGCAAGGAATCTCGATATTTTTGACCTTGAAATTCATGAGGAGGAAAACTATTTTGCTCAAGCTATCCTTTTCTTGCGAGCAGAAGAAGTCCTGCCCCCCGCAGGAACAGAAGGCGTGATTCAAGACGACCTAGGGAAGCTCCATTTCAAAGGGCTTTTAATGGGAGCTCCTTCAAAAATTAAAGACGGCCTCGCCGAGATTAAGCTGATCGCAAAACCACATTATTTGAAAAAGGCGTTAGAAGCTCTCCAACGAGAAAGCCGGAAAGCCCCTTTTTGGGATCCCCTTTGGGTCAATCCTGATAAGCATGAGGATTTTCAAGATATCCAAGAGGTGCGCACCGCCTCTCTTTATTGCGATAGAAAAGACAGTAGACTTACATGGTCTGATTGGTTTGAAGGAGGAATGACTCTTGATCTACAGGACAATTTTTTTGAGGAGGGCTTTGAGATAAAAATCATAAAACAACCGCTTCAGGCTTGCACAATCAAGGTCCATGTGAACTGGATTCAACGAGAGCAAGGCGTGGCTAATTTAGGACCCGCTTTACGAAAGGCCTTTTCTCATTCGCGGGTCAGTACGTATACAAAGAAATCTCTTGAGAAAAAATGGCCTGAACCCGGAAGACGTTTAGGAAAATCGGGGGTGTGGGTCATCAGAAGTCAACTCAAGCCTTTTTATCCCTCGGCGCCGTTTATGCCACGTTTTTCACATCCCCTCACCATTGGAGATGAGAAGGAAGCTCAAAAATCCTATCGTCTAGAGCGCTTTTGGTTTAAACCCACGCTGTGGGTTGGTTGGTCTTACCTTCAACGGCGTCGGGAAACATTGACCCTCACCCTGCCTCATGCGGCACAACCTCTCTTTCCAGGCGAAGGAGAGCAGAGGGTTCTAGAATTTACATTACATGATGTTTATCCCGAGCCCGATGCTTATCTCTGGCGGCCCGACGCTTTTTATCATGCAGCTGCAAAGGTTATTTTTAAGGACCGCATTTATGAATGCGTGTGCGATCACACCTCGTCTTTAACCTTTGATGAGAATGGGGAGCATTGGCGTTTTCTGAAGGCCTTTATAACACCTTTGGGTTGCCCAGAGCGCAGCTCATTTTTTCTCGCTGAGCGGGGATATGCTGCCGCAGAACATGCTATGGAGAGGGCTAAGGTAGAGCTGGCTAAAAGTGCACGTGCTTTGGAGGTTTCCTTTGAAGGCCCATGGGAGACCTTAAAAGATGTCACCACAGATATGTGCCTCATTCTGAAGGATCCGCGACTGCCAGGAGGAAAAATCAAAGGAAAGGTTACAAAATGGACATTCCTTGCGCGAGGAGAGACAGGCGAGCGGTTTGTGCGAATTACACTTTTATGTACCGTTGGAAAAGAGGTGAACTTACCCCAAGATCAAAAAGGGAGGCCGGCTTATGTTGAAGATGCCTATTGTGTGACAGCGTATCAAGCCTATGAAAACCGCATAAGGCAATCGCCCACGGGACTAAGCTATTCAGTAGATGAGACTGTTTCGCCGCCGCAACGGCCTAAAGGGCCTCTTTTGCGAAGGATTCAAATACTCAATGGCCCTGATGATCAGGAAGAGGATATCCAAAGCAGACACTATGAAACACCTCGGGCTCTACAAGAGGCCCTTCAGGAAAAAGCAACACGCCTACGGCTTTTTTTTAGGGATTTAAGGACAAAGCCGCGGCTGGATCACCAGATTTCTTTGAGGATGAGCCCTTGGTCCGCGCCAAAGCAGGTGAGCCTTAAGTCAATTGCATGATCAAAAATAAGTTTTAAATCTCATTAAAAAAGGAATTTTTATGCGTATTCTTCCCTTCATGCCTCTTTCAGAGGGGTATGACACCCCTTCTATTGACCTCAATGAGGATGAAGGCATTCTCGACATTTTTCATCCTGCAGAGGGACATCTGATTAAAGAGTCACACGTGACTCCTGAGATTTTGATTCTTCGCTGTCGGTTGCAAGGGGTTGCGCGCAAACCATCTGAAATTCGGGTTCAACTCACGGCCGAAACCGAAAGCTTAGAGAGCGCCCTTCTCTATAATGAAAGCAGCATTTCCTATGGATATGACAAGGAAGTACTTTCCTCTCAATGGCAAGGCATTGCTTTAAATTATGCGGGTGTTGGTACGGCTATTTCCGAGGGAGAAAGCTTTGCTTTTCAGGGAATTGAATTTCACGGAGGAAGGCTTATCTTGACTTCTCCGCTTTATGTAAAGCCCTTCCGGGTTGAAGACCACCATATTGAAGAACAACAGAAAACCTTAGAATCGGGAAGCTTGCTAACGACGCCATCTGGAACGATAAACAAGAAGGTCTTGCGAGGATATGGAGGCTATTTTAAGGAAGGCGTTTCCTTAAGAGACATACAGCAAATTTATTATGCGCTAACCTCAACTCATAACCAAACGCGTATGCGGCTGTATAGCTCAGATTATCTTCGAAAAGAAGGCTCGCCCCCGCCCTTTGAAAGTTCTGATACGGTCTTTGTCAAACCCCTTGAAATAGAGAACACGCTTTCTCTGGATGAAGTTCTGGCGAGAGGCTATGCATGTCTCAAAGTTGAGAGCAGCACGATATCAGCCTCTTACAAGTCTTTTCACTGTGCTGCACTCACAGGGAATTCTACTCTTATCAATGTTTATTTTACCCCCTACTAAGGAGGATTTATGACAGTTACCTATCGCTCCGAGAAGGGAGCTCCTCTAACCGCTGATGAAGTTGACGCCAACTTTCGAGAGCTTGAGAACCGTCTTCATGCCCTTGAAGACCATGATAAGACGGAAGATGTTCGATACCCTTTTCCTTCTCTTCCACTCTATAACAAGGCGAATATACCTAAAGAGGCTAAGAAAGGAACCCTTGCTCTTCTTCAGAATGATGAAGGGCTTTCATTGATTTTTTTTAATGGAATCACCTGGCAAAACATAGAAAAAGGAGATATCAAATGACGCCACATGATTTAGACATTTTTACCCGTACGCTTTATGGAGAAGCACGAGGAGAGTATACTCACGGGGGGCCGGCTCCCCTTATGGCTGTTGCGAATGTGATTATAAACCGCCTGAACCGGGGAGGGAAATACGGCAGAACAATCACGGATATTTGTTTAAAGCCCCGGCAATTTTCCTGCTGGAATAAAAACGATCCTAATCGACCCCTTCTTTTTAAAGAGGGATTAGAACGGGACCCCCTCTTTTATCTTTGCAAAACAATTGCGGAAAACATTTCTTCAGGACGGTGGCCCGATTTAACTCGCGATAGCGATCATTACCATGAACTCTCCTGTCGTCCCTCTTGGGCGCGCACTAAAAAAGTTCGTCTGAGACTTGGCCATCATATTTTTTACAAACTTGATTAAGGAGGAATGCAGATGAGTTTTCCAATTTTAGCTTTAGCCCAGGCTTTGACAGAGTTTGTTCCCGTCATGGCCCGGTGGCTTAAAGGAGATGAAGGGGAAAAAACGGCACAAAAAATAATAAACACAGCCCAAAGGGTGACTGGAGAAAAAAATCCACAAACCCTTCTTCACATCTTAAAAACCAATCCAAATTTACTGGTCGACTTTCAAGAGGCCATTTTGAAAATAAATCATGATCTTGAAATGAACGATTATAAGGATCGTGAAGGTGCTAGAGGGCGTGATATTGCTCTTATCCATGCAGGGCGTAGGAATTTGCGCGCTGATATCATGGTCATTGCAGCAGCCTTGGGCTTGGTGTCCTGCCTTGTCACCATTAGCCTTTATCGCTTAAGCCTTCCCGGAGAGACCGTTGGTATTATCTCAACCATAGCTGGTATTTTCGGATCTTGTCTTAAGGATGCCTATACCTTCGAATTTGGCTCTTCACGTGGAAGTCGCGTAAAAGATACACACCTTTCTTCCCTCATTAATGGAAAGGAAAAGGTGTGAAGAACTGGACCAAGAAAGCCTTTCTAATAGTAGAGGAAGCCTTCTATGAGGGCGAGCTTGCTTGCTATAGGAGGTTCCCATCCCCAACTTGGAGGCAAGATATCACCAGTTCTAAATTCATAGTAAATCACAGGATCTTTTACAAGGTAACGGAAAGCTGAGACTAAGTTCGGATGGGTTTCAAACCAGTTGGGTGTGCGACTTGAGAGTTCATCTAAGTTAGGGCGGAAATCTTGTCGTGTCATAGCGCGATTAACCGCTGTTTTAACCGCATCAGGTGACCGTGGGGTTAACATAAAGACGACTGAGATGCGGTTACTTTTTGTTTGCTCCTGGGAGAAAAAGTATTGAACAACGGGAATATCTTGAAGACCTGGGAAACCAGATTTGGAATAAACCTCGCTTCTCTCATAGAGCCCTCCCAACATTAAGGTTTCGCCTAAACGAATCTTGACGTAAGTATTAATACGGGATTTCTCGACCACAACTGTTTCAGCTAGATCGGGATTAGGGGTGGACAAAAGGCTTCCTTCAATACCAATCGTTAAGGTCAGCATATCATCCTCAAGGGCTTGCGGTGTCACCTCAAGGATTATTCCTGTGGGATACGTAACAAGCGTTCCTCCATACTGTCCTGTAAATCCAGTCACAAGCTCATGTCCCGAAAAAAAGGTTGCGGGCTGGTTCAAGAAGGTTAAGAGGGACGGACGACTCACTATTTCATTTCGCGTATCAACTGAATTGGCAATGTTTAAACTATAAGTCAGGCCTGCCCAGGTGAGACCCGCTGTAAAAATACGCGCTGACATGGACCCTTTGTTAAAAAGGTTAACATTACTGGATTGAGGGGTAAAAGCCGAGGCCGGTCCAAATGCGGAGCTTTGAGTCCCAGGACTTTGATTTGATTTAAATCCTGTAGAAGGAACTAGTCCTGCAATATTATTTGTGTTGTCCTCACCTGCATCAGGATATCGTGGCTTTATTCCCGACCCACCAGTTCGTGCTTGAAATGTGGAAAAACCGCCAGGGGTTAAGGTTACAGCAAGATTTTCAAGGATATTGTTTCCCTTGGTTGTGCTCGCTACTTCTTCGATGCGGAGGAGATAGCAATCAATGATAACCTGCGGTTTGCCTTTGACTTGTTTTCCTTGAGTGCCTGTTGCCGGTGCTGCGGATGCTCCATCAGGAGAAGGAGTCGCATCGTCTCCAGTGAACAATGGGGGAATTGTTCCGACAGGGGTTTGAAATTCAGCTGCCATGTCTTGTCCAACTGCTTGGGCTTCCGTCGACTCCGAAGTTGGGGGAAGCCCACTAGTATCAGCATCAGAGGGAGGAGGCTGTGTTCCATCGCTAGCGGGAGGTGTCGAAGGTTGTGTTGTATTACTAGGGGAAGGAGAAGGAGGTTGTGTTGTATTACTAGGGGAAGGAGGAGAAGGAGGTTGTGTTGTATTACTAGGGGAAGGAGGAGAAGGAGGTTGTGTTGTATCACCAGAGGGAGAGGTTGATGTTGCTGCAGCCAGCTTGATTCGCCCACTTTGGTAAAGGCGCTGCCAATCTTGAAAACGCCCTTCTACTTGATATACGGCAGGGTCGTTCCCAGCTTTTGTTTTAAAGGCTGCAAGATGACCCTTTGCGGATTTGAAATCGCCAAGGGCCGCATAGATCATCGTAGCGGACCGATGAATAAGGGGATCATCCGGTTTTAATTGGGCCGCTTTTTCAATTCCTTTAAGGGCTGACCTGATATCATAAGCATAATAGGAGGCAGCTGCAAATTCATGCCATAAATCTGCATCGTGTGGCCTTATCAGAAGGGCATTAGCAAAATGTTCTTGTGCTTCAGGAAACAACTGTTCGCGGTATTTTAATTTTCCAAGTTGGGTCACAGCAAAGTAATTTGAAGGATCTAAGTTGACTGCATTTGTATACCCAACACCAGCAAGTTCGTTGCCTGTCGCATCTCCTAGTTCCGCCAGCTTTTCATAAGTCATGGCATTGAGCAGGTGGAGGGCCACATTCTTAGGTTCATTTTGAAGCGTTTGGTTAATTACTAAAGAGGCTTCGCGGTACTTTTCTTGCTCTAAGAGAGTCATCGCATGAGCCACAGCAGGAGATACCTTTTTCTGAGCTTTCAGCGATGACATAGGCGTTTTAAAGGATAAATTACTTTTTGGTGTTGTCGTTTCACACCCAGTAAGAATTACAGCTCCTGCAAGGAGTAACCAAAAGGTATTCTTATTAAAAGCCACCCGATCCTCATTTCCTTAAATTTTAATTAAAAATGAGTTTAATTTTTTTTAAGGAAATGTAAAGCCATATGCGAAAAAAATCTTTATAGCTCTTTATAAATACATTCTTTGTAAGACAAATACACCTTTATTTTAACAGTGTTTGATCCTTTTTAGAAAATGGATTATAGTAGTTAAATGAAAAAAATATTAAGGGATCGGCTACTCCTTTTTATACAGTCATGGGATGTTTTTATCTCCTCTTTGAGGAGGATAGAACGCATTGGCGTTCTTTCTGCTATTAACTGCATTCTGATTCTTTTACTTGGCTCTATCATGTTAACATTGTCCCAAGGGCCCCTTTTTTTCTTTTCAACCATTGTCCTCATGTTGAGCTCAAGTCTGATGATTGGAGCTTTACTGTTGCAATTACGCATTTTCAAGGCAACTACGCAAATGGATCGTGTCAAAGCAAAAGCCTATGATGAAATCTCTTCCCCTCTTCTTATTCTCTCCCCTGAGCTTCACTTCTCCTTTGGAAATAAAAAAGCACAAGAAGGCTGTTGGTGGGCTGAAAGTATTCCTTATTTAAAGAAGGTAATAGCTGACCCTGAGCAAAAGCCCACCCTAGACCGTTTGATTGAAGCCTTTCAGCAAAAAAAAGAGTGTAAAGAAACCTTGATTTTAAAAGGAGCAAAGGGAGACGAAGCCTGGCATATTCACGCTTTTCCTTTAGAGGAAAGAGCTCTTTGGCATTGTTTTAACACCTCTGAAGAAAGCTTGAAGATTGGAAGCGCCCACTCCCAACTCAAGGCCCTTACCTTGTTTCTGGATCATGCAGAACAGGGGCTTTTTTCCATCGATGAAAAAGGAACCCTTCTTTTTTGTAATGAGCAATTCGCAAAATGGTTAGGCTATAGCCGTGAAGAAATGGTTGGGACATCGATGTCCAAATATATTGTAAAATCCCGCACTCAAGTTGCCGCACGCCTTTGTGACATCCAAGGAAAATGTGATTTCCTAACCTCTTCTTCTCGGATTAAACACGGCTATTTGGAACAAAAGTTGATTCCCATATCAAAAGGAAATTCCATTACCTATTCTTACCTGAATCTTTATGCGTCCTTTGCAACCCATGAGGAGATGATAAAGGTGGTGAATATGACGCCTCTCCCCGTTGTTTGTCTTGATGAAAATGGTCATATTCAAGACTCAAACATCCTTTTCCGTGATAAGTTTTTTTTCGAAGAGCCCACGTCCCGCGGAACGGCTTTTGCTGACCTTGTTATTGAGCCCCAGAGGGAGGAAATTAAAAATACCGTTCACTCTTTCCTCATAGGGAACAGTGAGGAAACTCATATGAACATTTATTTAAATGATGGACGGGAGTCGGTTGTTTCCGCTTATTTTGCCCCCTTGCCCCTTAAGGATCAAAAAGGTTGTTTAATTCTATTTCAAGACATCACTGAGCAAAAACGCTTTGAATTCCAATTGGTACAATCGCAAAAAATGCAAGCTGTTGGGCAGCTTGCCGGCGGAATTGCCCATGACTTTAACAACCTTCTCACCGCTATGATTGGGTTCTGCGATCTCCTCTTGCTTCGCTATACACCAGGCGACCAATCTTTTACGGATGTCATGCAAATCAAACAAAACGCCAACAGAGCCGCAAATTTGGTCCGACAGCTTTTAGCCTTTTCACGCCAACAAACCCTCCAACCTAAAGTTCTAGATATTACGGATTGCTTAGCCGAGCTTTCCGCACTTCTCCGCCGACTGATTGGGTCAAACATTGAGCTTAAAATGAAGCATGCTCGGGACTTGGGTCTTGTGCTCGTTGATCAAGGACAATTTGAACAGGTCATCATTAATATGGTTGTCAATGCCCGCGATGCTATGAATGGTACGGGAGCTATTACCTTAAGTACGGAAAATTGCGAATTGAAAAAATCAAAGCGTTTTGGCCATGATGTCATTCCCCCTGGATCCTATGTGCTGGTTGAAATTTCTGATACAGGAGTTGGCATTAACCCCGAAAACATTGATCGCATTTTTGATCCTTTCTTTTCAACAAAAGAAGTGGGATCAGGCACAGGTCTTGGTTTATCTACCGTTTATGGAATTGTCAAACAAACAGGAGGTTTTATATACGTAAAGTCAAAGGAAAAAGAGGGGACAACCTTCAGCATTTATCTTCCTCATTGCACAGCAGAACAACAAGAAGACCTCCCCTTGGTTCAGGTGGAAAAGGTTACGGCTTCTGATTTGACAGGGTCAAGCACAATTTTATTGGTTGAAGATGAGGACGCGGTAAGACTTTTTAGTGCACGAGCTTTAAGGAGCAAAGGCTATGAAGTTCTTGAAGCCATAAATGGGGAGGAAGCTCTGGAATTGATTAAAACCAAGAAACATAAAATTGATTTGATCATTTCTGATGTTGTCATGCCACAAATGGATGGCCCTACCTTTATCAATGAAATCAATCAACTTAAGGTCAGCCCGAAGGTGCTCTTTATTTCAGGCTATACGGAAGATACTTTTCATAATCGGATTAAGGACAACGCCAACATCCGCTTTTTAGCAAAGCCCTTTAGCTTGAATGACCTTGCAGGACGCGTCAAAGAAATTTTGGGTGAAAAACCCTCTTCCTTAAAAAATGCCTCTTAGTTTTTGACTTTCTGTAAAAGCTTTTTGATGTCTTGTTGAGACAATTGTGTTGTGGATGCAATAATGTCAATGTCCACACCTTGTAAAAGGAGAGACTTGGCAATTTCTAACTCTCTTTCTCGTTTCCCTTTCTCAAGTCCTTCTTCACGTCCTTTCTCAAGGCCCTCATCATATTTCTGAGCCATGGAGGCAATATAAGCCCCTTCGTATTTCTCGGCTTGGTCATAGGTTAAAAGCTCTTCT
>MEMA01000002.1 GCA_001767835.1 Alphaproteobacteria bacterium GWC2_42_16
TCAGTTTTTGGGAATTCCTCAAAATCTTCCCGCAAAAACTTCTAGCTGAAACCTAGAGTATCATTGAAATTTTTGGGTTTCCTTTCAGACACTAATTATCTTTTGTCAAAATTTCTTCGCATTCTTTTTTAGTTGCAGAAGTCGCATACATATTGTTAGAAAGCTTAAGCCATTCTTTTTTCGTTATATCATATACTTCCCAACGAGGCCATAGATCAACTAGCATCAATTTACATACACAACTGTCGCAGTAGCCTTCTTTATTGGAAACTCCACCAACAGTAAGAATTGCCGTGAGAGCTAATATTTGGACAAGCTTTTTATTCATGATTGTTTTTTCTTTCCCAGTGTTGTCAAAAGGCACTTTCTGTCTTGTTTTATTAAATGCTTTTTTTCATATCTACCTGTTGCGCAATACCTGGTCAATCTAAAAGTGTATAAGTGTTTGAACCTGCCAACAATAGTAATGATGAGTGAAAACCGCTTGAATTCAAAACAGATTACAAAATGTATTTTAGAGAAATTTACTCTTAAAAACCTTGCCAAGCTTTCAAGCAAATTTGACGCCCCAAAAGCAAAAGGCCCATCTCATGAGCCTTGAGAAAAAAATGTTTGCGGCAGCGGGGAACCTCGAATTTGAAGAGGCCGCCCGCCTGCGAGATGAGCTGAAGCGACTGGAAACGCTTGCATTAGACACTCGGTAATCAGCCATCAATAATTAATTTTTCGAGCGATCACTGATAGCTGATTACCGCTCTGAAGCGAATGCTACCTTCACTTTCCTTTTACTATCCCTTCGGGATGCATGGCGTCGATATGCCCTGTATAAACAGGGGCGCTAAAAAAGCCAGGCGCACAAGCGAAAGGATTAATGGCACCTACGGTTGCAGTGCTTCCATGTGCCATCACCCCAGATTCAAGCGTCAATAAAGCCACAAAGGCAAGGGCTCCGAGTTTCATTTTCTTTGTCATAATCAGTCTCCTTTTTAGAGGTTAGCGATTAGTAATTAGGAATAGAAACACCAATTACTAATCGTCTTTTATTAATGTATCATAAAAATAATAACAAAGTATTAAGAGCCCAAGAACAATGCATCGTAGGAATAATTTGCGGCCATTCTCACGTGGTTAACTAAACAGCCAAAAATATGGGGCGACAGAGAAAACCCAACTCATAGAAGGTATTTCACAGCAAAAATTTGAGTGTGGCGAGCTTCTATACTACTCACATAAGGCCTATACAGCTCTCTTGATTCCTGATAATTTTGCATGAGATCAAACTATTTTTTTATTTTGATTTAAAGAATTCATTTTTAACTTTTATGGTATACTCACAGAAATTAAGTATTCATAAGGATATGATAGCGCGTTGATACGATCTTGGAAAGACAGTGTATTGACCTTTTGGGACAGGCGCATTTTTTCGATTTTCCTCTTTGGATTTTCAAGCGGCCTGCCCTTTTTGTTGACCCTTTCCACCTTAACCATTTGGCTGAAGGAGTCTGGCGTCAACAATACAACTATTGGTCTTTTCGTAGCCATTACCCTGCCATATACCTTTAAATTTATTTGGGGTCCTATGGTGGACAGAGTTAAACTTCCCTTTCTTTTCAAACGATTGGGACAACGGCGAAGTTGGGCTCTTTTGTCTCAAGTTACCCTTATCTTTATGCTGATTGGCCTTGGATCTTCCCATCCAAAAACATATATTTTTGAAACGGCCCTTTGGGGTTTTGGCGTTGCTTTTTGTTCTGCTATTCAGGACATTGTGATTGAAGCCTATCGTATTGAAATCATTGATGAGGATCAAAGTGGCTCGGCCGCTTCCTCAACCTACCTTGGATACCGCTTTGGGATGATGATGTCAGGAGCTGGGGCTCTTTTTTTGGCAGCCACCTTTTCATGGCAAATCGCCTATGAAATTATGGCTGCCTTTATCTGCATAGGTCTTTTGACCACACTTTCTTGCCCTTCTCCCAAAACCCTCGTTTTCAGCCCTGCCCCCCATCTTTCCTTAAGCCATATTTCGCCCCATAGTCGCTTTTGGAGTTGGCTCAAATCAACCTACGGCCCGCCCTTAAAGGAATTGTGGCAGTCTTATGATTGGCGTGTGGTTTTGGCTTTTATTTTCTTTTATAAGGTGGGTGATACGGCTCTCAGCGTTATGAACACCCCCTTTCTAGTTGAATTGGGTTATAGCAAGCTTGAAATAGCCCACGTGGCTAAGCTCTTAGGAATTTCAGCTATGATTATGGGAGGATTTATCGGTGGCCTTTTCCTTAGCCGTTTTGGCATACTTTCAAGCCTGATGCTTTATGTCGTTCTTCAGGTTCTTTCAAGCCTTATGTTTGTGATACAGGCGCTTGTTGGCTATAATCTTGAGGTCCTTATGATTACCATCAGTGTTGAAAATTTAACCTGTGGGCTCGGAGCTGCCGCTTATATTGCTTATCTCTCAAGCCTTTGCAGCGCGCCCCATACAGCCACCCACTTTGCCCTCTTGTCCTCCTTTGGATCCCTTGCTCGCATCCTTTTATCCATGATCTCTGGCTTTCTCGCAGACGTCCTCTCCTGGCCAGGATTTTTTACTTTCACTGCCTTTGCCTGTTTCCCCTGCCTTATCCTCTTGATACAGGCCTCTCACCACTTTTCTTATCGACATACTTTCGAGATAGATTAAATTTCTTGCTTTTCCTAGAAGATGCCTTATAGTAATAGAGAGTTTGAAACCCTTAAAGGATAGAAATCGTAGAGATAGTGTGCTCTGCGTAAGAAACTAAGATAGACAATATGCCTTCTTCTTCTTACCTTCGGCTCCCCTTCACATTGCAGATCTATGTATCTCACAGGAATGGAATTTTTACGTGTTTCGCCAAAACTCAATTTTGTAAACGCCTAACCATAAGGATGTAATGATGGAAAACGGCACAGTAAAATGGTTTAACCCAACCAAAGGCTACGGCTTTATTCAAATGGCAGACGGTACGCGCGATGTATTTGTGCATATTACTGAACTTGAGCGTTCAGGAATTGCAAATTTATCCGAAGGCCAAAAAGTCACCTTTGAACTTACAACAAACAAAGGAAAGACCTCTGCGGTCAATTTGAAGTTAGCGTAAGCTTAAAACCTTTAAATTCCATCTCCTCTCCAAGAATTTTCTTAGAGCGGGGATGGTTTTTTTATGGCCTAACACTTTACGAGAGTTTTTCCTTTTTTTTGTTTAATGATGTTGTCTCAAACATGCTTTTTTAACAAAATAACGGCTACAATAGGGGCAAACAATTTCATCCTGCGGCTCGAGGTTGAGAAAGACTGCTGGATGACCTAAAGGCCCACTCCCGCCGTCACACTTGACAACGGTGTCGTTGGTTACAATTTCCTCTCTAGGCTGTCTCATGAATGTGCCCCCATTGCATCTGAAGTGGTGAGAGTATATAACCGCTAAAAGTGTTTTACCATTAATTTTGCGCCCGTAGCTCAGCTGGATAGAGCGTTGCCCTCCGGAGGCAAAGGTCGGGGGTTCGAATCCCTTCGGGCGCGCCAGTTTCCATTTTTTGCCCTAAGAGGCCTTAGCGTAAGCGTACCCTTCTTCTTGTGGCTCAGTCTTAGCCGTAAACTTACCAAATTCACTTCGCCCAAACTTAAGGCTTATTAATCCTAAAAGGCTAGCAAACATAAGATAATAAGCCGGGGTATAGGGAGAATCATGCCATGCATTGAGGGTCGCGATGATCACAGGAGTAGTGCCCCCCAAAAGCGCGCCCCCTAGGGCATATCCAAACCCTATGCCGCTATACCTCTCATGCACAGGGAAATAAGTTGTCAGAAGGGGCATTATAGGAGGAACAAAGGCAACATTGAGGGCTGCTATGACAAATTGGACAAATATAACGTTACCTAAACAAAAATTATTTTTTAGGAAGTAAAATAGGGGCAAGGCAAGCAAAAAAGTAAGCAAGGCTGCTTTCTTCATTTGGTTTTCTTTTCCTATTTTATCCGCAAGCTGTCCCATGAATGGCATAAAGAGAACTATGAAAGCCGCAAGAGCTGTATTAATTATCATAATTTCGGGGGTTGTGATGTGAAGTTTAGACCCCATTAAAAACCCCATATAGATTGTTGCCAGATAAAGAGGAATTAAAGAAGTTGCCCCAATGCCTATTGTACAAAGAAGATTAATTTTTCTGTTCTCCAATACACCCCACAAAGGAACTTTTTCGCTCTTTTCATCTTTCGCTCTTTCAAACTCAGGACTTTCATTAACTCGCGTCCGAATATAATAGCCCAAAACTCCCATAAAACTTCCAATAATAAAAGGAATGCGCCACCCCCACACTGGCATAAAAGAAAGGGTGCAAAGAAATCCGCAGAAGGTTCCCAAAACGCCACCAAAGCTTCCTGAAGCCGTCAGGATGCTTCCTGCAAAACATTCCTTTCCTTTTTTTGAGTACTCAATCACAAAGATGGAGGCTCCACTATACTCTCCCCCAACGCAAAGGCCTTGGAGCAAACGACAACTTAGCAAAATAATAGGAGCTGCAATCCCTATTTCTGCATAAGTGGGGAGCAACCCAATCGTTAACGTAGGGATAGTAACAAAGAAAATGGATAAAACTAAGGCATAGCGGCGTCCGAACTTATCACCCAAATGCCCAAAAACTAATCCGCCTACAGGACGCATCACAAACCCAGCAGCAAATGTTCCTAAGCTTGAAATATAGGAGACCGTTTGATTATCAGATGGGAAAAAAAGGGGCGCTAACATTGTTGCAAAAAAACCGTAGAGCATAACATCGTAATACTCTAAGGTATTCCCAGTCATTGCAGCTAGAATAGCTTTATAGTTTTTTTTCATAAGATAACATCCCCCGCTGTAAATTGTTATCGTGTTATTTTAATGATATATTACAATTAAGAATCTATTATTCAACAGAAAAATGTTTTCTCCTCCGATTTAGTCATCGTAAAGCAAGTAGCCTACATAAAAAATGCCTGCGACCCTCTTTTTAATGGATCACAGGCAATAGAAAAACAACTAAACTAATATTTTAATGTTTACAGAGAGGAGTGGGAGGCAATCCTCTCTGCGGTTCCTATCCAAAGATAGAAACCCTTACAAAAGAGGTCTTAATGTTGACCAATATGAGATGATAGGTTAAAAAAAACAATGGGTCAACCAACAATTTAAAAATTCAATATCGAAAATATGGATATTAGCTATGAGAATGAAGTCTATCTACGTCTATGTCAAGCTTACAGAGGCTAATTGTGATTTTAACGTGCACAAAGTCCTAGGAATTCCCCGCTCTTCCATGTGGTCCTATATTTCTGATTTAGAAAAAAGTTTAGGGAAAAAGCTCATTAACAGAAAAAAACAAGGCTTATCTTTTACGGCTGCAGGGGAAGAATTTATCCCTTTTGCTTATAAAATTTACCAGACCTATGAGGAAAGCTTAATGAGCACAAACGAGGTTACTGACGCTCCTATTGGTGGAGATATCCTCGTTTCTGCAACAACCGCTTTGGCATTCCAGTGGACATCCCTAAAAGTTCTTCAAAACTTATACAATGAACATCCTAATTTACGACTTCATATCACATCTTCCGATACAATCACCCGTGATGAAGAAAATGCCGCTGATGTTTTAATTCGCCCCTTTGGTGATTCAGAAAACTTTATTAAGATTTGGTCCATCAAATACCACCACGGGTTGTTTGCAAGTAAGGAATATCTTAAAAAATGGGGAACGCCTCAGTCCCCTGCAGATCTCTTAAATCACCAAATAATTGGTTTTGGCGAACATGTTTTTAGTTATTTTAATGATATTAACTGGCATCTGAAGGGTCAAGGATATGGCATTCCAAAGCTTAAGCCAAGTTTTACAATAAACTCTACAAAGGCGATCTATGCTGCTGCGGAAATTAATTTGGGAATCTGTTCCGCAGCCCTTGAAGCCAATCGTGCCTATAAAGGCACTCTTATCAGGGTTCTTCCCGAAATTACTGGGCCAGTCATCCAAACCCATTTTTGTATCAAAACGAATGCAACAGGACGTAAGCTAAGAAACATACTTATCTTTAGCTCCTATTTTGAAAAATATTTAAAACAGGTGGGCATCGATGTCTCACATATTGAAAATAGGGAGAAAGATTAAGTTTTCCAAAAGTTCGGTATCGCACAACCCCCACTTGTTAACTAACTCGGTCATATCACCTGTTCGTGACACAGGAGTAAATAACTAGTTGCCAAAAATCATCTCTGGTGTCACATTTAACGATGGTTGTGAGTTCATCTGCCATGATGAACTGATAATTACTTGATATACCCTGGCATCAACTTTCGTAATTAACTCATGAGCGCTGCATGGTTCCGTATCGGTTCATCGCTTTTATCTTAGGTATCTTTTTAAGTATTTTGGCTATTGCCATGGTGATCCCAGCTTTAACGGACCTTTTCTATCGAGATCCAGATTGGGTTTATTTTGGTCAAGCGGCTGCCATAACCGGTTTTGTAGGAATTTTGCTCATACTTGCTTTTCGGCCCGAAGGTGAGCCTCTCTTTGAGGTACGGGAAGCCTTCATTTTAACGGTTTCGAGTTGGTTGACAGTTGCTGTTTTTGCGTCTTTACCCTTTATGCTTTCTAGGGCTGCTCCATCCTTCACCGATGCATTTTTCGAAGTGATTTCTGGACTTACAACGACAGGAGCGACTGTTTTTAGAAACCTTGATTATACCCCTCCAGGAATTTTACTGTGGCGGGGCCTTTTGCAGTGGCTAGGAGGGATTGGAATTGTGGTCATGGGCATAACAATTTTACCCGTTCTTAAAATTGGAGGAATGCAGCTCTTTAAAAGCGAATTTTCCGATCGATCGGAAAAATATTTTCCGCGTGTCTCTCAAATTGCTTCTGCCATTCTCTTTACATACCTTCTTATTTCAGTTCTTTGCGCTGTGTCCTATTGGTTAGCTGGCATGACACCCTTTGAGGCCATTTGTATAGCAATGGCTACAGTTTCAACGTCTGGACAGATAACCTCCGATCTCTCTTTTGGTCAGTTTAATAGTTCATTAATAGAGTCTGTTGCTATTGTATTCATGACGATGGGAAGTATTACCTTACTTCTCTTTACGCGCTTTTTGAGAGGAGACCCTAAGTCTCTTTGGCAGGATTCCCAAACGAGGGTTTTCCTCTCTCTAATAGCCATTGCGTCTGGGTTTGTGGCCCTCTGGTTGTGGGGAACAAGTCAATATAGTCTTTTGGAGGCCATACGTCATGGAACTTTTGCTGTAGTGTCGATAATTTCCACAACGGGGTTTACATCAGTTGACTTTAGTATTTGGGGAAGCTTTCCTCTCATTTTTCTTCTCTTTCTTATGTTTGTTGGAGGCTGTACGGGGTCAACAGCAGGAGGAATTAAAATTTTTCGCTTTCAAATTCTTTTTAAAGCTGCAAAGGCGCAGATCTTTCAGTTGCGCCGCCCCCATGGCGTATTTGTTCCCCTTTATAACAACCAAAGGCTGAGAGAAGCGGATTTTATGTCCGTTTTAGCTTTTTTCGCTCTTTATATGTTTTGCTATGCCGCTTTAGTTTTGGGTCTCGCCCTCTGTGGGCTTGATGTCATCTCGTGCCTTTCAGGAAGCGCTACCGCTATGGGAAATGTGGGACCTGGACTCGGAACCCAAATCAGCGCTACGGGGGATTATAAGGACCTTTCCGATATCGCCAAATGGCTATTGATATTTGGAATGCTTGTTGGGCGTCTTGAACTTTTAACATTATTAATTCTTTTCACGCCCAACTTTTGGCGTAAGTAAATCTAGTACTTTTTTTACGCCGCTAGGAATGAAGGCACAATACTTACCTCACCAGAAGGAAGATCTTCTGCAATGTAGGGTTTTCTTTTTGACACGATGACACCAACAATGCCGACGATCGCTCCAAAGATGACGTAAAAAGCAGGAGCCAATGCGGAATTGAACCAGTGAACAAGAGTTATTGAAATCATAGCCGTTGTTCCCCCAAAAATAGCCATCCCTAAGCAATAGCTAAAAGCAAGGCCACTATATCGGGTTTCTGGAGAATAAAGACTGGCCATATAAAGATTCATTGGACCTTGAAACCAGGCGGCTAACATCGCCAAAAGAAGTTGCGCAGATATCACAGGAATAATACTTGTTTCTGACGTCAGAAGAGCTAGGAAGGGATAAATGCAAAGAAATGTCGCCAAGGCCCCTGAACCCATAACTTTTGCTCCTCCAATTTTATCAGAGAGCCATCCGAAGAAAGGAGCAAGAAGGATATAGCAAAGGATACCCAAAGACATCACAAAGAGGGCGGACGAGGGCGCCCATTTTTGAAACACTGTGAGATAAACACTCACATACGACATGGACATGTAATACATAATTCCCGAAAAGGCAGCAAGCCCTACAGTGCAGAGCATACCAAGGAGGTTAGTTTTGATGACCTCCATGAGCGGAAAAGTCAATTGCTGCTTTTTCTTCTCTAAGATTTCTACCAAGTATGCGTCTGTTAAACGCCGACGAATATAAAATCCAATTAACCCTACGACAATGCCAAAGAGGAAGGCTCCTCGCCATGCCCAGGGTGGCATCATTTCTAAGGTGCAAAGACCCGCAACAAGAGAACCAAGCAAAGATCCAATGGCGCTTGATGCTGTGATCATACCTCCTGCAAATCCTGCCTTATGGGGTTCGACGTTTTCCACCACAAAAATTCCTGCACCATTATATTCTCCTCCCGTACAGAATCCTTGTAAAAATCTCAACAAAATGAGAGCCATAGGGGCAATAAACCCTATAGTGTCATAGGTAGGAAGAAGACCAATGAGAAAAGTTGGAAGGGCCATGAGGATAATGGACAAAGTTAAGGCTCGCTTACGCCCATATTTATCTCCTATATACCCAAAAAAAATCGCTCCAAGTGGCCGTATAAAATATCCAACAGCAAACGTTCCAAGTGTCGCAATGAGGGAAGCAATTTTATCATCTGAAGGAAAAAAAAGAGAACTCAAAATGGGCGACAAAAAGGCAAAAAGTGTAAAATCATAAAACTCAAGCGAGTTGCCAACCATGGCAGCTGGAATGATCTGACGTAATTTGTTTTTTTTCATAAAACCTCCTCAGGTTTAAAAGCAATGAATCCAATTTGCTCGCGTCCATCAAATTTCATTTCTTGAGGATGTTCTTCGATGGCAGGACTATAACTCATTTCTTCAATGATTAATCCAACTTTTGTTGAAAGCTGTCTGAGATCATCTTCATCGAGAAGGTGAATAAATTGAGGAAGATCACAGGCACGATTTGGAGCATAGAAGGGGATGTTTTCAAGAAGACCAGGCCATTTCTGACCTTCTTTTTTTCGTTTGAGATAGAGAGGAATGAATCTCTGAAAGTTTCCCATATAAGGCGTTGCGCCCAAGAAGAAAAACTTTCCTCCGGGACGTAACCAGCGAAAGATCTTTTCAAAAGAAGGGAGTAACTCTTCAGGAGCAATAAAATTAAGAACGCGAGAGGCAAGTACAGCACCTAAGCTGTTTTCTTCAAACTCTAAGCCATTGGGCATTCGTCCTGGTTTGAGCATGAGACGTTTTCTTAAGGATGGGGGAAGCTTGTTTTTTAAAATCTTTAAATGTCTTTCGTCCAAATCATTGGCAATTACAAAGGCCCCTTTTTCAAGGGCTGGAATGGTAGCAAGGCCATAAGCAGCCCCAATATCCAATACCGGACCTGGTGCAAAGGGAGCAAAGTCAATAAAAGCTTGGTTATATTTTTCAGGTTGAGATAGCATGTAACCCATCCTGTTCAATGTAACAACAAGGGCTTCTTTTTCTTCAGGTTGCCTAAAAGTCAGTGGAGACCTTTCCTTTCTTTTCGAAGTCCTGTTTCGAGGCCTTATTTTCATTGAAGACGCGAGAATGTTCATATGGACCTCTTTCTGTTCCTTGAATAAGATATAAGACACCCCCTTTGGGTTGAAAGTCGAGATAGTGAAAGTTCAAAAATAGATTTTAACATTTATTTTACACCTTTCTTGAGTTCTGGAGTTGGAGAACCATAATCCCGAATAAACGCTTCTTCCAAATAGTTTTGAAAGACCATAACCTTTTTAGAATTTTCCAAGGCCTTCGGATAAAAGAAAAAAGATTTGACTGTAGGAGCAGGAATATCAGAAAGGACTTGAACCAAACCTGAGTTGTCAAGGCCAGGATGTTCTTTCGAAAGAGCAATAATTCCAAGAGAAGCTTGAGCCATTTCAAGTCGTGCTTGAGGAGAGTTAATCTGAAGAAAGGGCTCTCGTATTACTCCCGGCTCCGTCCCCAGCGTGAGGTGCCAGTTCATTCCCTTAAAACCTTCTGCATCTGGATGATTTCCAAAGGCAATGAGATGATGATGATCGAGGTCCTCTGGGTGCTTTGGAGTACCAAACTCCTGAAGATACTGTGGACTTGCATAAAGTCCGACGGAATTCGTAAGTAAATGCTTTTGTATGAGATCTTCTGCCTCGCTAGAAGGAATTGGGGGACGGATGACGATATGGGCTTCTCCAAATTCAAGGGAGGGAATACCATCATTAGAGATAAGTGTTAGCCGTATATCAGGATAGCTCTTTAAAAACCCGGGAATATAAGGAAGGATATAGTGGGTAAGTAACCCTGCGGCAGCGATGACCCTTAATGGTCCTTTGGGTTTTTTTTCTTCTTCATAAAGTTTTTCTGTCGCTGTTTCCATCTCGTTCAAAAAGCGTCCGATAATAGGAACAAGGACTTTCCCCTGGGCGGTTAAGGTAAGCCCACGTGGATGGCGATAAAACAATTTAAGACATAGACGATCTTCAAGAAGCTGAATACTGCGGCTAAGAGCAGACTGGCTCACATTTAAAAGCTCAGCTGCAGTAGTAAACTTTTCTGCTTTGGCAACGTAATAGAAAACTTTCAACTTATCGAAATCGAGGTTCCATCTTTTTTTCAT
The DNA here is from genome assembly GCA_001767835.1 of Alphaproteobacteria bacterium GWC2_42_16. Taxonomy (GTDB): domain Bacteria; phylum Pseudomonadota; class Alphaproteobacteria; order UBA9655; family UBA9655; genus UBA9655. The sequence goes on from MEMA01000002.1 coordinate 10,995, forward strand.
CTTAGTCGAACCATTTTTTGTGCCTTCGTCTCATTTTGATCATAGAAGCACCTATTTTCAAAAAGATCCTTTTTATTGCAATTTATAATTTCACTTGCTTTTTTCAAACTCGCTCTTTTATTAACATGGGGAAAACAAAAATTCTCTTATATAGATAACTTTATTTTTATACCCAAAGCACCCTCAACTTCAATTCTTTTTTTATTGAACAATTCAAACCAAAGGGCATTCCTGGCTTTAAAAGAAAAATGAAAGTTCATTATACCTTTCCCCGATAAAAGCTATGCCACTATTCTATTGGAAAGTAGTCTAAAGATTTGGTGAAATAAAAGTACTTAGGCGTTTCAAGAGTAGCTATAAGGAGAAAGAGTGATGTTCAACAATGTTCTATATCCTCACCTCGATTTAAACAACAAAAACCCAGGAATGCGTTTTATAAAGGTTCCTATCTTTCAAAAAGGCATAAAGAAACCTTCCTTCACCATAAAGAAAACAGCGAAAAAGCCACCTCATTCAGAGTTTCCTCCAAGTGCAGGAAGATTGTTTACGAAAGGGAGTTATTCTAAGGAGGAGTTTTCTTATAAACCCTCTCAAAGAGATGATCGCCTCAACCACAAAGCACAACAATGCCTTGCTTGCATTGACGATCCCTTATGGAAGGAGGTATGCGCAGAAGTTTTAAGGATGATGCCTCCCCTATTCCTTTTAAAATTATGGGAGAGCCAATTAGGACATTTATCTTCTCAAAAACAGGTTGTTGATCTTTATTGTCCAACAAAAGACGTGGCTCAATTTACGAAAGCTTATGATTTTGTCATATTAGGAAGTCTTCAAAAGTACTTTCCAGCTCTCAAACAAATTAGAGTTAAAGTCAAGTCTGCGCCTCAAAAAGTTTAAAAAGAACTTATTCCGGTCTGCGCCCTGCCAAGAATCAAGGTATGGATGTCGTGAGTGCCTTCGTAAGTGTTTACGGATTCAAGATTCATCAGATGCCGGATGACGTGATACTCATCGGAAATGCCATTGGCACCCAGCATATCACGCGCTTGGCGGGCGATTTCGAGAGATTTTCCTGCATTATTCCGCTTGAGCAGAGAAATAAGTTCAGGGGCACACCGGTCTTCATCCATCAACCGACCCATCCTTAAAACCCCTTGCAATCCCAAAGCAATGTCTGTTTGCATCTTCACAAGCTTTGCTTGAATCAATTGGTTTGCCGCAAGGGGTCTCCCAAATTGAGAACGTTCTAAAACATAAGCACGCGCAAGGTGCCAACAAAACTCAGCAGCTCCCAGAGCTCCCCAGGCAATTCCGTACCGAGCTTTATTCAAGCACTGCATTACAGCCTTTAAGCCATGGGATTTTGGCAAGAAATTTTCCTTTGGGACAAAGACATCATTTAGAACGATCTCTCCCGTAGGAGAAGCCCTTAGACTAAACTTTCCCTCAATCTTAGGGGCCGACAGGCCCTCCATCCCCTTCTCCAAAAGAAAGGCCTTGATGTCTGAGCCCTCCTTCGCCCACACAATAAAAATATCCGCAAGGGGACTGTTGGTAATCCAGGCCTTTGATCCATTAAGGATCCACCCATTTCCCTTGGCTTTGACATAAGTTTCCATCCCTGCAGGATCAGAGCCGTGATTGGGCTCGGTTAATCCAAAGCACCCCACCAATTCTCCCTTAGCAAGAGGGGGGAGATACTTTTGTTTCTGTTTTTCATCGCCAAATTCAAAAATGGCATTCATCACAAGGGAGGATTGCACACTTAAAAGTGAGCGATAGCTGGAATCAACCCGCTCTAGCTCGCGCGCTACAAGACCATAGGCGGTGTAAGAGCTCCCTGCACATCCATAGCCTTCGATAGTCATGCCTAAATAACCAAGCGCCCCGAGCTCTTTAAAAACAGCACCATCATAGGTTTCATGGCGGTTGGCCTCTAAAATACGGGGCATAAGGCGTTCTTGGGCGTAGTTTTTGACCGTGTCCCGAATAAGCCTTTCTTCCTCGCTCAGCTGGGCCTCGAATAGAAAGGGATCATCCCATTGAAATTGGCTCATCAATCCCTCACATCAAATTGAATACCTTGGGCAAGGGGGAGGTCCTTCGCATAGTTAATCGTGTTTGTAGCTCGCCTCATATAATTTTTCCAGGCATCACTCCCGGACTCCCGACCACCCCCCGTTTCCTTTTCTCCCCCAAAAGCACCACCAATTTCAGCCCCACTTGGCCCAATATTTACATTGGCAATGCCGCAATCACTACCGCCCGCTGAGAGAAAAAGCTCCGCTTCTCGGATATCATTTGTAAAGATACAGGAGGCAAGTCCTTGGGGAACGTCATTATGCATCTTTAAGGCTTCATCAAAGCGTTCATAAGGAATGACGTAGAGAATCGGCGCAAAGGTTTCTTTACGCACAATTTCCGTTTGTGTTTTCATAGACACAAGGGCAGGATGCACATAATAGGCTTTTGGATACTTTTCAGCCAAAAGCCTTTCTCCTCCTTGGATCTGTCCTCCTTGAAGGCGCGCTTCTTCCAGCGATTGTTGCATCTCCTCAAAGCTGTGTTGATCTATCAAGGGGCCCACAAGGGTTTTTGCATCAAGAGGATTCCCGACAACGACCTTCTTATATATATGAGAAAGGCGGTCAAGTATCTGATGGTAAAGAGATTGATGAACAAAAAGGCGCCTTAAGGTTGTACATCGTTGTCCCGCCGTCCCGAGGGCAGAAAAAGTAATAGCTCTCATGGCCAATTCAAGATCTGCTGAGGGAGTTAAAATCATGGCATTATTTCCACTCAATTCAAGGATGCTTCGTCCTAAACGAGCCGCAACACTTGTTCCTACAGCCTTTCCCATCGGAACACCGCCGGTTGCGGAAACAAGAGGAATTTTTTTGCTTTCGACAAGGATTTTTCCTAAATCACCACCCCCCATAACCAGCTGAAGAAGGTCGAGAGAAGAGAAGCTGTTATTGAACTTAGTCAGAGCTCTTTTAAATAAAGTCAAGCTGGCCACTGCCGTTAAGGGGGTTTTTTCTGAAGGTTTCCAAATGACAGGATCCCCGCATACGATAGCCAGCGTAAAGTTCCAGCACCAAACGGCAACAGGAAAATTAAAAGGGGAAATCACAAGCACTGGTCCCAAGGGATGCCAAGTTTCCATCATGCGGTGAAAAGGTCTTTCTGAGGCAATGGTTAGACCATAAAGTTGGCGTGAAAGGCCAAGAGCGAAATCACAGATGTCAATCATCTCCTGAACTTCTCCAAGGCCCTCTTGAAGAATTTTGCCGCACTCTAAGGTTACCAACTCCCCCAAATCTTTCTTATGAGCCCTGAGCTCTTCTCCAAAGAGACGGATCAACTCACCCCGTTTAGGGGGAGGGACAAGGCGCCATTGCTGAAAGGAGGCCTTTGCACGATCAACAATCTTTTCAATGTCTTCAGGCGGGGTTTCTGGAACCTTGCCCAATACTTTCCCATCGATAGGCGAAAAAATTTTTAAGGTGCCTTTGTCGGGGTTTAAACCTAAACGTTGAAAAATTTTTTGTGGCTCCACAACATGCCCTCCCCCTTCATTATGCCAGAAGGATAGGAAAAATCAAAACGCTGAATAAGTCACGCCGTGTTTTGAAAGCGTTCTTGATAAAAAATTAACTTCTCTGTCGTATGGTATGAAGTGTTTATGCAGGTGCCATAAAACGAGGAACAGGAGACTTCTATCATGAACATCCATTTTTTTCAAAATTACTTGCTTGTGGGCTTTTTGGGTTGGTTTGTACACACTCACTTTTGGCTATTGAAGTGACAAATAAAACTAGCGAAACTATATTATGTATACTCTGGCAAGCCAATGAAACCTTTCCCTCCGAGATAAATGTAAACAAGTCCTATTCATGGAATCTAGAAAATGCTAAAGAATCATTTCACAATATAAAGTGTTGGTTAGGAGCTTACTGGGGGCCTATGGCAAAGTTAGAGATAACCGAAAAAAATAAGGATGCGAGTTATACGGTTGTCCCTGGTGAAACGAAAGATACCATTAAGTTCAACAAGATATCGTAATTGGCCGTAAGGCATACATGTTAATGAAAGGCGGCCTTTTCATAAGGACTATCGAGTGAAAAAGCAGGGATTAGAACATCAATGGGTTTCCCTGACTTTGTTTTCATATGATAAACCCCTTCCATCATGCCTGATGGGGTGCTCAAGGGTGTGCCACTTGTATAATGATATGTTGTCCCCGGCGTAATCCAGGGCTTTTCACCCACAACGCCCTCGCCTTTAACCTCACTTGTCACGCCATTGCCATCCGTAATCCGCCAGGTGCGGGAGACCAACTGAACCGTTTCAGAGCTTTGGTTTTCAATCCAGACTTGATAAGCCCACACAAATTGATTATCAAAAGGCAAGGACTGATCATCCAAAAAAATAGGTTCAATTGTGATGCAAATATTATGCGTAAGTTTTGTGTACATAAGCTTTATTCCTCAAAGAGTTATATTAATATAACCCCCCCGTTCCCGTCAAAGGAATGCTTTCTTGAGGACGTGAAATTTCAGGTTCGTTTTGGGGGAAGGAATTGGAAACAAAATTTTCCCCTGGCTCTCGAAATTCTGTCGTGTGAGGCTCTTCTCCATAGGACTCTTCGCCATAAGAAGAACCCTCAGAATAATTCCGAAGATCTTGATTAACCTTCAATGCTTCGTAAATAATACCCGCTCCTCCTCCCTGCGCAGGCCGACCAGTCATTTCATGCATACGAACAAGCTTCATCCCAGGCGGCATTTTGAAAGGCTTATTGGGAACGTCCTTTAGCGCTTTATCAAGGAATTCAACGATCAAAGGAAGAGCCACCCGCGCTCCTCCTTCCATATGGCCGAGGCAATGGGGGTTATCAAAACCTACATAGGTTCCAACCACAAGGTCTGGTGTATATGCAAACGTCCAAGCATCCTTTTCATCATTAGTAGTTCCTGTTTTCGCCGCCAATATTTTTTCCAAAACCTTTGCACGTTGTGCAGAACCTGCCCTCACGGCTCCTTCAAGCATAGAGGTGATTTGATAAATACTCCGAGGATCAGCCAGTTGCTGGCGATGGTCAACAATCGCGGGCGAAGGCTGATTGCTCCATGTAACATTATTACAATTTACACAAATCCGAGAATCCGCTGCAAATAAGGTTTTGCCATAACGATCTTGCACACGATCGATAAGGGTAGGTACAAGTTGTTTCCCTCCATTCGCCAGCATGGCATAGGCCGTTGCCAAACGTAAAAGCGTCGTTTCGCCCGCTCCTAAGGCCATTGCAATCTGCATAGGAACGTGATCAATCACACCAAATTTTTCAATCATAGCAGCAACGGGCTTCATCCCCACATATTGATGCACCAGGCGAATTGTCATCATATTTAAGGATTTTTGGAGGCCTATACGAAGAGGAACAGCGCCATAATAGTGGGAGGTCACATTTTTAGGGTTATAAATTCCAAGGCCATAGCCCATGGCAATTGAAATGGGCGAGTCAGAGACAATGGTTGCTGGAGAAAATCCTCTCTCCATTGCTGTCAGATACACAAATGGTTTAATCGCGGATCCTGGTTGCCGGTGAGCCTGTGTTACGCGGTTAAATGGACTGGCTTCAAAGCTAAATCCGCCCGACATGGCCAAAACACGTCCCGTATGAGGATCCATGGCGATGAAAGCACCACTTACAGCTGGAATTTGTTGAAGACTGTAGGTTTTTTCCTTTCCGGACAAAGCTTCAACAAAGACCACATCTCCTACTTTTAAAACCTCTTGGGGATGGGAAATGGGTGGCCCCACAAAAACCTCTGTTTTCTTTTCGCTCTCGGTTAAGAGAGGAACATGTTTTCTGGCCCACGTCAGCTCTGAGAAGGTAATCGTTCCCTCCTCCCCGGACTTCAAACCAATAGTGGCTCCCTTTTCTGAGATTTTTAAGACAAGGGCTATCTGCCATTGACCAAGCCCAGGAGGTGTTGGAATAGCATCCAGTTTTTCTTTCCAGGAATCCTTTGTAATTTCATGCGGATCAAGGGACATATAAGCTCCCCGCCAACCATGGCGACGATCATAAGCAATCAACCCCCTACGAAGAACCCAATCCGAAATTTTTTGAAGGCGATGATCAACTGTGGTACGGATTGTCAATCCTCCTTTGTAAACGGCAGATTCACCGTACTTCGCGAGCAACTGACGACGCACTTCTTCTGCAAAATAATCGGCTTTAATAACTTGGGTTGAATCAGGCTTGTTGAGTTCGATCGGAGAATTTTTAGAAGCAACCGCCTCATCAAGGGTAATCGTGCCATCCTCATACATACGTGTAATAACCCAATCCCTGCGCCCTTTCGACATCTCATAATTGGTCTTTGGATTGTAGCGGGTAGGCGCTTTCGGTAAGGCCGCTAAAAAGGCCGCTTCTGCAATGGTGAGCTCATCAAGAGATTTATTAAAATAGTTTAAGGCCGCAGATGCGACTCCATAAGATCCCGCGCCTAAAAAAATTTCGTTCAAATAAATCTCAAGAATGCGGTTTTTACTGAGGATTGTTTCAATACGAAACGCTAAAATTGCTTCCTTGATTTTGCGCTCATAGGAGGCTTGATTCGCTATGTTAGTAAGAAGAAGGTTTTTGGCAACCTGTTGGGTGATCGTTGAAGCCCCTTTTAGCCTCTTGTTCGTTCCCATCTGGCTCATGTTGACAAAGGCCGCCCGAACAATCCCAAAGATATCAAAACCAGGATGTTCAAAAAAATTCTTATCTTCTGCAGCAAGGAAGGCGTGAATAACACGCTTGGGGATCGTTTCAATGGGTACGAATACTCTTTTTTCAGTTGCATATTCAGCGAAAAGACGCCCATCACTTGCATAAAAACGGCTCACAACGGGAGGTTCATATTGAGCCAACTGTTCATAATCAGGAAGCCCTCGGCCAAAATAATAAAGGATGGAAAGCGTCCCCAAAGCCCCCATTACGGCAAGGATAAAGACGAGTGTAAGTGTCCAGCTTAAAAAGCGAAGCATTGGCAGTCTACATATCATTTAACGTATCTGCACTTTGCCCAGAGAACAGAGAGGGGTCAATAGAAATTATTTCGCACAACGAAAAGCGTAATAGCCTGCCTCTTTCAAAAGATCTGCTTTTTCGCTAAAAGGAGCTATCACTTCGAGTGCTTCTTCTAAGGTTTTTTTAGCTTGTTCCTGCAGAACCGTTGGGCCCAATAGAGAAAGAAAAGTCACCTTATCTTTATCCTGCTGAGCAGATTTTCCTGTTACTTTTTCAGCCGCACATCCATCTAGCCAATCATCCACCATCTGGAACATCTGACCAAAAAGAAGACCAAAGTTCTTGAGAGCCTCACGATCTTTTAGAGGCGCTCCACCTAAGAAAGCTCCGGCCTCTGTTGCAAAGCTAAATAATAAGCCTGTTTTAAGTCGTTGAAGTTCGAGTAAATCTTTCACATTTGTTTTTGGACCCTCTTGACCTAAGTCCATCATTTGTCCCGCCACAAGGCCTTGGGAACCAATGACCTTCGAAAGAGCCTTGATCAACACCAAACGGGCCGCCTTTGATAGTGGCAATGATGAAAGCATCTCAAAAGCAAGGGGAATTAAAGCATCTCCCACAAGGACTGCGGTGGCCTCTCCATAAGCCTTATGACAAGTAGGCTTATTTCGCCTTAAAGTTGCATCATCCATGGCTGGCAAATCATCGTGGACCAAAGAATACGCATGGACGATTTCAAGAGCAGCTCCTGTTTTTAAAGCAATCTCAAGGGGTACAGAATAAAGGTGTGAGGTGGCATAAACCAAAAACGCCCGCAAACGCTTTCCTCCGCCCAGAACGCTGTACCGCATCGCCTCATGAAGGCGAGTTGTTGGAGGAGAAAGGATGTGATCAAGAACATCTTCAACTTGCGCTGCAACAGACTTTAGCTGCTGTTCAAAAGGCTCATCCCTCAAAGGGGCTAGGTTTCGTTTCAATTGTACCATCAGAATTCACCACAATTTTTTCAACGCGCATGCGCGCGTCCTTTAACTTTTTCTCACAATGGGCCCTCAGGGCAGCTCCTCTTTCATAGACATTGATTGCCTCATCCAAGTTTGTTTTCCCTTCTTCGAGACGCCGAACAATTGTTTCTAGCTCCTGGAGAGCTTCTTCAAAACTCATTGTTTCAAGGGATGTCATAAGATCTCCTATCGTGTGGGAACGGGTTGATCTCCCGTATAATCATAAAAACCACGCTTGGCTTTACGCCCTAACCAGCCTGCCTCAACATATTTTGTCAAAAGAGGACACGGTTTGTATTTGCTTTCTCCTCTTTCTTCGTAGAGGACATTCATAATAAAAGCACAGGTATCGAGCCCAATCAAATCCGCAAGTTCTAAAGGACCCATAGGATGATTTGCTCCTAAATGCATGCCTTTGTCAATGGCCTCAATGGTTCCCACACCTTCAAAAAGAGCGTAGATGGCTTCATTGATCATGGGCATTAGAATGCGATTTGTGATAAATCCCGGATAATCTTCTGAAACAATAGATTGCTTTCCAAGGCGTTTTGTTACGTCTCGGATGGCACTAAAGGTGCCATTGGATGTGGTAATTCCTCTAATGAGCTCCACAAGTTGCATCACAGGAACTGGGTGCATGAAATGCATCCCCATAAATTTGTCGGGGCGATCTGTACTGTGCGCGAGAGCTGTGATTGAAAGGGAAGAGGTATTTGTGGCCAGCAAGCAATGCTTAGACAACAGGGGGCAGAGCTTCATAAAAACGTCTTTTTTGATTTCCTCATTTTCGATGACAGCTTCAATCACCAAGTCACACTTTTCAAAACCCTCAAGCCCCACAAAAGTTTTAAGACGAGCTAAAGCTTCTTCCTTTTCCTTATCGTGTAACTTTTTTCGAGCTATTTGGCGTTCCATCTGTCGATCAATGGTTTCCCGTCCCTGTTGAACAAGAGGTTGGGAAACATCACTTAAAAAGACTTTATATCCCGCCAAGAGACAAACGTGAGCAATTCCAACGCCCATTTGCCCCGCTCCAACAATTCCTATGTTTTCAATCACTTAATTTGCCTCATTCTTTTGATCTCTTCCTCATCATAGGGAATAAATAGGATCTTACCAATCATTTTTAAGAAACATACATAGGCTTGTTATTGTTTTTCTTTATTACGCCTCAAGATTTCTTTGGCTTTTGTAATAAGTTCCGGCAGAAGAACGAAGAGATCCCCAACAAGTCCATAATCGGCTACTTGAAAGATGGGAGCTTCTGGATCCTTATTAATCGCTACAATAACTTTGCTATCTTTCATGCCAGCAAGGTGTTGAATGGCACCTGAAATCCCGATGGCAATGTAAAGGTCAGGAGCAACGATTTTGCCCGTTTGGCCGACTTGAAAATCATTGGGAACAAACCCTGCATCCACTGCGGCCCGAGAAGCTCCTATGGCTGCCCCCAACACATCCGCCAACTCCTCAAGAAGTGCGAATTTCTCCTTGCTCTGAAAACCACGCCCTCCTGACACAACGGTGGATGCTGCTGTCAATTCAGGACGTTCAGACCGACTTTCCTCCATTTTAACAAAAGTAGAAACGGCCCCCATGGGCGGTTTAAAGGCATAGGTTTCAATGGCCGCCTTAGATAAATCAGGCAATGCTTTTTCAAAGGCTGTGGCACGAATCGTTAGAATTTTTATGGCATCTTCTGATTTAACCATGGCCAAAGCATTCCCAGCGTAAATCGGTCTTAAAAAGATATCTTTTCCTTGGATCTCAACCACATCGGAAATCTGGGCCACATTGAGAAGAGCCGCCAACCGCGGCAAAAGATTTTTTCCATAGGTAGATGAGGAAGCCAATATATAGTCATAATCCTTAGCTAGCTCCATAAGTGTGGGGGTTGCCACCTCTGCAACCATGTGTTCGAGGAGAGGGTTTTCAACTTTTAAAACCTTTTTCACATTCTTAAAAGAACGCGCTTTTTCCGCAACCTTTTGACAATCCTTCCCAAAGAGAACCATATGAATAGGCATTGAAAAACTTTGGGCTGCCGTTAAGGTCGCTAAAGTTCCTGGCGTGAGCGTGTTTTGAGTATGTTCTGCAATGAGAAGAAGCGCCATTAAAATACCTTCGCTTCCTTTTGAAGCTTATCAAGTAGTTCATCAACGGTTTTAACCTTAACTCCTGCCTTCCGCTTTGGAGGTTCTTTAACATGAAGCGTTTTGAGATGTGGGGTTAAATCCACGTTCAAACTTATGGCGGAAATTTCTTCAAGAGGTTTTTGTTTTGCTTTCATGATATTGGGAAGGGTCGCGTAGCGCGGCTCATTTAAACGAAGATCCGTTGTCACAATAGCAGGTAAGGGCATATCCAAGGTCTCAAGCCCTCCATCCACCTCACGAACGACCCGAATTTTATCTTTCATGACCTCGAGTTTTGAAACAAAGGTACCTTGCGGCCAGTTCAGAAGAGCCGAGAGCATTTGCCCTGTTTGGTTACAATCATCGTCAATGGCTTGCTTACCTAAAATAACAAGCTCTGGCTTCTCTCGTTCAACCAGAACTTTAAGCACTTTTGCAACACCTAAAGGCTGGGTTTCGAGAGACGTTTTCACATGAATGGCACGATCCGCGCCTAAGGCCAGAGCCGCACGCAACGTCTCTTGGCAGTCCTTTTCTCCGATAGAAACGACAACAATCTCGGAAGCTTTGCCCTTTTCTTTTTGGCGGATGGCTTCTTCAACAGCAATTTCATCAAAGGGATTCAAAGACATCTTTACGCCTGAAAAGTCAATACCGCTACCATCGCGCTTCACACGAACTTTGACGCTATAATCAATCACACGTTTAATAGTAACTAAGACTTTCATAGAGTTTAGTCATCCTTATTTTGGCGCACAGCCCTATTAAGGTTAACGATGGGCCCCAGGAACCCATAAAATGTCCCCACTGTGCTGGTGATTATCATAACGTGCCATAACAAAAAGCAAGTCAGATAGCCGATTCATGTAGTGAATGATTACCTCATTCACCCCTTCTTTTTCGTGCAATCCACAAATGCTCCTTTCAGCCCGCCTCACAACAGCACGTGCTTGGTGAAGGGCAGCAGAGAGGGAGGATCCTCCTGGCAAAACAAAGGACTTAAGTGGTGACAGGGTCTTATTAAAGAAGTCGATTTTCTCCTCTAAAAAACTTACCTGAGAAGAAACAATACGCAAGCCGTCCTCAGGCTGATTGTCGAGAGGCATGCAAAGGTCTGCACCCACATCAAAAAGGTCATTTTGTATATGAAAAAGAAGGAGATCAACCTCACCTTCAGCATAAAGACGTGCCACACCTATGGCTGAATTTGCTTCATCCACATCACCTATCGCTGCAATATGCAAGGAAGATTTTGAAAGACGGTTGCCTGATCCCAGGGATGTTTTTCCCTTATCTCCTCCTTTGGTATAAATCCGTGTGAGTTGTACCATTTAATGAACCTTTAAAAAGATGAGGGCTGAAAAAATAAGAATGGCAATGGCTTGAAAAACAATACGCCAGCGCATCATTTTATTGCTTTTTTCGCTGGCTTCCTTTCCATCCCTAAACATATGAAACAGCCCCAAAACCAAAGCCCCAGCTGTTGCTAACAAGGCAACCCCCAGAAAAATTTTTAACGCCACCTCAAATGTCATAGACCATATTTTTTGAGAAGTTTGTTGAGCTCTTCAAGGGCACACAGCCCCAAATGGGCAGGATTCTCAGGCTTAATTTCATTGATGCTTTTATGGGTTTTTGTGCGGATTGCTTGAATCGTCGCCTTTGTTGTTCCCAAAAGACGAATAATATCCGCATCCGTAATTTGTGAGATTTCCCGCAAAAGCCATGCGATCCCATTTGGCTTGACGTGCCGCAAGGCCACCGGCGTATATTTTGCCTTTTTTTTCTTCTTTTCCGCATGAATGTTAGCGGACAACTGAAGGCGAGCTTGGGGGTCGGCTTGACATCTCTCAATCTCATCGATGGTAAGTTGACCCGACGTTATAGGATCATGGCCAACCATCCCAACGATAACTTCCTCATCTGCGATGGCTTGAACTTCTAAAGGATGCAAATGACAAAAAGTACCAATTTGCTCAAAGGTTAGTGTTGTGTTGTCAATAAGCCAAATGGCTGTCGCTTTTGGCATGAGGGGTGCGGTCATCAAGCTCCCACCTTTCCTTAAGGTTGTTATTAATGAGCCATTGAACCACAAGTTCTGCATTTCTCAAATAAGATTTTTAGTTTTTCTCATCTCCAAAATAGATTCCCAAACCCCGCGCTGTGTTTACCAGAGAGCCCTTAACATCAACGGCTTGATATCCACCAATGGCCTGTTGAATGGGAACATCAACCACCTTGCGGTTTTGCCAGGCGACCATTCGATCAAATTTTCCTTGAGCCACTAAATCCACGGCATGAACTCCAAAAACTGAGGCCAAGACCCGATCTTGGAAAATGGGCTGTCCACCACGCTGAACGTGTCCTAAAACGGTGAAGCGTGTTTCAGCTCCTGTTAGGTCTGTTACCCTATCCGCCAAATACTGTGAAATTCCGCCATACCGAGCACGTCCCTCCCTATCCATCACTTTTGCTTTCTCACCAGTTTCAGTACCTACGGCCTCTGAAACAACCATAAGGGCAAAATTTCGTCCCTGTTCTCGAATAGAATTAATTCTATGAGCGACAACCGCCATTTGATAAGGAATTTCCGGAATCAAAATAATATCCGCTCCCCCCGCAATTCCTGTTGCTAAGGCAATATGTCCTGCATCACGGCCCATAACTTCTAAAATCATCACACGATCATGACTGGCTGCTGTTGGTTGAAGGCGGTCGAGTGCTTCTGTTGCCACATCAACGGCAGTCATAAAACCAATAGAATGCTCTGTATGACTCAGATCATCATCGATAGTTTTAGGAATAGTTACCAAATTCAAATTTCCTCGTTGAGCAAGGCGCCTGAGGATATCTTGACTCCCATCTCCGCCGATTCCAATAAGAGCATCCAATCGAAGAAGATGATACCCTTCAATCACATCCATGGAAACATCCTTAAAAGTGCCATCTGTCATAGGATAGACAAAGGGATCGCCTTTATTTGTTGATCCTAAAATCGTTCCCCCTTGACGAAGGAGGTTTCCTGTACAGAAAGAAAGATCAAGTTTCATCGCCCCCACAGGACGCCTTAACAAACCATGGGTCCCTTGGTAAATGCCATAGACTTCCCACCCATATTCTTGAATAGCCCTTAATGTAACGGCACGAATAATAGCATTTAATCCAGCACAATCGCCCCCACCTGTTAAAATGCCAATTCTTTTCATAGGAAGTCCCTCTTTCAATCTGTGATGCCATAAAAAGCCTTAAAGCTCTAAGCTCATAACACTACGATATTTCACACTTTTTTGTCGATAGGGTGTTCGTAAATTCATGTCATTTGTAGCCTGCTTCGGCAACACTCCACTTTCTGGGGTTCACATTTTTAAAAAGAAAGATCACTGTTCACCGGACAGCAGTGACAATGGGTCCGTTTACACCAATAGAAGTGTTTCGCGAACAGCTTTTATTAAATCCCTTTTGATATCACCTATTAAAGGTTTTTCAAAAAATCGGTCAATTCCCGCCTTGAAAAATTTTTTTCTTGCGAACTCTTCGTCTGATGAAATTGCAAAGATGGGAAGTACTTCTTTAGAGTGCTCTGTACGTATTTTTTCTGTAGCTTCATCACCCATCATTCGTTGCATGCGGTAATCCATACAAACAAGACTAAATTGGCGGTTATTTATAGCAAGCAAAGCTTCGTCACCATCGTTGGCCGTTATGACGTCGTATCGATCTTTTAAACCCGGAATCTCTTCAAGAAGCCTTTGGAGTAGTATACGACATAACTCGTTATCATCAACAATGAGTATGGCCGGCTTCAGCCGCATGGACGCCTCCTCCTTGCTCAGGGGGGATTCTTTTTTTTCTTTTACCCGATCACTTATACTTACAGATTTTTCCTTATCAAGGGATGGGTCTTTCCTTTTTCTTTTTTTTTCCGTGGGTTGGCGGCTTACATCCTCCTTATCTTCTTCCTGCATCATAGAATGTGCCATAGTACCACAAAATAAAAAAGCGAGGAGCGCATAATACCAAAACTTCTGTAACATGAGTCCAGCTCCCATACTCCGTTGATAACATTAAACTAATCGACTAAAGGCAGCCGAAAGATCATTGGCATTTATTCTACCAAAGTCAATAATTTTTTGGATATCAGTCGAGGGAACACATGGCTGTTAATGCATCATGGGAACTCGTATGTACTAAACCTATACATTAGAACTTATTTTTCTTGATTTTATAAGGAACACACTGTAAATAAATCCACACCTGTCCCCATCGTCTAGAGGCCTAGGACGCTGCCCTTTCACGGCAACAACGCGGGTTCGAATCCCGCTGGGGACGCCATTTACGCTCCTCCCAATGAGGCAGGAATTGAATTAGAATCAGCTTTAAGACGCATTTCAGGCTTTTTGAGATCTGTTTTTATTTTCTCAATTTTCGTTATAAAAGATTTGTATTTTGTTAATGCTGTTCCGAGGAGTTTGGATTTGGGCAGCTGAGTCACCTTCTTGGGATTCACACGTTTTCCATTTTGAATCAACTCAAAATGGAGATGAGGCCCCGTGGAATTACCCGTTGTACCCACATAGCCTATGATTTGGCCCTGCCGCACCTTCCCTCCCCTTGAAACACCTTTGGCATAACGGCTCAGATGGGCATAGGCAGTTTTCGTATTTCCATTGTGGCGAATACAAATATAGTTTCCATAGCCGCCAAAATGATTGCACCGTTCTACAACGCCATCGCCTGCAGCCATAATAGGAGTTCCTTTCGGGGCTCCAAAATCAACACCTGTATGCATTTTAGTATATCCTTGAATGGGATGCTTGCGGTTCCCAAAGCCTGAATTAATACGCGCCCCATCTATCGGTGTTCTTAAAAGAGCCTTTTGAATAGCTTCTCCCTTAGATGTATAAAACCCTGGAACACCTCCTGGGGGTTGGAAACGGAAGATTTCATAAGGCTTATCCTCAATAACAAGCCGTGCCGACAAAAGCTCCCCAGCTCTTTCTAACCCCGATTCCTCATCCTTATAGGTATCGTAAAAGAGTGAAAATGTTGTTCCCGGCTGAATATCCCTTTGAAAATCAACATCATAACTAAAAGCCTTAATCATATCATAAAGCATTTTTGGAGAGGCCCCTGCCCGTAAAGCATCGACATAAAGACTAACTTTTATATCTCCCTCCACCTCCACATAAGCATGCTTGAGCTCCTTCTTATATTTTGTGGCTTGAAACAACCCGCCACCCGTGCGGACAAGCTCTATATCATTTTCAAGATCTGTCCGTATCCGTAGAAACTTAAGATCATACCCCTCCCCTTCAACTTGAGTATCATAAATAACGTATATTTCTTGGTCGACTTTTAAGTCTTTAGGGTTATAAACCGTTGCCAAGGCCTCAATGGCCTCATGAGCTTGAGTACGAGGAATGCCCAAACGCTCTAGAATACCAGCAAGCGTGTCGCCTGAGGAGATGGTAAGGGTTTCATCAAAAGGTCCATTAGCTTCTTCTCCCCCTTCAGCTCCTCTTTTAACATCAGAAGAGTCCAAGGCTTCTACATCTTGCAGAGGCGTGTGCTGTTTTATAGAGAGGTAAAAAACAAGACCATAGGCAATGGCAAGGCATAAAATGATGGGAAAATATTTTGCCAGTTTTTGCCGCATTGATCCTAAAGAATTAGTTGAGATTTCATCATAACTTTGCGTCATTAGAGGCCAAAGTCAAGCCCTTTGTCCCCCCCCCAGGAAGGGCCCTCACTCCTTAAAATTAGTTCAACCTAAAAACGATTCAACGTTGAGTTGAGAAAAATATTTTGTTTTCACGTAATCCCCCCAAATAAAATATTACGACGCCCAAAGGTCACTCCTCTAAATTCAAGAGCGCCACATTCCCCCCGCTGGCCATGGTGTTGTAGCTGAAGGTACGTTCCACCGCAAAGCGCGGGAGATAATAAGGGCCACCAGCTTTAGGACCCGTCCCAGAAAGACCTTCGCCGCCAAAAGGTTGAACACCAACAACGGCCCCAATCATGCTACGATTCACGTAAAGGTTTCCAACACGTGCTTTTAAGCGCACTTTTTCAATTGTCTTTTCAATGCGGCTCTCAAGGCCCATGGTGAGCCCATAGCCCTTGTGATTGATGGCCGCAATCACTTTTTCAAGGTCCTTAGCTTTAAAGGACGCTACATGAAGCACGGGACCAAACACCTCCTTTGAAAGATCCTCTATCCCTTTAAGTTCAATAAGGGTTGGAGCCACAAAGCTTCCCTTAAGCTTGGGCAGAGGCGTCCGCGCCAAAGGTTGATGGATTTTTATATAAGCTTCGATATCCTCCCGCGCTTCCTCGTTAATCACAGGACCTACATCCGTTGACAGGAGCCCAGGATCCCCAATAGTCAGGTTTTCCATAGCCTCGCGAAGCATGGAGAGGACCTGCTCATAAATATCCTCTTGAATATAAAGAATGCGCAAAGATGAACAGCGCTGCCCCGCGCTTTGAAAGGCGGACACAATCACATCATCCACCACCTGCTCAATAAGGGCGGAGGAGTCCACAATCATGGCATTTAAGCCACCTGTTTCAGCGATAAAGGGAACAATGGGCCCTCCCCTTTCTGCCAAGATTTTCTGTATACCTTGGGCCGTTGAGGTTGATCCTGTAAAAACAACGCCGCTGATGCGCAAGTCCTTAATCAAAGGCGCGCCAAAGATCTTGCTAGGTCCATGAAGGAAATGTAGCACTTCCTTGGGCACGCCCGCATCATAGAGTGCTTGAATTCCATGCCAGGCGATCAGGGGGGTCGGGGTGGCTGGTTTTGCAATGACCGCATTTCCTGACACAAGAGCAGCTGTCACTTGCCCCATAAAAATGGCAAGGGGAAAGTTCCAAGGGCTAATGCACGCAAAAACACCGCGTCCCCTAAGAATAAGCTGGTTCAACTCTCCGGTTGCGCCAGAAAGAGTTTGGGGGGCTTTAAAATGTTTCAAGGATTCCTCCGCATAATAGCGACAAAAGTCCGCAGCTTCTCGTAACTCCGCCACCGCATCGGGTAGGGTCTTTTTGGCTTCCTGAATCAAAAGCCCTAAAAAGAGCCCTCGCCTCTCTTCCAGGAGGTCAGCCGTACGCTTTAAAATCTCCGCCCGCTTTAGAACAGAAACCTTATCCCAAGCTTCCCAATGGTTTGAGGCTTCTTTTAAGGCGCCCTCAAGATCTTGAAGTGTGTTTTCCTTATGAACGCCATAAGTACCTTTTGCCTTTTCAATTTCATCCTTTAAGGTATCTAAGGTCTGACGATTACTCATATCATAGCCTCGAGAGTTTTTACGTGTTGAACCATATAAGTCTTTGGGGAGAGGTATCCTGGGATGCTTACCAAGCGCGTGAGCTTCAAAGAAAGTGAGAGGATCCTCTGCAACCTTGTTGAGCGAAACATTTTTGTTATAGATCTTATGAACAAAAGAAGAATTGGCCCCATTTTCTAAGAGACGCCGGACAAGATAAGGCAATAAATTCCGATCATCACCCACAGGGGCATAGACACGCACAGGAACATGATGGGTTTTCCGCACAGTCTTGTAAAGCTCCTCTCCCATGCCTTGCAGACGCTGAAACTCTATATCTGTCCGTGACTCTGTCATCTCAAGGATAGCTGCCACTGTCGTAGCATTGTGGGTTGCAAATTGAGGAAAAAGGAGGCCCTGTGCTTTTAGCAAATGTTTGGCACAAGCAAGATAAGACAGATCTGTTGCGGCTTTCCGCGTAAACACGGGATAGTTAGAATACCCCCCCACTTGAGCAATTTTAATCTCCGTATCCCAATAAGCTCCTTTTACAAGACGCACCATAAGCGGCATTTTCTTCGCTTGGGCTAATTCTTGGGCCCAATGAATTACTGCAGGAGCGCGTGTTTGGTAAGCTTGAACTGCAAGGCCAAAGCCGTCCCAATTCTGAAGGGCTTTAGTTTCAAGAACACCTTTTATCAAATCAAGGGAGAGCTCGAGACGAGCCGCTTCTTCCGCATCAATAGTCAACGCTATCCCCGCCTCTTGGGCATGCTGGCAGAGGTCAATTAAATCGGGGAGAAGCTCTGTCATAACCTCGTTATAATGAGAAAGGGCATAATGAGGATGTAGGGCAGAAAGCTTGATGGAAATACTATCCCTTTCGTAAGGGGTATTTGCACTCCCTTTTTGCCTTCTTAAAACCTCGATAGCATGAGAATAGACTTTCTTATAGACCTTGGCCATGGAGGCCGTACGCGCCCCCTCACCTAACATATCAAAGGAAAAACGATCCTGAGGTGTCCTCAACCTTTGTTTTAAAGCTGTTTCGATAGTGCGACCGATAATAAATTCTCTTCCCAAAATGTGCATAAAAGCTTTGAATATTGCCAAGTTTATGGGCTGAACAAGCAGTTCCAGGGAAGAGCCCTGTAAAGCACTCATCGTTTTAAGACCCCATCGAGAAAGCTTAAGAAGCCTATCGTCTTGAACCTTAATTTTTTCCCAATCAATCTGGGAGAGTTTATCTTCCAAAAGAAGTGCCGCTGTATGCGCATCAGGAATGCGCATAAAAGCTTCTGACAATGCCATTAAGGAACGTCCCTCGGGTTTGCTTAAAGGAAAGGCTTGCAGAAATCGCTGAATACTAAAGAAGCTCATGGGCATAGCTCGCACGGCTTCGATCCACTTTCGGGCTTGATCTTGAATGGAAGGAATCTTTGCCTCAAAGCCTTTGAGATTCTTTAAGAAAGCTTTGATTAAAACCCCTTCCTCTTGTCTTAAAAGACTTTCAAAGTCGCGATAGAGTTGGGGGGAGTCTTTCCAAATCAGGAATGAAGACCTCTTTTTTTTAACTGAGCTCTTCATGCACTTCGGCGAGGGATGTTTATGTTTTTAAGATTATCTTCAATATCCTTCAAAGTGGGAAGGCTCCCTTGGGCTCCTTTCGTCAAACAGGTAAGGCTCCCAGCAATTGAGGCTCTTTTAAGGGCAATCGACAACTCTATTCCCTCATCAAGGCTTGCTGCTAAAACACCGACAAATGCATCCCCCGCAGCGGTGGTGTCAACAACTTCGCCTTGTAAGGCTCCGACTTCCCATGTCCCTTCGGGCATACAAGCAACTGCCCCCTCTTTTCCCAGGGTCACAACACAAGTTAAATCAAAGTTTGCAGCCACCCTTTTTGCCACAATTTTAGGAGAAATTATATCGAATCCTAAATGAAGTCCTAATCGAGTTGCCTCTCTCTCATTCATAACCAAAACATCAATACAATCAAGAATTTCATTAGGTATAGAATCGGATGGCGCTAAATTCAACATGATGCGCGCCCCAAATTTTCTAGCCCGGCGAATTAACTTCCAATTCTCATCAACGCTCGTTTCCATCTGCAACAAGAGAGTTGTTCCCTTGGCCAAGAGAAAATTGGGAATTTCCGACTGCTGATTTTCAAGATTAGCCCCTGTTGCAACAATAATTAAATTTTCCCCAAGCTCATCAACGCACACAGTCGCACATCCTGTTGGCAAGTCCGAGCTTTTACTAATGCCCACCAGGTCAACACCTGTCTTACTTAGAGAATCTAACAAAATGCGGCCAAATTCATCCTCCCCAACTCTTCCAAAAAGCTTCACTTCAGCTCCTGCTTTTGCTGCAGCTACCGCTTGATTTGACCCCTTTCCTCCTGGGCTTAATTCATAACTTGGGCACAACACCGTATCTCCTGGACGAGGCAACTTTTCAAGCACCATCATCATGTCCATGTTAAGAGAGCCGAAAACGACAATCATATTTGCTCCTCCCTATTGGGCTCGAGATTTGAACTTCTCTCGCTCTCAAACCTAGCAATGAAATGGACGAGGAGCAATAAAAAATGTGAGCGGCCTCTAGACAAAACCTCCAAAATCATATGGAATAAATCAATAAAGTTCTCGTAAAATTTGAAATAGAAGGAGCGGAATGCATCAAACAAAAACAAAATTAACAAAAGTCATTTCTCTTTGCCTCCTTTTCGTTCTTCTCCTAATCCCCGAGAGCTGGGCGCGGAAAAGCGCATCGATTGCTATTTGTGCAGAAACAGGAGAGGTCTATCATGAGCAAAATGCAGATGAGATCACCCACCCTGCTTCTCTTACAAAGATGATGACCCTTTATCTCACCTTTAAAGCCATAAAGGAAAAAAAGCTCACGCCTCTTCAAAACTTACGCGTCTCAGCCCATGCAGCAAAACAAGCACCCTCTAAGCTTGGTCTTAAGCCCGGAACAACGCTTACGGTGCGGCAAGCGATTTTGGGCCTCATCACAAAGTCAGCCAATGATGCCGCTGTCGTTTTAGCAGAAGCTCTTGGAGGTTCAGAAGTTAGATTTGCTCAACTTATGACCACACAAGCGCATAAATTAGGGATGACCGAAACTATTTTTAAAAACGCCTCTGGCTTACCCAACATGCAACAAGTCACAACAGCGCGGGACATGGCAACTCTTTCACGCTGTCTTTACAAGCATTTCCCAGATTTTTTTCACCTTTTTAAAACAGAGGAATTTGTCTACAAAGGCGTTGTGCATGGAAATCACAACAAGCTTTTGGGAAAGGTGGAGGGCGTTGATGGCATAAAGACGGGTTTTACGAATGCCTCAGGCTTTAATTTAGCAGCCTCCATGGTGCGAGGTAATAACCGCATTATTGCTGTAGTTTTAGGAGGAGAAACCGCAAAATCTCGAAACCAAAAAATGATCAAGCTCCTTGAAACCACCCACGCTAAACTCGCAAGAAAAAAGACCTTTAAAGAAGGAGATTATTTTGATTCCATTGATGATATAATCCATACCTTAGGCCCAACTACTTCGTCTCCTGCTCCAAACATACGCCAAGCCACATATTTGACAGGCGAAGGAAAAATTAAGATTCTCCATGGGAAATACAATTCTGTTGACGATATTTTGAATGTCTTGGATGAAGCCCAACCAACCCTGTATCAACCAAAGGCACCAGCAAAAGCAAAACTTAAAAAAGCTAAGATAAAAGCCAAAAAACCACCTTATAAATCAAAGAAAAAAACAAAAAAACGATCGCGTAAAGTTTAAGCAGACCTTTAGATGAAAAAAATTCTTTTCCTTTTCCTATGCTCTTTTGTATTAAGTCTCGAACCAAGCCTCAATGCAACACCCAGTAAAGTTGTGATCATCCGCCATGCAAATAAAGTTCCTGGAGGACTTTGTTTATCGTTGCAAGGCTTAGAACGCGCCTCTGCCTTTGTTCATTATTTGTAACCGTTCACGTACCCCCTAGCATGCGTTGCAATAATGATACAATTGGGGAATTTTTACACAAATATGCAATGGATAAGCAATAAAGCTTGACGGTATTTTTGGTAAAAATTTGAGATGCTGTGTGTTTTAATGTGTTTGTATTATATGAGCATAACAAGAGGCTCAGGGAAGTTTTGAGAGGGGTTAACGTAGTAGATATACCCGAGGCGAGGCAAAAATTCTAAAACGTCAGTGTGCGGCCTTTAAGAGGCAAAAATTTTGATTTAAAAAGCTGTGCTATAGTGTTTCAAAGTTAATAACACGGGCTTTTATTCAGTGACCCCTACAGACACCAAAAGCATCTTAGAAAAACTTGGGCCATCTCTAGAGGCTATTGCTGATCCGAATGTTAGGCTGATCATCACGCAGATCATTGAGGCGCAAAGGCAAGAGATTGCACTCCTCAAACAGAAGATCGAAGAGTTAGAGGAAAAGCTGAAGACGAATTCAAAGAACTCCTCAAAACCTCCTTCCAGCGATGGGTTCAAAAAAGAGGAGCCAAAAAAGAAGAAGAAAAAGGGAAAAAACAAACGCAAACAAGGTGGACAACCAGGACACCGAGGCGTGAGTCAAGACTATTTGCCCCTTGAGTCAGTCGATAAAATTGAAAAAATCAGCCCTCCGAAAGAGTGTCCTTGCGGAGCCTTGGTGATTCCGACCTCGGATTACAAGAGGCATCAAGTTCATGACCTACCCCTAATTAAGCCATTTGTGACAGAGTGGCAATTGTATATGGGAACGTGTTGCGGCTGTGGAAAAAAGCATATGGCTGAGCTTCCTCCTGGTGTTCCCCGAGGATTCTTAGGCCTCCGTCCACTCGCCATGATTGGGACGTTAACGGGCGATTACCGAATGAGCAAAAGAAATGTGACCTTTTTGCTCGAGGACTTTTTTGGACTCCGTGTCAGCTTAGGGACTGTATCTAATGCTGAAAAAATCGTAAGCAAAGCTCTGGAACTCCCTGTTCAAGAAGCCAAAGACTTTATCCCGCAACAAGATGTTGTCCATGGAGACGAAACGAGCCATGCTGAATGCGGTCAAAAAATGTGGACATGGGCTTTTATTGCGGCACGGGTTGCGGCTTTTGTGATACGCCCCTCCCGGGGGTCTCAAGTCGCAAAGGACTTTTTGGGGGAGACGTTTCAAGGAATATTGAATACGGACCGTTGGTCAGCTTACACTTGGCTTGCCGCCATTTTCCGTCAAATCTGCTGGGCTCACCTGTTGCGTGACTTTCGAAAAATCTCGGAACGGAGAGGACTCTCGAAGAGACTCGGAAAAGATTTGTTGGAGCTCACTCATGAGATGTTTAGTCACTGGAATAAGGTTCGAGATGGCACTTTATCTCGAATGCAATTCCAAGAACTCATGAAACCCATCAGAATACACGTCGAAGATTTGCTGACCCAAGGGACACAGTGTAAACACAATAAAACCAAAGGGATGTGCAAGCAAATCCTCAAACTTAAACAGGCCCTCTGGACCTTTGTGGATAAAGAGGGGGTTGAGCCAACCAATAACCTTGCGGAACAGACGTTGAGGAGAATTGTCATCTGGCGAAAAACAAGCTTCGGGACACAATCCTCTCGAGGCACCCTCTACCTTGAACGCATCATGACGGTCGTTGCCACCTGCAAGCTACAAAAACGTAATGTCTTAGATTTTGTGACTCAGGCAATTCAAGCCCACTTCTCCAACACGGAACTTCCTTCCCTCCTGCCTTCTTATCCTAAACCTATTTCCCTACCACTCGCTGCCTAACAAAAGCGGGCGCCTACCCTAGGTGAACGGTTACCATTATTTTTCGGAATCAAGTTTTTATCAAGATCCTCCCATTACGCATATTTTTGCAGCCTATAAAAGACTGCCCAAGCCTTACATAAGGTGTAAGCAAACTTGTAAACCCCTTGCGGATTATTTAAAAATTCCTATAGACACATCTTATCAACCCACTCAAATTGATAAACTTGCTAAAGAAATTTTGGCAAATCCTAAATACAACGATCGTACCGTATTGATTTGTTGGGATCATTATCATATTCCTTCTCTTATCAAGGCTTTTGGAGCTGAGGAGCCTGGGACTTGGGATAATGATATTTATGATCAAGTTTACGTGCTTACTTTTCAGAAAGATGCTAAACCACAGGTTCAGAAAATTTTGCAGCAGTTGATGTATGGAGATCGCACAACCTTTTCCGCCTCACTAACTGCTCTTCCTGAAATTGCGGCTCCTTGCCCTAAGGAAGACTAGGAACCGCTTAATAATTTTTAGGCTCAATTTCCTTCATTGTAGAACGTGCGTAGCCCCCCCCTCTAGAATTCTTTATGATTTAGATCTAGGCGCAACAACACTAATTATTGGAACGTTGAGTTGACAAGCATCGATAACTCTATGCTCATCAGAAACAGTTATAGATCCTCCCATACCGACATCTCCTAATTTTCCGTATATGTCACCTGAAGACATTGCCTTGTTAAAAACTTCAGTTAACGTCGTTGCTAACCTTCGACATGCACTAGGATCAGGAACATTATATATATAAAGTGGTGGCATAGTGAATTGACACGTACCAGCTGGATTTTCATCATTAAACTTTATAGTGCCTCCTAAAGAAAGGACTAATGTAATGCCTTTGGATATATCTCCTGAGTATATTGAATCTCCAATGACGGTATCAACTTTATATTCAAAGTTTTGAGTACAGTTAGTAGTATAAGAAATTGCAGCGGTTGAAGCTATACAAGAAAAGATGGTCGTCAAAAAAATAAATTTCCTGTTCATAATTTGTCTCCTTCTGTTCATTTGAATTTTATTTTCACATTTCATCTTAAAGAGGATGTGTTAAGAAATCATTAACACAACGGAGATTTTATCAATGACTCATCCGACTCTCATGGGCGAGAGAGGCTGGATCTGATCCCTCAAAATGTGTTGTTTATTGTGATATACTTGCTGGATGCTTGTGTAGGGAATTAACAACTGTTTAAGTCTTATATTTTTCTGTTGACATCATTTTAAACCAGTCTTATACTGGTGTATATTGATGGAGATGCCTTATGATTACTATCAGCGCTTATGAAGCCAAAACTCATTTATCCGAACTCCTAAACAAAGTAAAAAGCGGAGAAAGGGTCCTTATTACAAAACATCATGTCCCTATTGCCATGATGTCACCCGCCCCTCTTCAAAGGAAAAGATCCCTTAAGGAAACTGTTGAGGCCATGAAACAATTCAGAAAAGGAAATAAACTTCAGGGCCTTCATATAAAAAATATGATAGAAGAAGGTCGCCGGTGAATCGATTTGTTCTCGACTGTTCCCTCACCATGAGCTGGTGTTTTGAAGATGAGAAAACACCTCTAGGTGATCATATTCTTGATCTTCTCATGAAACAAGAATATGAAGCTCTCGTCCCCTCTTTGTGGCGTCTCGAGGTCGTTAATGTCCTGAGTGTCGCCGAAAAACGAGGGCGGCTTTCAACAGCACGTTCTTTGCTTTTTCTTGATTTTCTCTTGGAACTTCCCATCTTCGTTGATGAAGCCCCTCAAGATGTAAAAGATATCCTCATGCTCTCAAGGACTTATAACCTCAGTTCTTACGATGCAGCGTATCTTGATCTTGCCACAAAAGAACAACTTCCTCTTGTGACTTTAGACAAAAAGCTTCAAACCGCAGCAAATTCTGCTAACATTCCAACATTAAAACTATAGATTCTAAGTTTAATTACACAACCAAAGCCTTTTGAGCTTGAGCAACGATCTCTTTAAAAGCTATAGGCTCATGAACTGCAAGGTCCGCTAGAACCTTCCGGTCAATCTCAATACCTGCTCTTGTAAGGCCATTCACAAACTTTGAGTAGGTCATACCGTGCTCACGCGCACCAGCGTTAATCCGTTGGATCCACAAAGCGCGGAAGTCACGCTTGCGGGTGCGGCGATCGCGATAAGCATATTGTAAAGCTTTCTCAACGCGCTGTAGGGCAATACGATAGCAACTCTTTGAGCGGCCACGATATCCTTTGGCGAGCTTTAAAACTTTTTTATGACGGGCGTGTGCTGTTGTCCCACGTTTTATATGTGCCATATCTCAATCCTCCTATAATCCATAGGGCATAAAACGACGGACGATCTTTGCATCACACTCTCTCATGATTGTGGTGCCGCGAGCAGTGCGCCTCGTTTCAGGCGAACGCTTACGCATTCCATGTCGTTTGCCGGCTTGAGCTGTAATCACTTTACCTGTCGCTGTTAAGCGAAAGCGCTTTTTCACGCTACTCTTTGTCTTTAACTTGGGCATTTTCTCACTCTCTCACGTTATATCTCAACTCCCCTAAGGTGGGGAAATTCTAGGTCGGCATGCCCGGGATATGATCCCTCGCTCTCGCTAGATGTAAGAGCGCTTATATCAGGTAGTTTTTCAGAGCACAAGATCAATTTCAAAGAAGCCGAGACTTAGGGCTTGAGAAATAATAAGTTAAATGATTATGGGGCTATCGTATAGTTCCATTCAGGATGGAAAGAGTCTCCCGTAAGCTTGATAGACTCGATTTCTTCTTGAGTGACAACAATACCTTTTTGATATGTATTGTTATCTAAAAATGCCTTTATATTTAATAATTGTTTCCATTGAAACCAAAGGATTACGCTTTCACCTGATTCACATTGCAGGGTGTGTCATTCAACATGCACGGCGGCTTATCATTAAAGTGAGCTCACATCCTAAAATTATTGGTCTTATCCAGACCATCCGGCAAAAATAGAAGCCTTGGCCATTCCTCCACCAAGAGAGATACCCTTATGTTCATAACCAAGAAAGGAGACAAAACCATTTTGAAGGATTGCTGGGGTTGAAATGAACTCGTCCTCAGAAGATCAATTTATGGAACAAACAGAGCCATTTTAACTTTTTCTAAGAAGGTTTGGCAGCATCTCTAAAAAATGCAGCCGCAAAAACTAAAAAGGTCTTTTTTAACACCCTTCAACTCATCCTAAAATTTAGGTGAAGGATTTTGGTAGCAGATCGGTGTTGACTTTTAGCTGTCTTTTTATATGATGATATTAGAGTTTTATTATAAAGGATTTGTTATGTTAAAATTTTCTCTTCTCTTTTCTTCTTCGTTTTTAGTTCTTTCATTATTTGTTAATCATTCTCTCGATGCTATGATTCACAACCATTTTGCCCCAGAGGAAAGCGACTCCGTACGACATTCTCAAGGCTCTCCTCAAAGGATAGAAGAAGAAAAGTCAGATACTAAAAGCACGGTCAGGACTCCAGATAAGACTAACAACCCTCTGCCACAAGGGGAAGAACTCCTTCCTTCTTTTTCATCCAGTAAACACCAAGAGGAGGTCCGTGGCTTTCTTAGGAGAACAGCAATTGCAAGCGTAAATCAGCTCGAGAAGAGATTGAATGAAATGAATCCTACGGATTTAGAAGGGATGTATAAGGTTGCAACAGCATTGCGGCATGTTGAAAAAAAGTGGTGGGGATTGGCTTCAGAGATCTTCATAAGGCTAACTAATTATCCCCAAATTGATCCTTCTTTAAAAGGATTTTGCTATTTGGGGTTAGCAAAGATAGCCTCAAGAAATTATAATGGCGCTGAAAAGATTAAGTATGGAGAGAAGGCTATAGAGAGCGACCCGCGGTGCGCGAGGTTTCGCATATGGCTTGGAAATGTCTATAATGTACATAATCAGACATACAAGGGGGTTGCACAGCTCGAAACAGCTCTGCAATTAGCAGGAGATATAGGGGACAAGTCCTTGCAAGCCGAAGCTCACATCGGCCTTGGAAATGCGCGCGATGGAGATGATAAAGATCACTATCGTAAGGCTCTGCGATTAGCAGGAGATATAGGGGACAAGTCCTTGCAAGCCGAAGCTCACATCGGCCTTGGAAATGCGCGCGATGGAGATGATAAAGCTCACTATCGTGAGGCTCTGCGATTAGCAGGAGAGATAGGGGACAAGTCCTTGCAAGCCGAAGCTCACATCGGCCTTGGAAATGCGCGCGATGGAGATGATAAAGCTCACTATCGTGAG
>MEMA01000003.1 GCA_001767835.1 Alphaproteobacteria bacterium GWC2_42_16
GTGATTTTATTTTCTTCAATTTTTTTATCTGTCATTCAGAGATCTTAGCATAGATCTCCTTAAAAATCATTTACTTTATTTCTTCTCAAGCCCTAAGTATGAGGAAAAGCAAATGACGGCAATGAACTTAACATTGACTGGTGCGTCTTCAGCTTCAGACTTAACTTGGGAAACCATTAATTGGGGACAAGTCAGAGAAGAAGTAAAACGGCTGCAGTTACGCATCGCAAAGGCTGTCCGAGAAAAACGCTATAACAAGGTGAAAGCCTTGCAATGGCTACTGACAAACTCCTTCTCCTCCAAGCTTTTGGCGGTAAAGAGAGTTACTCAAAACCCAGGGTCTAAAACTCCTGGGGTTGATGGTGTTATCTGGAGAACGCCAGAACAGAAAATAAATGCGGCCAGATCATTACAGAGGCGAGGATACAAAACTCAGCCTTTGCATAGGATATATATCCCCAAGAAAGATGGACGCCAACGCCCCCTCTCCATCCCTCCTCTAAAATGCAGGAGTATGCAATCTTTACATCTCCTCGCTCTAGAGCCAGTGGCGGAAATGAGGGCAGATAAGAATGCTTACGGGTTTCGCCCTAAGCGCTCTACGGCAGATGCTATCCAACAATGTTTTAATGCACTTGCAAGGAAAGCAGCACCATCTTGGATTTTGGAGGGAGATATCCGAGCCTGTTTTGATTCCCTGAGCGGAACATGGTTACAAGACAATATCCCTATGGATAAAATCCTACTAACCAAATGGCTCCGAGCAGGATACATAGAAGAGAAGACTCTGCATCCGACCTTTGACGGCGTGCCTCAGGGAGCGTTTCTCCTTGTCTAGCCGCCTTGTATTTGGATCCTTTAGATAAAGCCATGGAGAAATGGATAAAACGAGGAGATTGCTTTTATGCCCGTTTTCAAGATGATATTATTCTCATGGCGCGTAAAAGGCATGTTTTAAGGCGGATGCGTCTGGAGATGTTTCAAATTTTGAAATCTCTTTGCTTCGGATTAAGAAGAGAGAAAACCTTTGTTGGGAGAAGTGAGAAGGGTTTTGACCTTTTGGGTTATCACGTGACGTTAAAGGGACTTTCTCCCAATACCTTGACCCAAGAAAAAGCCTTTGAGTGTGCAAAGCGGCGTTATGCGCAAGGAGGCATCAAATCTCTGCGACTCTATCCTCGGGTCAAGCTCAAGGACAAGCCTCAAACATTGGCAAACTTGGGCTCATGCAGGTCTACCTAAAAATGTAACTGGCGTTAACTCTTTTTTAATCCAGGCCTGGGATAGTGTTAATAGTAAGAAGTCATACGACTTCTACTGATCTGACTCAGTTGGATCTTAACATTATAACCAGTATTGAAAGGAAAAACTAACATGAAAATACTAGTTCTATTAGCATTAACTCTGGGTGCCTTGAACAGCACTGGGTTCGCAGATTGTAAATTAACGTGCAGCTTTACGACCGACAGATGTACAAGCTGGTGCGACCACATAAAAGACCCAGAGAATAACTTACCGTCTTGGCTCTTCGACAGCTGCAAAAACATGTGCTCTGATGTGCTAAACCGGTGTACGCAATACTGCAAGGATGAGAGCACGTCGGGAAGTGCAACGCCAGCAAAATAAACGCGGTGATCTACTGAACTAAACGTGCTGTGATAGGGGGAGGGACACGTATAATCCCATGGAAGGGCCTCAGGCCCTCCTACCCGCCCCCGACGCTACTGGTGCGGAAGGGTAACGAGCTGAGGGTAGGTTGTGCATGGCCGATGATGGGAAATGGGCCAGGAAGGATTGTGGTCATTGCGGGTACCGCCCTATCAGCAAAACATGGCTAAAGTTGAAACAGAGCTCCACTCTCCTGCCTTTTCTCCCCGCACAGAGAAATGGAAGGATCACGCTCGAGAGCTGGCAAAGCTTGATCCTCTAAAGGTATTAGAAAGTCTTCACAAGCTAAAGGAGGATGCAGCTCAGAAACTTGAAAGACAAGTCTTGGAAGCAAAACCTACCCAAACTTCGCACCAACAACAAAACACCAAAGAAGACACCTACCTTCGGTTTAAAACCTTACACGAGGCCTTAAAAGACAACCCTCATCAGACTCTTACAAAAGAGCTCAAACACTTGGCTAAAGAGCTGTCTCAAGATAAGGATTTTATGAAGGAACTCAACCAACGAGAAAAGCAAGAGGCCAAGTTTATTGAACGCATGGTTCAAGAAAAAGTCCATACGATTGCATTGGAGCGAGATCGAGGGGGAATGTCATTGTGACTTCTTTTTTGTAATTGCTCATCCCCATATTTTTTGGCGAGAGCAGTGAATATTTGGGCTTCCTCAATGGCTTAATGGTATCGTTACATCTACGAAAATAACCCTTCGATCAAAGTGGAGATTTTTAGCATCATACACAACTGTTTGAGCATCTTTCTTCCATGCTTTATAGGTATTATTATCTGTAATACAAGAAGCTTTTATATTCTTTTCAAGCAAAGTATAATCATCAACAAAGGGTGAAAAGTAGGGGGCGAAAAAGTTCTTTTCTTCTTTTGTGTCAACAAGGTAAGATTTTCCATCTGTGTTACTTCTAATAATTTGAACCTGATTAAAATCCCGGTGTCCCCAAGGCGCAAAGTCTCTATTTCCCCTTTGACCCGATCCATCGATCCATTCTTGGTATACAACAAAACCCTCTGATAATACTTGCATTGCGTTCTCTGCAGTACAGTCGCATTTGAAAACTTTTTCTACCATACCAAAATGGTCTGTATAAGGCATTCTAAATCTAAACTTTACTTTGTCATTTTTGGGAACAATAAAAATCCTTGGCACGGCATAATCTTTCTCATGCATAAGGCGTTCTTTGAGGTATATGTTTGGTAGAACATATCCAAACGGCACTTCACGAACCTTGATTGCTCGCTTATTCTCACAAATGTACGTTTCTTCACGAACCTTGAATACTTCCTCAAAATCACAAAAGTACCTCTCCCTTTCTATTTTCTTAACCCTATCGTTCTTCACAAAGTGAGGCTTAATCTTTTCGATTATTCTGCCTCCATATTCCTGGAGCTGCGTTAGATTGTAACTCCAGTAGGGCTCATGAATGTAATCGCAATAAATTAGTGGATTGGATTGTTTGAGGGTTTTGGCTACTTCTGCAACCCCAGAAAGGGGATAGAGTTGGCTAACCATGTCTATATTTCTGGCATTATTGGCAACTTTGTAAGCTACATTGATAAAATCAGTTGAATAGGTTACGAAATCTGTTTCTGGGTTCTTGCCACGATATATTGCGAGAAGGATGTTATATTTTTCAGGCAAATCATCATTGGCCTCAGTAAGCTTGGTGCAGATTTTTTCTGCCATCAACCCTAAGTTTTCTTTAAACAAAACCTCTATATAAGTCAATCCGCTGTCTTCATCGGTGTTATTAAAATGAGCTAAGGAAGGAGCAAGTTCGATAAGTTTTTGAGAAACTGCTAAGTAATTTTCACAACGATTTTTCTTTTCGTCGGTAATATCATAGGGGAAGTTCACATGTTCTTCATCCCAAAATGGGACTACGCCGTAACGGAGAACCTTTTTAAAATATTCTTCAAAAGCTACAACCGATTTAGGTCCAATAGATAGTGGCAAAGATTGAGAAGTTTCCAAGTCTTCTCCCATCATACTATAAACACTCCTGAGCTGTGTAACCATTGTCAGAGCCAACACGCCTAAAAAAAATGATTTCTTCAACTTCATGATAAATCCACCCTAGATATTAATAAACAAATGCTTACGAATTACATCTCATGAAGTAGTGATTGATGGTATAATTTACAACCCATAAAAAGTATTGTAATCACTCCTCCTCCACATTTGTTGGTTAGAAGCTAAATTGCTAAAATTATAACTTGTTTTTAAAATCCTATAATGTTTTTATATTTCTCTGATTACAAAAGAAGAACTTGCAAAATTAACACTAGAAGAAAAAGATGAACTTATTCTGAAGCAGGCTGCTATCATTGAAAAGCAAGCTCATCTAGAAGCTCGTATTGCTGAGCTTGAAGCGCAATTAGCAAAGCTCTTGCTCAAGAAGTCCTCTAAAAACTCAAGTATTCCGCCCTCACGCTAAATCTACAGTTTCTTTCTACCCCTTAAAAGGGGCAGGTGTTACTCTTTTCTTCTGCGGCTTTGAAGGCTTTTGTTCTGGTTTTTGAGATTGACGACCCTTTTGAGATTCGAGGTCTTCGTGAGCTTTTATCTTCTTCTTAAAATCCAACCAATAAAGTCCTGAATCATAGATTGCCCGGGTTTCTTTATTCATCAAGAACACGGCCACAGGTGAGGTTTGTAGGAGGAAAAGGATCGACCCAACTAAAGCACCTGTCAAAATGGTTGAAAATATAAGGATCAGAAAGGGTTTTTCCCATCGAAAAGTATACTTTTCTTGGATATCATGGCAAAGCGTATTTGTGCTCCTGACCGTATTGTTCAGATTGCTGATGTCTTGTTCCGCACGATTAAGGAGAGGAGCAATTGCTTTGGATATGTCCCCCTGGCAAGACTGAACCACCCCTCGAAAGTGCTCCGTGAGTTGCTTTTTGATGTGTTTTTCAATCCCGTCTTGAATTTCGTGTCCACAGTTCTCCTTAATGGCAGAGATCTTTTTTTGAAGCTCTTCCTTGTTTTTCTGATCAAGCTCGCTGAGAGATTTCAGAAGATCCGACTTAATGATCTCCAAGGAAATCTCTTTCAGTGCTTCCTTTTCAAGATTGAGAAACTCCTTGTTGCTTTCTTTATTGGTTTGGTTTTGTGTGGTCATGATGCTCCATTTGATTAACTTGTGTAAAAGGTGAGAAAATTTGGTTTATATAAGTATATATGACGATATTTAATAGAAATGATTTCTGTATTAATATAGCATAATATTAATGTGGGGAGAAGTGAGTGGATTTAAAAATTTAAAAGCTCTAACACAATTTTCTTACGTATTGATCAAATCCCCAAAGTTAATAATCTCTGCAAAAAATTCACTCGCGATAACATCTTCATCGACGCCATTAACGTGGATAAGAACGGGACGATAGGAAAAATGTTTGGGAAACACGAGTGCCTTTATTTTTTCCTTCATCTCCTCGACAACACGAACATTTATAGGGTTTTTTGAAAACTTGACCTCACAAATATAAAGAGAATTAAACCGAGTTTGAATCATATAATCAATCTGACACCCTCTTTGATCTTTCGTCTGACGTTGAAAGTAAGGATTATCATTGACGATTTCATTCGGATCCAAATGCAGAAGCTTATGAAGCTCGGCACGATTTTGGAGGACCAGGTTTTCAAACTGAAATCCCATCAGAGACTCCCATCCTGGCAAAGTTGTTAATGAGCGGTCAACAAAAGCGTCCCTCTCAATCTTAGTTTTATTAGGCAAAATGTACTTTAAATAAAAACGGACATAATTATCACTAATCCGGAGATGACTTAGCCTTGACACTGCTCCATTTCGAATAGACCAGGTATAATCTCGCTTTAAGAATCCAGCCAAAATAAGATCCTCAATGTAGTCACTGAGGATTCCGCTCTTTTTCATTTTTAACTCTTTAAAGAGATCGTCTAATGAAGCATGGGGTTTCTCTCCAAGACAGCTTAAAATCTCTTTATAGGTGTCACTTCGTCTGGCAAATAGGTCATGAAAGATTTGTTCGAACTCATTAAAAAGAAAACCTTCCTGTATAAAACAGAGTCTTTTAATGTTTTCTTCAGCGGACAACTGGGGAGAGAGTATTTCTAAATAGCGCGGGACTCCCCCTGTTACACTCAAGGCTTTAAACTTTTCATAAGCAGACCACTGTTCGCTAGAGGCCCCCCAGAACTTGTTGCAGTCATGTAAGCTTAATTCATTGAGGGTGAGGATCAAATCAATCCGCCCTACAAATCCTGTGCTGCTGAGGATATTTTTCTCAATCCAAGAAGAAACCGACCCACACAGCACTAAAACGAGTTCAGCGTTTTTCTTAAAACGAAGATCCCAGGCATTTTTAAGCTTTCCCAGAAACGTTGGATCTTTAAGCCCCATCCATGAGATCTCATCAAGCAAGATCACACAGCGCCCTTCCTGGGTATGGTGAGCAAGATGCCAAAACAAATCGCTCCAATCCGCACTATATGGAATTGGAATATAAAAGAGACGCCCAAGTTGCCGCGCAAATTCATCCCGTTGGTGCTGAGCCGTTATTTCTTCCATTGGAGGCAATCCAGAAAAAGCAAAGAATTTTACATCTTTTGCAAATTCTTCAATGAGACGACTTTTCCCAATACGCCGCCTACCTTTTACAACCACAAGATTGGCTGTTTTCCGGGAGAATAAATCGTGAAGTTGTCGAAGTTCTCTTTCCCGTCCAATGAAAGAAGTCATGATCCCGATCCTAAATTTAGCACTAAATACAGAAATACCTTATCTTGTGCAAATTAAATTAGCAACAAACTTTGCACTAAAATCACTTTTCCTAATTTGGTGCAAAAAAGAATTGCTTTGGGTCGATTAGGCTGATATGATTATGGACGTGACGCATAGGTGCACTAACACCCATACGTCACTGAACATAACCAAACCCAGGAGATTTGATCATGTCTGATAACAATATAACTCTGCCAGAGTCTTTTTTCAAAGACTGCGACTATAAAATCCAAAGATTATCCATTCTTGTCGATAAGCTAGACATTTTATCCTTTGAAGCAAGACAAGTTTACCTTTCTCTCAACAAAACCTATACAGCGGCCCGTTTAAAGGAAACGAAGTAGAAGGGATGGCGTGAAGCAAGGTTAGAAGCCAATCAATCTTATTTCATTCCAAAAACCCCGTGAAACACGATTTTGAACATTTGTTTCATGCTCTGTTTCACAAAAACCTAGGAAAACAAAGGCCTCCAGAGGATTTGTTTCATCCGCGTTTCACGGTCTGTTTCACAAAATGAGTTTTGCTTAAATGAGTCTGTTCATGAGCTTATTTTGGCTGAAAAAGGCTTTGAGCCTGGAGACATTCTTTGGCGGCCTTTATTTGAGCATCTAACCAATCCTCTCCCTGGGAGTTCTCGTAAGCTTCTTGAGGGAGTGTGGTTAAAACGCTGATAAAGGCATCTTAATCTTCTAAGTGATTTATGAGGCTTGTTAAAAATGTTTTAATTTGTGAATAGCCATATAAACCATCCGCAAGTCCAGAAACTTTCCTTCTAATAGCTTTTTGATTGCCTTGCTTTATTAATTCTTCATTGAGCTCAATGGCTGCCTCCTTATCTTTCGCATATCCATAAAAACCATTTACAAGTCCAATAATTTTTAATTCTGTAATTTGGGAATTATCTAGCGTTACCAGTTCTTCAATAAGTAATTTTACACATTCTAGGTTCTTTATTAAGCTATTACACTCACGTTGAAATTTCTCTTCAATATTTTTTCTAATAACATAAATAGCATCAGAATTTCCTTCTGCTACTAACGTATAGCTTAATTTTTTAAGCTCCTTCCAATCTCTCAAATAGCCATTCGTCCCCAATAAAAGTCCATCGATTTTTCTAAAAATAGCCATCTGGTCTCTTTTGTCTACTAACTCATCATTAAGTTTTTTTGCAGTAGTTAGGTCTCTCGAATAGCCATATCTCGCATTTATAAGCCCATCAATTTTTATTCCAACGGCATCGTGATCTCCTTTCTCGATTAAATTTTCCAGGAATTTTGTTGCGGCCTCTTTATCTTTCTTGTATCCATATGTCCCAGTTGCGAGCCCATTAGCTTTTCTTTCAATAGCGGCTGGAATTCTCTTGTCTACGAGTTGATCATTAAGCTCTTGGGCAGCAACTAGGGCAGCAACTAGATCTTGAAGATCTCCATAACCACCTAGTAAGAGACCTTTGTATTTTCTCATAATTGCATCGAAGTCTCCATTAGTGATAAGTTCTTCCTTAATACTCTTTGAAATAGGTATTGCAGCTCTGACATATGGGGAACAACGTGGTTGTACTTGCATTTCAAGAGCGCTTTTATATCCAAGTTTTGCAAGCCGATCAATATCCGTTGAGCGAATATCATACCCTTTCAACACTTGATCAACTGTTTCCTTCCTAAGAGCAGCAATCACAAGAGCCTTGGATCGAAAGTTACTGGGAGAGTTATTGGGAAGTAAATTCATTTTTATAAGAAAATTCCTCCAAAGACTTTCTTCATTGCATATTTGATTCATAAACCTAGAAACTTGAGCTAACCTTGAGAGGGACTTTGGTGAGAGGTTTTTAAGAATGAGCATTAATATATCAGAGGGAAATTGCTCAAATGAGTGTGAACTTATTTGATCACTTCCCCTTTCAAGCTTATCAGGAAGCAATAATGAACTGAATGTGGGTTTAGCCCTTGTGATCTCTGTAGGAACCGTTTCTTCTGAAGTAGGTACTCTATCATTAGATGTGTTAGTTGCTCTCAACTTTACAGATGTATTTACAGCAGCATCATGTGAGCCTATGTCACTAGACATCATCACTTGTGCACTACACGTTTCAACTAATGTAATCAGGACAATTGCAGAAGATAGACTTAAACTTTTTTTAAAAAACAAAATCTTAAACGTTGCGGTACACTCCCTTATCAAAACTAACTAAAAATTTATAATTCATTCAAATTTTAAATGCAACAATTTTTTCAAGTCAAGGCCCAGGAAAAAGTGTGTAAAAATTTCTAGGGTAATAAGTCATAGCTGCTTACCGTTTATTATCTTCTAATGTCCCATCAGTGTCCCAAGGAGAAAAGGGATAATAGAAAAACCAAGGTATTTATTGGCAGGAGTGGAGGGACTCGAACCCCCAACCCCCGGTTTTGGAGACCGGTGCTCTAGCCAATTGAGCTACACTCCTTTGAAAAGCCTACCGATTTCCTATTTCAAAATTTTGGAAACGACACCGGCGCCAACCGTACGGCCACCTTCACGAATGGCAAACCGAAGACCC
>MEMA01000004.1 GCA_001767835.1 Alphaproteobacteria bacterium GWC2_42_16
CTGTTTAACAGGCAGTAGTTAACACTAACCGCTTCGAGCGGTTCCTATTCAAACTCCCAGCTATGCTGGGAGTTATTGGCTTTTTTGTTTAGAATGAATTTTGATAAAGGAGTTTAGAGGAATGAAATTAGTTCTGTCTACGTTTTTTATAGCTATTATTGTTGCTAGTAACAGCGCGAATTGCGGTTTGTGTCCGCCCGCTGGACTGCCTGATTATCCAAATTATTGTTTTCCTAGTGCTTGCTGCGTGACAAGCGCTCACTGTTGCTTTTGGAATTCATGTTGTGACAATATAACTGGTAATAAGGTAGAAGGCATAAGTATAAGTCAACAAGCACAAAAGCAAATTGTTAAATAAATACGGATTCAGGTTTTTGATGCTAAAAAAGCAGCTAAGTTAAACATTCAACGAGATATGATGATAATTCCTGCTTTGGAGTGCCTTAAACTTATTCAGAACATAAGGTTATCTAACTAACCTCAGTTGGATAAGGAGAAGATAGTATAAGGTCGTCATTACTTACTTCTCCACCCCTTTGAGGGTGGTGAGTTGCTCGCAATGACGGAATCTACTATTTTTAAGCAAGAAAATTTGAAGCTTATCCAAAACAGGTTAACTAAGCTCTATATCCCCAACGCCTCCCGTTGCAGGGCCGTAATTTCCTTAATTCCAAGGCGTGCTAAGGTCATCATATCCTGCAGAGCTTTCTCCTCAAAGGGCGCGCCTTCCGCTGTGGTTTGGACTTCAATAATGCCTCCGTCATTTGTAAGAACAAAATTAGCATCTGCTTGAGCTGAGCTATCTTCGATATAATCTAGATCCAGCATAGGCACTCCTTCTACAATGCCACAGGAGACAGCAGCTACTTGATGAGATAGAGGTAACTTTTCGATCTTCTCTTTTTCAACAAGGGTTTGTAGAGCCCGATATAAGGCTACATAAGCTCCAGAAATAGC
This sequence comes from Alphaproteobacteria bacterium GWC2_42_16, assembly GCA_001767835.1. GTDB lineage: Bacteria > Pseudomonadota > Alphaproteobacteria > UBA9655 > UBA9655 > UBA9655. The sequence continues at coordinate 958 of MEMA01000004.1, forward strand.
TGCCGTACGTGTTCCCCCATCAGCTTGTAAGACATCGCAATCTATGGTGATTTGTCTCTCACCGAGAACACTTAGGTCAACAACTGACCGCAAAGCCCGTCCAATCAAACGTTGGATTTCTTGAGTACGACCGCTTTGCTTTCCACGAGCAGCTTCCCGATCCACGCGCAAATGGGTTGAGCGGGGTAACATGCCGTATTCCGCTGTGATCCAGCCCATTCCCTTATTCCTTAAAAAAGGAGGTACCTTTTCCTCTAAAGAGGCTGTGCAGAGAACATGTGTATCCCCAAACTTCGTCAAACAGGAGCCTTCTGCATGCTTTGCAAAGCCTACCTCAAAGGAAATAGGGCGTAATTCATCTGGACGACGACCCGAATTTCTCATAAAAGATTCTCCTATGACTGATTGACGCATGTCACCGTCATTACTACATTTCAGGTAAGGTGAAAAGAGTTATGACAAAATTAGAGGAATTAGATAAAAGATCTCGCGAGGTGTTTCGCCATCTTGTGGATGCTTATGTCGAAACAGGAGAGCCTGTTGGATCAAAATTTTTATCGGGTCGCTTGGATACCTCCCTCTCCCCTGCCACCATCCGCAATGTTATGGCTGACTTGGAGGCTGCTGGTTTTTTATATGCTCCTCATACATCAGCAGGGCGCCTTCCTACAGAAGCGGGATTGCGTCTTTTTGTACATGGGCTTTTAGAGCTGGGAGATCTTTCTCCGCAAGAACAAAAAGAAATTGATCAACTTTGTAAAGACAAAAATAAGAACCAATCTGAACTTTTAGAAGAAGCCACTAAAGCCCTTTGTGGCTTGAGTCATTGTGTTGGCCTTGTATTGGCTCCGAAAGCTGAATCCCTTTTAAAGCATGTTGAATTTGTTAACTTAAGCCCAGGCCGCGTTCTTGTGATACTCATTACTGAAGAAGGACTTGTGGAAAATCGTATTATCGAAGTTCCTCTTGGCATCCCTCCGTCAAGCTTTATTGAAGCAGGGAACTACTTAAACAACAGACTCGCGGGGAAAACGTTGTATGAAGCCAAAACTCAAATCTTAGGGGAATTAGAATATAATCGAACTCAATTAAATGCCCTTTCTGCAGAGGTTGTGGAAAAGGGGCTTGCTATATGGGCTGGGAAAGGAACCGCCACATCTCTCATCATTCGGGGGCAATCGAACCTTTTACAAGATGTGCGCCATATGGACGAGCTCAATCGCATTCGCAATCTTTTTCAAGCCCTGGATACACAAGCAGAACTCGTGGAATTACTCGACGCCGCTATTATAGCGGAAGGTGTTCAAATTTTTATTGGAGCTGAAAACGAACTCTTTGCCTATTCTGGGTGTTCACTCATCGTATCGCCTTACTCAGCCGATGAAGGACGGATTGTCGGGGCCGTAGGTGTCATAGGCCCCTCACGCTTAAATTATAGCCGCATCATCCCTATGGTCGATTACACTGCAAAACTCATTAGCAAAACGATAGGTAAATCATGACAAAGAAAGAAAAAACTCATCCTGAAGTAGAAGAAGAAACTCAAAAAACTCTCTCCAAAGAAGAAGAGCTTCAAGAAGAAATCGAAAAACTGAAAGATAAATTTTTGCGGACCAGTGCCGAGCTGGAGAATTACCGCAAACGGGCTGAAAAAGAGCGTGAAGAAACGACTAAATATGCAATTTCTACCTTTGCCAGAGAGTTACTTTCGGTTGCAGATAATTTAAGGAGAGCAGTTGAAAGTGTTCCCGAAAAACATGACAGCCCGGAAAAGCTTTTGCACAGCCTGATGGAAGGGGTTGAAATTACGGAAAAAGAGCTCCTTTCTGTCTTTCACAAGCATTCTATTGAGAAAATAGATCCCTTAGGGAAGCCCTTTGATCACCATTTCCATCAAGCCATGTTTGAACAAGAAGATAAAGATCAACCTCCAGGGACAGTTGTTCATGTGCTGCAGGTCGGTTATCGACTTCATGGGCGTCTCTTGCGTCCGGCTCTTGTGGGAGTCGTAAAAGGGAAAAAATCTGACCCCATTGAAACCCCTTAAATCTCTTCCTACATACAGGGAAGATTAATTTTACCTAAGAATAGAAAGAGGAAAAAATGAGTAAAGTAATTGGAATAGATCTTGGTACGACAAATTCCTGCGTTGCGATTATGGATGGAAAAGACGCCCGGGTTATTGAAAACACGGAGGGCGCTCGTACGACCCCTTCTATGGTGTCTTTTACAAGCAACGGTGAACGCCTCGTTGGCCAAGCTGCAAAACGCCAAGCCGTTACGAATCCCGAAAACACACTCTTTGCCATCAAGCGCCTCATTGGGCGTCGCTATGACGATCCAATGACCAAAAAGGACAAAGACCTTGTCCCTTACAAAATCGTAGATGCTGAGAATGGAGATGCGTGGGTTGAAGCCGAAGGCAAGAAATTCAGCCCCAGCGAGGTCAGTGCTTTTATTCTTCAAAAGATGAAGGAAACAGCAGAAAACTTCCTTGGAGAAAAAATAACCCAAGCGGTTATCACCGTTCCTGCTTACTTTAATGATTCGCAACGTCAAGCTACAAAGGACGCCGGCAAAATTGCGGGCCTTGAGGTTTTGCGTATTATCAACGAACCCACAGCAGCAGCGCTTGCTTATGGCCTTGAGAAAAAAGAAGGCGAAGTGATCGCGGTCTATGACCTTGGTGGTGGAACCTTCGATGTTTCCATTTTGGAAATTGGGGATGGTGTTTTTGAAGTGAAATCCACTAATGGCGATACCTTCTTAGGAGGCGAGGATTTTGACCAACGCATTGTCGAATACCTGGCGGACGAGTTTAAAAAAGAGCAAGGCATTGACCTTCGCAAGGATAAGCTTGCTCTTCAACGGCTAAAGGAAGCTGCCGAGAAAGCAAAAATTGAACTCTCCAGCTCCCTACAAACGGATGTGAATCTTCCGTTTATCACGGCAGATGCCTCAGGTCCAAAACACTTAAACATTAAATTGACCCGCGCAAAGCTTGAAAGTTTGGTTGATGACCTTATCACCCGCACCATTGGTCCTTGTAAAGCTGCCCTTAAGGATGCCGGCCTTGCTCCCGATAAGATTGATGAGGTGATTTTGGTCGGTGGCATGACCCGTATGCCGAAAGTTATTGAAACCGTACAAAAATTCTTCGGAAAAGATCCACACCGTGGCGTGAATCCAGATGAGGTTGTGGCCTTGGGCGCTGCCATACAGGGCGGTGTTTTGCGCGGAGAAGTGAAAGATGTCCTTCTCCTCGACGTGACCCCACTTTCTTTGGGCATTGAAACCTTGGGCGGTGTTTTCACCCGTCTTATTGAAAGAAACACCACCATTCCCACGAAAAAGGGACAAACGTTCTCAACGGCCGATGACAATCAAACAGCGGTCACTATTCGTGTGTTCCAGGGGGAGCGCGAAATGGCAGCGGACAACAAACTCTTGGGTCAATTTGACTTGATGGGTATTCCTGCTGCTCCTCGTGGCGTACCGCAAATTGAGGTTACCTTCGACATTGACGCAAACGGTATTGTGCATGTCTCGGCTAAGGATAAGGCCACGGGTAAAGAACAACAAATCCGCATTGAGGCCTCTGGCGGTCTCTCGGACGAAGACATCCAAAAGATGGTGAAAGACGCAGAAGCTCACTCCAGTGAAGACAAGGAGCGCCGAGAACTCGTTGAGATTCGCAACCATGCGGAAGCCCTTATTCACACTACAGAAAAGACTTTGGCGGAAAACAAGGATAAGATTCAACCAACAGATCGTGAGAAGATTGAAACAGCTATCAAGGAGCTGAAGGAGTCCTTAGAATCTACGGACAAGTCGCTCATTAAAGGAAAAACAGAAGCCCTTACATTAGCCTCTATGTCCCTCGGCGAAGCTCTTTATAAGGCCAGCCAAGAAGGCGCTCAAGAAGACACCTCCTCCGAAATCCCCGATGAATCGGAAAAGGTAAACAAGCAAGACATCGTTGACGTTGACTTTGAAGAAGTTGATGGGGATAAGAATGATAATGGTAAAAACAATGAGAAGAAAAAGAAATAGTTCAAAGATTGGGTCCCGCGATCAAGTCGCGGGACCCAGGGTCATTGAGACTGGGGCTCCTCTCCTTCAATTGAGTAGTTAGAAATGGCAAAACAAGATTTTTATGAGCTCTTAGGCATTCCCCGCTCAGCAAAAGCGGATGAGATTAAAAAAACTTATCGCAAGCTTGCAATGAAGTATCATCCCGATAAAAATCCTGGAGACAAGGAAGCCGAGAAAAAGTTTAAGGAAATCAGTGAAGCCTATGACGTCTTAAAGGATGACAAAAAGCGCGCTCTTTATGACCAAGTGGGGCACGCCGCTTTTAATGGAGGTATGGGTGCTGGCGCTCCCCACGGAGGCTTTTACCAAGGAGATTTTGATTTTCAATCCTCAGGCTTTGGCAATATCTTTGACGACATGTTTAGTGAATTTATGGGAGGCCGCGCCCAACAAGCAGAGGCCTCTCGAAGAGGCGCTGATCTTCGTTATAACATGGAAATTTCCTTAGATGAAGCCTTTCGCGGAATTAAGAAGAACATCAAAATTCCCTCAAATGCTAAATGTGAAACCTGTCATGGCTCTGGAGCTACTGAGGGGACAAAGCCTGAAACCTGCCCCACCTGCCACGGCAATGGAAAAATTCATGCCCGACAAGGCTTTTTCACAATTGAGCGCACCTGCTCTCATTGCCATGGACTAGGAGAAATTATTCGCGTTCCTTGCAAAACTTGTCATGGTTCGGGACGCATCCGGAAAGAGAAAACAATCGCCGTCAATATTCCCGCTGGCATTGAAGAAGGGGCCCGCATTCGCCTTGCCGGTGAAGGCGAAGCAGGCTTACGAGGCGGCATCAATGGAGATCTTTATATCTTCCTCCATATTAAGCCCCACAAGTTCTTTCACCGGGAGGGCACGAACATTTTCTGCCAAGTTCCCATTTCTATGGCCACAGCTAGCCTTGGGGGCGAAATTGAAGTCCCTGCTATTGATGAGCATTCCGCGCGGGTTAAGGTTCCAGCTGGCACCCAATCGGGAAAGCAATTCCGCCTCAAGGGCAAAGGCATGTCCATCTTACGTTCCTCAGGACGTGGAGATATGTATATTCAAATCCAAGTGGAAACGCCTATTAATTTGAGCAAGCGGCAAAAAGAGATTTTGGAAGAGTTTCGAGCCCTTGAGGAAAAGTCCCATTCAAGCCCCCTCTCAGAGGGCTTCTTTGCTAAGATCAGGGATTTCTGGGATAAAAGGTAAAACGAGACATTTCCTTGCCTTTAATCCAAATAAAATGTTCATTTTTTTAAAATCAATTGCTTTATATAATATATGCTAGTATCCTTAACGAGTCCTGATTCATTAAGGAAATTAACCTAACATAAAACATGAAGGGAAAAAAAATGACAAAAAGTGAGTTGATTGCAATGGTTGCAAAGAAAGCCGGATTAAAAAACAAAGAAGCCTCGAAAGCGGTTGAGGGCGTTCTTGAATCCATTGTAAGAACCGTTGCAAAAGGAAATGACGTACGTCTTGTCGGTTTTGGAACATTTACACTTGCAAAACGAGCAGCGCGTAACGGTCGTAATCCAAGAACAGGGGCTCCCCTTAAAATTCCAGCAATGAAAGTGCCACGTTTTAGAGCAGGCAAGGAATTTAAAAAAGCTGTATCGTAAGAAGCTTTATATACCTTTAAACTTCTATAGAACCGCCTTGATAGCTTATACTATTTGAGCGGTTCTTTTTTACTACGCATGTATTGGGAAGCCTATGCTAAAGAAACAATTATTATTTTTGAGCTTTACATTTCTGTTTTTATGCCTTGACCAACCTGTAATGGGAGGCCCAAAAAAGCAGCCCCCGCCCGGCCTATTAGATGACAGCAGGCCTATTACTACAGCAACTCAACAACAACACAGAGCCGCACATACAGCTAAAAAAAGAAAACGCCCTGCAGCGAAACAACCTCTTCCGAAAGGACAAACGCAAATTAGTTCATATTTTGCAGCAAGCGAATCTCCACCCTCTTCATCGATACCTTCGAAGCCCTCTTTGCCTCTTATGGAAAATGAAGAGGAAGAGGACTCTCTTCTCTTAGAGTTAGACGGCGATAATGGAGCTGAAGTTCCTCCGTTGTTAGCCGGATCGGAGGAAGAAGATGATGATGGCGAAGATCTCCTTTCAGCTTTACAAGCCGAAGTTTTCCCCGCAACTCTCCCAAAACGCTCTCGTTTACAGCACTCTCATCTTGCATCATTACCGTCCTCTGCTGCAGCCGCTCAGGAACCTGAACGTGTCATATTTGGTTATTGCCCTCCCCCTTATTCTCGGGCAATGATTACAACAAAAGATGACAGTGATACAGAAGACGATCCATCGACTTTAGAAACTATTCCTTCGACAACCGTACTTCCTTCTTTCCCTACAGACGTAATTCGCATGGGAATGCAGATAAAGTTACTTGCTAACGTGTATTTAAAAAAACTAGATCAAACAGCTAACATTTTTATTCCTTTCTTTACTTTAACGGATTCAAGGGACTCCGTGAAACGACAAGACTTCTTCCGAACCCCAAGAGGAGAAATCTGTGTTTTTGCTAGCGGCGGCTTTCAAAATGCTTGGGAATCAACTGTGGCATCTGTCCAACGCATTTTCTTTGGTAATAAGGTGAAAATTATAAGGGCTTCTTGGATACAAAAACATTTATCTCAAAGTAAAAGAATAGAAAAAGACTTAGAACAAGAGTATCGGGGGCGAGAAAGTGAACTTCACTCTGAGTTATACTATGACCTTTTCTTCGAACATTTCTTTCTTTCATCTTTATTAGAAAAACTTGGGGAAGAAAAAACAAACCCCTTAAATCTCAAAATTCATGCCTTTAGTTGGTGGGATGTATGTAATACATGTGAGAGGCGTTTAACAGCTCACCACAGAGACCTTTTACCTTCGAACATGAGGCTCTTTTACCAAGTGGCTGGGATGCGTCGCTATAGTCATATATATCCTAGAGATACATTTATCCAAGAAGCACGTATCCCCTTAAGTGAAGAAGATAGGGCTTGGACTCAAATATGGGCAAAGGTTTCTGAATATGCTCGTAAAGAGTTTGAAAGCGCGGAAGATAAGGAGGTCTTCTGGACAGAGACAAAAGATGGTTTAGAACTATGTAAATGGCTCGGACAAGCTTTCGAAGAAAACACACGCACTATTGGCGAAAGGAGCTCAAGTCCTTGCAAAAAAGGAGATATCCTAAAGTTCTACAAAACAATGACAGGCGAAGATACACGTGAACTCGCTCAACTTCTCGAATACCTAAGAGACGTGAATTGGGATTTGTCTTGCTGGTATAAAACCCCCTACCCTTTTGGGGTTCAACGTCCATGGAAAAAATATTGGAGACAAGTTGTTATACCTCATTTTAATTGGGAAGAAATCAAAGAGTCTAAAGTGATGGAAGAAAGCGATGAATTGCCTCACTGTGAAATGTGTGGGCATGAATCCTTACGCCAAGTCTTTTATGTGTTTCACCCAAAATATCGTGTTTCTGGAGGCTTTTTAAGCTTGTCAAAAGAAGAGCAAGCCATGAGCGAAAGAAGTTCTGGATATTCAAGAACCGCTACAATCCATCTTCCTCTCTCTCTCAAGAAAAAAAGAAGGGATTGGCTAAAAGTAGGATCAGAGTGTGTCCAAACCCTTGTAACCACCCATGAAAAGTTAATCGAATGGGAAAGAAAACACCCTCGTGAAGAGCGAGATCGAAAATGGAGAGATCTTGATGAACGCCAAGCTTTAGACGAAGCCCGAGAAAAAGCTGAAAGAGAATTGAGAGAAAAGAGAAAAAGCGTAAAGAGAAAAAACAAAAGTAGTACAGGTAGATCTTAAAACTCTCTGCACATTCCCCTAGCTTTTGAACTCACTTTTTTCTAGAATCACACAGCAATTGGAAAAAAGAGCATGACGAAAACTGTTGTTTTGTGCGTTTTGGATGGATGGGGACATCGAGAGGAAGGTGAAGACAATGCCATATGCTGCGCCAAGACACCTCATTGGGATGAGCTTTTAGCAGAATCTCCGCACTCCCTTTTGGAAGCGTCAGAGCTTAATGTAGGCTTGCCTGAAGGTCAAATGGGCAATTCGGAAGTAGGACATATGAATATTGGCGCAGGCCGAATCGTCCCCCAAGATCTCTCCCGCATTGATGCGGCGATTCAACAAGGCCTCCTCTATGAATGGCCTGAAATGAAGGATTTTATCGGAGCCCTCAAATCTTCAAGGGGCACTTGCCATCTCATGGGACTTTTATCTCCGGGAGGGATTCATTCCCACCAGCGCCATATTCAAGCTCTTGCAGAGGTAATAGCAAGCCAAGGAGTTCCTGTCGCCATTCACGCCTTTTTAGATGGGCGAGATACGCCGCCCCAAAGCGCTGAGGCCTACCTTACTTCTTTCCTCAGTTTCACAAAGGATCATCCCCACATCTCCCTAGCGACCCTTGGGGGGCGCTATTATGCCATGGATCGGGATAAGAGATGGGAGCGCATCGAAAAAGCCTATAGTGTTATGGTAGCTGGAAAGCCCTCGGCCCGAGATCCAGTTGCCTACCTAAAGCAATGTTATGCCAAGGGAGTGACTGATGAATTTGTTGAGCCTATAGCCATTACCCCTTATAGAGGTATGAAAGAGGGTGATGGCATTTTCATGGCGAATTTTAGAGCCGATCGTGTCCGCCAGATTTTAAGGGCCCTTCTCGATCCAAAGTTTGACAAATTTAAAAGGATTCATGTCCCCAAATTTGCCACAGCCTTAGGGATGACTGAATATTCTGAAGCCCTTAATTCTCGGATAAAAGCCCTATTTAAGCCCATTGTGCTTCAAGATATTTTAGGAGAAGTCATTTCTCAGTGTGGGCTCAAACAACTTCGCCTGGCTGAGACGGAAAAATATGCCCACGTTACCTTTTTCTTTAATGGTGGCCGCGAAGAAATTTTCCCCGGGGAAGAACGAATCCTTATCCCCTCCCCCAAAGTGGCCACCTATGACCTTAAACCCGAGATGTCCGCCTTTGAATTAACAGAGAAGCTTGTTGAAGCCATTGAAAACAAAAAATATGCCCTTATCATTGTGAATTATGCCAATGCGGATATGGTGGGCCATTCTGGCAATTTTGAAGCCACACGTAGGGCTGTCGAAGCTATAGATGCTTGTTTGGGAAAAATCATGGAAGCCGTTAAAAAAGCAGCCGCAGTCCTCATTATCACATCTGACCACGGCAATGCAGAGGTAATGTTTGATGAAACGCTTCATACCCCCCACACAGCCCACACCCTCAACCCCGTGCCATTTGTGGTTTACAATGGTCCTAAGAACACCCTCAAGAATGGAAAACTTTCAGACATTGCGCCCACGATTCTGAAAATCTTAAACATTCCTCAGCCCGTATCAATGACCGGCCAGCCCCTTTTAGAGGTCAACAATGGTTAATCTCCTTGTCATTCTCATGGCTTGTATCGCAATAACGCCATTATGGGGCAAAGATATTGTGCAAGAAATTAAAGATTCACAAAAGGAAAGAGTGGATCTTTTAAAGAAAAAGGAGCATCTCTTGGAAGAAGCAGGATCCTTAGAAAAAAAACTTCAAGAGCTGAACCTCAAACAACGGCAAATGGAAGAGAGCATCACACTTCAGCGTAAAGAAATTCAAGACAAACTCCCCCTTATGCTTCGTTTAGGCCGCACTGACCCTTTGCGCATCTTAGTTGACGGAGCTGCGAGCAAAGATACCATACGGGGCCTTATTCTGCTGCGTTCTTTATCCCGCTCCTTAAAGCAGCAATACCAACGCCTTCACGCGGCATCATCTGAGAATTCTGCTTTAAGGCAAGATATAAAACTAAAGCAGCAAAACCAAAATCAGCTTCTGCAAGGCCTTGACTTTCAGCATGCCCAGCTTGAGGCCTTTGAAGCCTCCAAATTTAAGGAGCTTGCCCAATCTGAACTCGATAAACTGAGTGGGGAAAATGATATTAATGACCTCTTAAAAGACACCGACACCGCCCTTTCGAAAACCAAACGAAAGATTTCCAAAACCACTGCGGAAAAAGACCTTCCCTTTCGCTGGCTCGAAAAGCCGGTTTCGGGGAAAATCGTTAAAGACAAGGATCTTCAAAAGAAATTTAGCCCTCATGCCAAGGGCATAATTTTTGAAACAAAGAAGAACGCTGATGTTTATTCTCCCTCAGATGGTACTGTTGTTTTTAAAGGGCCCTTTAAAAATCAAGGAGATATCCTTATTATTGAGATCGGTGATAAAGTGCATACGGTTTTGATGGGGATGCATAAAATTAGTGCAGAAACAGGACAAAGCGTGTATGCTGGCCAAAAAGTAGGAAAAATGGCAGGCTATGGAACGACTTCCCCAAAGCTTTATTTAGAGTTAAGACAAAAGGGAAAGGCCATTGATCCAAAAGACTATTTTATTCAATGAATTGGAGTTGTGAATGAAGGTAAAAATTTTAGGAGTGATAGCCATTGTCTTGTTTTCATCCGTGGCTGTGGCAGGAATCTACCGTGCAACCCTTTCAAAAGAATCGGAAAATCAAACGGCCCCCTCTTCCGATTCTTTTGACTCCCGTACATTTGATGCGATCTTAGAGCGTATCAAAGAAGACTATGTTGAGCCTGTCTCTGATGACAAGCTTCTTACAGGCGCCCTAAACGGTATACTTGGAGCTCTAGATCCCCATTCAACCTATTTAGACCCAAAGGCCTATAAGGAACTTCAAATTCAAACCAAATCTGAATACGGCGGACTTGGGATGGAGGTCACCTCGGATAAAGGGCTTGTCAAGGTTGTCTCTCCCATCGATGATACCCCTGCCCAAAAAGCAGACATTCAGCCCGGAGACCTCATCATTGCCATTGATAAAAAGCCTATTATGGGAAAAACCCTTAACGAGTCAGTTGACCTTTTGCGTGGAAAACCTGGAACAAAAGTTCTTCTACACATCAAGCGAGAAGGAATCGCTGTCTTTGAAAAGACGCTTGTCCGTGAAAAAATTAAAGTCAAAGCTGTCAAATGGCGTCTTGAAGGGAATGTAGGCTATATTCGTATTGCCCTTTTTAATGAAAGCACCATTCCCCTTATAAAAGAAGCTATAGCGGACTTTAAAAAACAACGGGGAGCTAAGCTTGAAGGGCTTGTACTTGACCTGCGCAACAACCCTGGCGGGCTTTTTGATGTTGCCGTTGACTCAAGTGATCTTTTCCTCTCCAAAGGGAAGGAGATCGTATCAACTCGCGGGCGAAATCCAAAGTCCGACATCTATGCTTATGCAAAAGGGGGAGACGTAACAAATAACATTCCTCTTGTCATCTTAATTAATGGAGGTTCTGCTTCTTCTTCTGAAATTCTAGCAGGTGCGTTGCAAGATAATCATCGGGCTCTCGTGGTGGGCACGAAATCCTTTGGAAAAGGCTCAGTTCAACCAGTGATGCCTTTAACAAATGGAGGAGCCTTGGTGTTAACAACGGCTCGCTATTATACCCCTTCAGGGAATTCTATCCAAGCAAAGGGCATTGAACCAGATATCGTCATTGAACAATTACAAGGAAAACTGGAAAAAATAGATGAGAGCAAATTCATTTTTGAGAAGGATTTGGACCATGCTCTTGATACTCCGAAGGAGAAAAAGCCAGAACTTGATTTGAAGATTGAGATCGACTTAGATAAAACAAAGAAAGATGAAAAGGCTGAGGATTACCAACTTATGCGCGCGATTGATATACTTCACGCTGTTGCCTTGGAAAAAAAATATGGAAAGCTAAAGGATAAATAAATTACTGCTTGTCTTTGATCCTCAAGTTATCCCCCACATTCTGTATGGGTGTACAAATCGTTCCTCTTGCTCCGGGGAAGGCTATGCACAAACAATTTTTTTCTAAAAGCGAGCATTCCTCTGCGGTTAAAGCAGAGATAGCGGTGTTAAAGCTGTAAAGTACTCCTAAAACTAAAACCGGTAAAATCATTAACTTCATTTTTATCTCCCATAAGGATAATATTTTTCTTAATCTTTCGAAGATTTTGAAGATTTTACTCTAGATAAAGATTCTTAAAAAATTGTAAACTTTTTAAAGAAACAAATTTTGAGAAAAAATGGCACGAAAGTTTGATGATTATGGGGATCCCTCCTACCGCCTAGGAGTAGGCATGATGATTCTAAATGCCGAGAATAAAATTCTTGTTGCTCAGCGCTTAGACACGAAGGGCCCTTCCTGGCAAATGCCTCAGGGAGGCATTTCCCTTTATGAAGATACGGACCAGGCTATGCTTCGCGAGCTTGAAGAAGAAATTGGGACGCGCAAAGTAGAAATTCTTATCAAATCAAAAACCTGGTATAAATACGACCTTCCATCTGGGCTTGCTGAACATCTTTGGGGAGGACGTTATAAAGGTCAACGTCAAATTTGGTACGTGTTAAGATTTAAAGGAGAAGACAAAGATATAAACGTCCATACCTATCATGCAGAATTTCGTGATTGGAAATGGGTAAATAAGGACGAGCTCATCAGTTTGGTAATCCCCTTTAAGCAAAAACTTTATGAGCAATTGATCCACGATCTATGGCCTTATGTGCTACGAGCAATAAAATAAATTGCTGATTTACAAGGGTTTTCTAAAACTTCTCTTGTGAAAAAGTAAATTTTATGGCTAAATATCAAGCATGGAGGCATACAAAAATCTAATAACAAATATTAGTTTATTTGTACTAATCGGTGCCATACCCTCCTTAGGCTGGGCAACTGGAATTATGTTACCTTTCTCGCTTTCAACCCTCTTTCTTTTTGTAGCAGCTTTCTGTGCGGTTCTTTGCTGTAAATCTCGCAGTAATTCGCATTTTTTTAAAAAAGTCCTCTTAAGTCGGGGAGATGCCTGGGCCATCAGTGATGGAGACAAAATCACTGACTGCTCTCCCTCTTTTCCTGCAACAACGATCCCCCAGCTGAAGGAGTATTTCGATCCTATAAATGCAAACAAACTTTCAGCTGCTCTCCATCAATTGTTTCATCAAAAGACGCCATTTCAGTTTCGGCTCAACGCAGCGAAAAGCGACGCCATTTATTTGTTTGAGGGTGAGCCTATAGAGGATCGTTTTATTTTGTGGCTAAAAAATATAACAGATCAAGTGCACCAAGAAAAACTTAGTCAGGACCTCTTGAAAAACCGAGAGGAGCAGCTTCAGAGTCTGCACTTTATCCTTAACTCAATCCCCGTACTTGTTTGGCAACGGAATGAACATCAAAAAATCACTTTTTGTAATGCGTCTTATGCTAATGCTCTACAAACAACACCCGAGAAGATCTATGAAGATTCCTTAGAGTTTATTCAGCCCCGCTTTGCTAAAGTTCTCGCTAGAAAGGCTATTCATACCGGAGAGCTCCAAAGTTTCGAAAGCTCTGCTATTGTGGAAGGCCAAAAACGTTATTTCCGAATTTATGAAGCCGTTCACCCAAACAAAACAGGTTGTACCATTGGTCTTGCGCATAACATCACCGAACTTAATGACGTGAGAATGGAGGTGAAACGTCTCATCAAAGCCCATGATGAGGTTCTTGCTCATTTATCTACGGCAATTTCCGTCCACGATGGAGAAGGAATCCTCCAATATTACAATCAAGCCTATGTCACCCTCTATAGCTTTGATGAGGAATTTCTTAAGACAAATCCCCGCTTAGATGAAGTTCTGGAAGAGCTGCGTAGCCGCCGCCAATTGCCAGAGTTTGCCGATTTCCCGGCCTATAAAAGACAACGTCTTATGCAGCTCAAAGAGCAAATAGAACCCCTTGAAGGGTTGATGCATCTACCGGATGAACGCACCTTGCGAACTTTTAGCGCTCCACATCCCATGGGAGGATTGCTCTTTATGAGTGAAGATGTGACTGATTATCTTTCTCTTGAACGAAAAAACAAAACATTCTTGGATGCCTATCAAGCAACCCTTGATAACCTTTTTGAAGGTGTTATTGTTTTTGGGAGCCACTCTCGCCTCAAAATTTTCAACCCAAGCTTTCTTCGTCTTTGGAACTTTGATGTTAATGATGTTAAAAGTGGTCAACACCTCACAACAATCATTGATAAATTAAAAGATTTCTTCGACTATGATGAAGACTGGGAAGGGTTTAAGAGCAAGTTTCTTGAGGAGATTACTGATCGCGTCCCTAAAACTGGGCAATTAAAGCGAAAAGACGGTATGATCATTAACTACAGATATGTTCCTCTTCCTAATGGAGATCACCTTCTCAGCTATACAGACGCTACGGATACGCTGCGCATCAAGCACATTCAAAAAGAACAAAAACAAGCGATTGAAACCGCTGAAAAACTAAAGTCTGCCTTTATTACAAACATTTCTTCTGAGCTGCGCTCCCCCCTCAATACCATTGTCTCCTTTACGGATATTCTTTCTCAGCAGTATTTCGGTCCTCTCAACAAACGTCAAATCGATTATGTCGAAGGAATCACAACAAATTCTGAAAAACTCCTCGGCCTGGTCAATGACATCTTAGACCTAGCCTCTCTTGAAGCAGGCTATATAAGCATGGAACACCGTCCAACAAATGTGCCGAGTCTTTTGAAGTCTCTTGTGACCTTCTTTGATGAAACCGTCGAACAAAACAAACAATACCTTGTCGTTAAATGCCATAAACTAGTTGAAGAATGGCCTCTTGATGAAAAGCGAGTCAAACAGATTCTTTTAAATTTGATTGCCAATGCTATCAAATTCACGCCCACAGGAGGGGCTATTACGGTCGAGGCTCATCTTAACAATGAAACCCTTGAAATCTGTGTTTCTGATTCAGGCGTAGGCATCCCCCCTGAAGAGCAAGAGTTTATATTTAATGATTTTGAAGAGGTTCCGGATAGAGAAAAAGCTAAGACCGTTATTGGTCTTTCCCTTGTCAAAAAACTGGTCGAGCTTCACGGGGGCGATTTAGAACTTGAGTCAGAACTTGAGAAAGGGACAAAGATAACCTGTATTTTCCCAAAACCCGAACAAAGTCTTGTTGAGAAAGACAAGGCCCGAGAAGTCTCTTAAGCCGCGCCTATGGCTGGCACACCGCTGGTTGTCGAATATTCAAAGTGATACATCTCTCCAGGATGAACAAAGGACCTTATAGCATAAGCTGCATGGGCTGCCTCAGCAAAGCCCGTTAGGATGAGTTTAAGCTTGTGAGGGTAGTAAGCAATATCTCCAATGGCATAAATACCTGGGATGTTCGTTGAGCAGTCCTTAGGATCAATTTGAATATGACTAGTGTTGAGCTGAAGACCCCATTGGGCAATTGGCCCTAAATCCATAGCAAGTCCATAAAAGGGGAGCAAAAATTCCGCTTGAATTTCTCTTGTCTCTCCTTCAAAGGACTTAACCGTGACACGCTCAAGAACGCCATCTTGCCCTGCAAGACTTTCTAACTGAAAAGGAACGACAAGATCAATCTTGCCTGCCTTAGCAAGAGTTTGAAGTTTTGCTTCACTTTCAGGGGCTGCGCGGAATTTGGAGCGACGATGAACCACTGTGACCTTTTTTGCAATTTCAGCAAGGGACAAGGCCCAGTCTACCGCTGAATCCCCTCCCCCCGCAATCACAAGATTTTTACCACGAAAATCCTCACGATTTTTTACGTAATAGAAAACACTTTTTTCTTCAAAGCTTTCAAGGTGTTCTAGTGGCGGACGATTAGGTCCAAAAGCCCCCACGCCCGCTGCAATAAGAACGGCCTTTGCTTCGATTTGTTGCCCCAAAGAAGTCTCAATCTGCCATAAATCATTTGCATTTTTTTCAAGTTTTAGGACTTGTTGACCAAGGTAATAAACAGGCTTAAAGGGAGCGGCTTGACATTTGAGTTGATCAATCAGCTCACCTCCCAAAATTTTGGGGTGCGCTGGAATGTCATAGATTGGTTTTTCTGGATAAAGGGCTGCGCATTGGCCTCCTGGAATATCTAAAGCATCAATCACACAGCACCTAAGGCGCATCATGCCGCATTCAAAAATGGCAAAAAGGCCTACGGGCCCCGCTCCAATAATAATCACATCAGTAGATTGAAGTGCCATATCTTTATTTCTCTTGTGTTTCTAAAAAGAAAATCCCCGACTTTCTCAAAAAAATCAAGAAAAATCAGGGATCGAAGAAAACTTAGGCTGCAGCTAAAATAGTCTCAACTTTTTGAACTGCATGCTCAGGATCAATACTTTCAACAGCAGCTATTTCACCAGCAAGCCGTATAAGAGCATTTTGATACACTTGGCGCTCACTGTAGGATTGCTCAGGTTGGCTTGCCGTACGATAAAGCTCACGAACAACTTCTGCCAATGAGACGGGGTTCCCGGAATTAATTTTTGTTTCATACTCTTGGGCACGGCGGCTCCACATGTTACGACGAACGCGAGCCCTTCCTTTCAAAGCATGAATTGCTTTTGCCAGTTCTTTTGAAGACGAAACTGGTCGCAGCCCTGATGTGTTTGCCTTAGCAACTGGAAGTCGCAAGGTCATTCGATCCTTCTCAAAGGAAATAACAAACATCTTTAAGGAATGCCCAGCTACCTCTTGAGTCTCAATTGATTTAATTCTACCTACACCATGCGCTGGATAAACTACATGGCTTCCACACGAAAACGAAGTTGATATCTTTGACATTTTAACCCTCCGCTAAAAGTTGCATAAAGAGTTTTCTGATCTACTTTAATCAACGTAGAAAAAAAACTTTAATCCCGAACAATCGTTAACAATTTATTAACAACTCTTATATAAGTACCATTTTTTTTCTTTCAATGCCATAGGCATTGAACCACGCAGAAAAACAAGATTTTAAGTTAGTCAATAGAAATTTTTTGTTTAATTTTCGCATGTTACAAAAGTTAAGAAAGAGTTAAAAAAGATTCCTTATTTTTCAATGCGATACTCTAAAGAGACCTGGCGGGGGATTGCCGGCGGTATTTTATGCTCTTGGAGATATTTCTTTAAAAGCCGATTAAAAGCCCACTTTACTTTAAAATGCTGGCCGGGCTTTGTCTTTAGAATCGCTCTTATTTCAAACGCATAATCACTCACTTCGTTAACCCCGCTGATTTCAACTGGCTCGACCAGGAGGGATTTTGTGCCTTTATCCTTACGAAGGTCTGACGAAATTTTTTCAATGATTTCAAAGACTTCATCAATATTAGCTTCAGTTCCCACTTTAAAGAGCATGACCGCTGCCGAATAATCCCTGTTTTGGTTGCAGAGAGTTGTGATGCTTCCGTAGGGATAGATATAAAGAGCCCCATCAGACGCACGAAGACGTACGACGCGTATAGTTAAGGATTCTATGCGTCCCATTTGATCATTAATGACAACCAAATCACCCACAGCAAAGGCGTCTTCCAAGAGCATAAAAAAGCCTGTCACAAAGTCCTTAATTAATGATTGCACACCAAAGGAGAGACCAATAGAAAGAATACCCACAGTGGCTATGATTGGAACAATTTCAACACCAAGCTCTATAATAATCAACAAAATCGCAGGAGTCCAAACAGCAATACGCAGGACATTTCGACTCACACTTGAAATGGTTTTATACCGTGCGAGCCTTTGAATTTTCGTCTCATCCAAGGACTTTTTTTCTCGATTTAAATAACGCTTAAGAAAATCGTTCCCCACACGCGTGATCAATAGTGCCACAAAGATAATCATAAAAATACTAAAGGATTTTTGGGCCAAAAGCTTAACGATGGGCGAGAAGAGAAGATATGTTGGATCCCAACCCCACAATTCAAGAATGAGAATAAATGAAGCAAGTTTAAGTAAAAGAATAATAGAAAAATCTAATTGGCTTCCATAATGGCGAATAAAGAAGGCTAAAGGACGAAAGTGATGGCGCAAATAATACTCAAAGACAAGAATGCGAACTTTACGTACTTCAAAACTTGCAATCCTCAACAGAGGAAAAACTGAAACCGTCAGCAAGGTTTTCCAAACGATACTTTGGAAGGGATCAATTTTTCGCGTGATCCAGCTCATATAACTGACCATGATTAAAGCAATAAGCGGAATATAAATATATCCTAAATAACTCAATACTGCTTTCTTCAGGGGCGTAATTTTAGGCTTTTTAAGCTCTTTTCTGAAGTAGTTCTTTAATTCGTCATGCAAAGAAGCCATCATGAATATGGCAAGGACAAGAATGATTAAAGTAGAACCTTGCAGAAGCAAACGTTCACCTGAAGCAGGAAGATTAATTAAATAGCCAACTTCCATAGCAAAAAATCCAAAGAGCGCAATAATCCCCATGCGTCGGATCCAGCGATAGGCTGACGCAAGAGTCTTTCTCTTCAAAGGAATATGCTTATGATCATCCGATGCGGGCTTCAAGAAAAGATGGGCCACATTCAAAAGAATCCATATCGTCACAGCTCCTGAACTTATCATTCTAATAATTTCTAGAATGACAAGAGTCTGCGGGCCTAAGAGCCGAAAAATGGCATAGAAAAGAAAGCCAAAAACTAAGGGGGCAACACAACAGAGAAGAGTAGCAACAAAGAGGTTTGCTTTATTATAAGGAGAAGGAGCTTTTCCTTTGTACAGAAAACTGTTTATTTTTGGCCGTAGCCAAACAGTTAATGTTCGCGAAACAGCAAACGCCGCAAGAAAGGCAATTAGGAAACGAAGGCTAAAACTTCCAAGCAGAGCTCGCATCTCAGGGTTTTTAAGGCTTGAGATGAACCATTCCCCTGTTTCAACAAAGTCCTTGAGAGAGACAAAGGCCTCAAAAGATTTCTCCAGCAAATCTTTCAAAAAGTCATACACAGCGGAAAAAACATTAGCGCTAATCTCACTGACCTTAACGGGCTTTATGGGAGGGATTACCGGAGGCGCCTCCTTTTGAGCTCCCAGCAAGGGAATGTACTTACTTGCTCCGCTAAAGCCTTGCAAGACCACAAAGCCAAACATTAATAGAAAGAGCCGTTTCACTATATCCTCCTGAATCTAATTCCTCAAAAATTTTACTAGATATGGATAAAACTTAACATGTACAAATGACATGTTAAGCAATAACTTAAGTGCAAAAGAAAAAATAGGAGGCAAGATACAAAAAATATTGGCTATTTTGTCTAATATATCTATAATAGACTATATAGATGATTGGAGGAAAAACTTATGCGTACGATTTCTGCTACAGAAGCCAAGCAATCCTTAGGTATGATAATAGATATGTCTCAGAGAGAACCTGTTATAATACAGCGTCAACATAGAGATATTGCCGTCCTTCTCTCAATGCATGACTATAATCGATTGAAAGGAACTCAACTTGAAGCCTTTAATATTTTTTGTGAGAAGATTGCCCAGAAAGCTAAAGAAAGAGGATTGACCGAAAAAAAATTAGAGGCGTTATTAAAGGATGATTCAAAGCAATAGGTTTGTTGTTGATACAAACATTTTCATTAGTCAGCTACTTTTGCCTTCCTCACTGCCAGGAAAAGCTTTTCAAAAAGCGCTATCTTCTGGCATTCCTTTAGTTTCAGAAGAAGTTCTATACGAATTGGCTGATGTTTTAGGGAGAAAAAAGTTTGATCCTTATCTTTCTCTTGAGGAAAGACAAGAGTTTCTCCGCCAGCTCTCCTCAATTGTGGAGGTTGTTCAGAATGTCGTTTCATTAAAAGCTTGTAGAGACCCGAAAGATGATAAATTTTTAAGCTTAGCTATCAGTGGTCGCGCTGAGTTTGTTTTAACAGGAGATAGAGATCTCCTTATCCTTGATCCTTTTAAGGATATAAGAATTTTCTCCTGCTCGAGATATCTTGAAAAATGACATCTTACCTTTACAGGCTGTGTCATTCTCTTTTCTTCTAAATATATAGCCTGGGAAGATTAAAAAAGTTTCTGCCCATTTTCAACGCGCGGATTAAGGGTTGCAAGGCAAACGGCACCTTGTTTATCTTGGCATCCTAACATGAGGAATTGGGATTCAAAACCTGCAATATTTTTTGATCCCAAATTAACAGCTCCCAAAACCTGCCTTCCCACTAGGGTTTTAGGCTCATAGTGAACCGTGACTTGAGCTGAAGTTTGTAAAACCCCAATTTCAGGACCAAAATCAACCCAAACTTTATAAGCGGGTTTATGAGCACGTGTAAAAGGCTCGGCTTTCACCACTGTCCCTGAGCAAATGTTAACTTTTTCAAAATCAGCATAGGTAATAATCATATCAAGTTCTCCTTGTTGAAAAATATTCATGTAATTTAAATGAGAAAAGTGCCCTTAGGCTAAACAAGGTAGCAACTTATCGCTTATAAAGAAGCGCACTTTTTGTGAACTTGCTATAGGTCATATGAAGAATATGATCATTGAAAGAGGAAGAGTCAATAGCCTCTATCAACTGCCCCGACAAGAAGAACATCCTGCACTGGTATCCCCACGGGGTTCATTGATGAAGGAATTCATCTCGCCTGTAAGCCGCTGATCGAGGGGCCCCTTGTATTCATGGAGGGGTTTAAGGGGAAAGATAAACCCTTGAGGTCCATCCTCCGCGCATAAGGCATGAGGAAGAAAGAGGAGAGATACTAAAAGCGATAATTTTAATTTTTTTCTCATTTCTTTGTAAGACCTCGAGCAAAAAGACAGGGGTTCAGGACGCGGCTAATCTGGCTTCAAAGTAATTGTCGTGGACTCTCCTAACACATCTTGGGGAGCAAGGTTGGTAATGGTGTAAACACACTGGCCATTTTTAACGACCACCTCACTCACTTCAAAATCCCCCACGGGACAATAATCAAGGCAAGTTAGCTCCCACCCCACGTTCGCTACTTTCCAACGAATGCATTCGTCTTGGATCATATCAAGCTCATTATCAAGGATAGCGGCAGCTTCTTCGCTGGTTAAGTCATAGCATTCAAGGGCTTTGGCTTCAGAGCAAAACAGAAGAACGACCCCAAAGCATAATAATTTTTTCACGGATGCGCTCCCTTGTTTTTTTAACGTCACCTCCCCATTATTAAGGAACAAGATTAACAACAAATTAAAATACCCTCTTCATCATCTTGAAAAATACGTTCAACAAAAAACCTGGAAGAAATTTTTCATAGAATCTTAAGACAAAGCGTGATTTAATAAGGTAAAATATAGAATAGGGAGAAATCATTGGAAGCACTTCCTTTAGATTTATCAAATGCTATTGATCGAACATTGGTTCCGCTACCTCCGGATAAATTAAGACATGCTTGCTTTGATCTTTCAAGGCGCTATGCGGAAGGTAAATTTATCGAAACAGAAGCACACCGTCAGGCCTATATTGCTGCACGCCTTCCAGCAACCTATGGAGCCACACGTCATATTTTTAGAAGGATTGAACCTTTCCTCTCGTCAGTTAAAAGTGTCCTTGATTTAGGATCTGGTGTAGGCAGTCTCGCATGGGCCGCACGAGATGCCATGCCAAAACTGGAACGCGTGACCCTTTTTGAAAAAGATATAGAGCTCCTTCGTTTAGGCCAAGGCCTCACGGAAGATAAACTGTTCCCCCTTCAACTTTCTTGGTGTAGAAACGATCTGACCGCAGACGAAATTTATCCTCTTCATGAGGTAGTGACGCTTTCGTATGTCCTCAATGAGCTCACGCCCAAGGAACGTCTTCATGTGCTAACGCGGGCCTATGGTGCAGCAGAAAAACTTTTTATTATCGTTGAACCCGGCACGCCGGATGGCTATAAACTTATTTTAGGCGCACGCCAATTTCTGGTTGAGCACGGAGCACATATCATAGCCCCCTGCCCTCAAAATAACGCATGTCCCCTTGCGTCTCTTAGTCAAGGAAAGAAAGACTGGTGTCATTTTAGTGTGCGTATTCCTCGAGGGAAATACCATCGCCGCGCCAAGAAAGGAACTTTACCTTATGAGGATGAAAAGTACTCCTATGTGGTTGTTTCTCCCCACCCTCAACTCATACCAAGAGCGCGCATTATTAAAGCTCCCATCCGAAAAACGGGGCATGTAATTCTAGATCTTTGTAACGATAGGGGAGATCTTGAGCGGGTTATCCTTTCCAAAAGTGATGGAGAAGTTTACCTAGAAGCCCGCAATAAAGAATGGGGTGATGCGTGGAAAGATTAACCACAATTGACGCCTATGGTGAAGAGGGGTAAAACAGCAGAGAGTGTAAAAAAGAAGGATAAAGAATGCCTCTATCTCAAGAAGAGATTAATCGTCCTCTCTCTCCTCATCTGCTGATTTACAAACCACAGATTACTTCTGTTCTTTCCATTATGCACCGAGGAACCGGCATCGTGCTCTTTGGGGGATCACTTCTTTGGGCTCTCTGGTTTGTGTTGCTCGCTGCTGGAAGTACAGCCTACATCCAAGGGCAAACCCTCCTATTAAGCCCCTTTGGGCTTATCATTCTTTTGGGATGGTCCTTTTCCTTCTTCTATCATTTTTGCAATGGTATTCGTCATCTGTTGTGGGATATCGGCGTTGGTTTTGAGCTTTCAACTGTACGCAAATCAGGATGGACTGTCATTTTTGCATCCATTTTTTTAACAAGCGTGGCTTGGGCTTTGGGCGTCATGAATGGGAAGGGATTATTATGAGATATGAATCTTTCTTAAAACGTGCCCAAGGACTCGGATCGGCCAAAAGTGGCGTCTATCATTGGCTCTTACAACGTATCACAGCTTTTGCTTTGATTCCTTTAGGCTTGTGGTTTGTGGGATTTTTCCTTCTTTTACTTTCTGCACCATATCCAGAAGCTATCCATTTCTTTTCTTCTCCTTGGACAGTAACTCTAGCCATTTCTTTTATTATTGTCCTTTTTTATCATGCTTCCTTAAGCATGCAGGTTATTTGGGAAGATTATGTTCCTCATGAACTCACACGCTGGTGTTTGGTTATGGGCACCCACCTTTTAAGCTTCTTTTTAGCCATTTTATCTATCCTCTCTATTCTCAAAATTTATTTAACCTGAAGGCGCAGCCATGGCGAAAGACTACCAACTCACGGATCACGTTTACGATGTTGTCGTTGTTGGCGCAGGGGGGGCGGGTTTACGAGCTACCTTAGGTATGGCAGCCCTTGGGCTTAAGACCGCGTCCATCACTAAGGTTTTTTCCACCCGCAGCCATACAGTGGCAGCTCAAGGAGGCATCAGCGCCGCTCTGAATAATATGAATGACGGGGATAACTGGCGCTATCACATGTATGATACGATTAAAGGCTCTGATTGGCTAGGAGATCAGGATGCTATCGAATACATGTGCCTCAACGCAATTCCGGCTGTCATCGAGCTCGAGCACATGGGCGTTCCTTTTTCCCGAACGGAAAATGGAACTATCTATCAACGGAAATTTGGCGGACACACCATCGATTATGGAAAATCTATGGCACAACGCTCCTGTGCAGCTGCAGATAAAACGGGCCACGCCATCCTCCACACCCTTTATCAACAAGCCTTAAAGCATAAGGCTCTATTTTTTAACGAATTCTTTGCTATCGACCTTATCATGGATAAAGACGGCACCTGTCGTGGTGTGACGGCTTTGAGTTTAGAAGACGGCACCCTCCATCGATTTGCAGCCCATATGATTGTGCTTGCAACGGGTGGCTATGGACGCGCCTATCTCTCATGTACATCAGCCCACACCTGTACAGGAGATGGGAATGCCATGATTTTGAGAGCGGGGCTGCCACTTCAAGACATGGAATTTGTTCAATTCCATCCCACAGGCATTTATACAGCTGGTTGTCTTATGTCTGAAGGAGCGCGCGGTGAAGGAGGCTATCTCACCAATAGCGAAGGCGAGCGGTTTATGGAACGGTATGCGCCACATGCTAAAGATCTCGCCTCACGTGATGTGGTAAGCCGCGCCATCACCACTGAACTCCAAGCTGGCCGTGGCCTTGGTCCTTTAAAGGACCACGTTTACCTTCATCTTGAGCACTTAGATCCAAAAATTATTCACGAGCGTCTCCCTGGTATTACAGAAACGGCGCGCATCTTTGCAGGTGTCGATGCGACTAAAGAGCCAATTCCTGTGCTTCCAACGGTTCACTATAATATGGGAGGCATTCCCACAAATCATCTGGCGGAAGTTGTAAACCCAACCAAAGAAAACCCGGAACAAATCGTTCCAGGTTTGATGGCCATTGGGGAAGGAGCCTGCGTTTCAGTCCATGGAGCAAATCGCCTGGGTACCAATTCTCTTCTCGACCTTATCGTTTTCGGAAGGGCGGCTGCCTATCGCGCAGCTGAAGTCATTCACAAAGAAACTGCTGTAAAGCCCCTTCGCCCGCAAGATGGACAGGAAGCCATTGAAAAGATCGATCGTTTGCGTCATGCAAAAGGTTCCCTCAAAGTGTCTGAGATTCGCTTGAATATGCAGCGCATTATGCAAAATCATTGTGCCGTTTTTCGCACCAAAGAACATTTAGAAGAGGGCATTAAAAAACTGAATAATGTAGTGTCCTCATTTCAGGACGTTTATTTAAGTGACCGCTCCCTGATTTGGAATTCGGATCTCGTGGAAGCACTGGAGCTTGAAAACTTGCTCCAGCAATCTTTGGTGACTATTCATTCAGCCCTCAATCGAACGGAAACCAGAGGTGCTCATGCCCGGGAGGACTTTCCTAAACGGGATGATAAAAATTGGACGAAACATACGGTAGCGCATCTCAAGAAGGATAAGGTTTCTTTCACTTACCGTCCCGTTCATCTTTACACGCTTACCCCAGAAGTGGAAGTTATTCCACCTCAAGAACGCGTTTATTAAAAGGAGGCCCATCATGGTACAACTCCGTCTTCCCCCCAATTCCAGGATTAAGAAAGGAAAGACCTTCTCCTCCCCCACAAAAGGGCCTCGGATGAAGCTCTTTCACATCTACCGTTATGATCCGGATACCAAGGAAAACCCACGTCTTGATACCTATGAGCTTAACCTCGATGAGTGCGGCCCTATGGTTCTGGATGCCTTGATCAAAATTAAGAATGAGGTAGATCCAACCTTAACCTTCCGCCGGTCTTGTCGTGAGGGGATTTGCGGGTCTTGCGCCATGAATATTGATGGCACGAACACGCTTGCCTGTACAAAACATATTGAGGCGTGTAAATCCGACGTCAAAGTCACCCCCCTGCCCCATCTCTATGTGGTGAAAGACCTGGTACCAGACCTTAATTTTGCTTATTCTCAATATACCTCTATCAAGCCATGGTTACAGTCTGATGAAGCACCTCCTCCTGATAAGGAGCGTTTGCAAAGCATTGAAGAGAGGAGAAAGCTTGATGGATTGTGGGAATGTATCCTCTGTTTTTGTTGCTCGACCAGCTGTCCTAGCTATTGGTGGAATGGGGATAAATACCTTGGCCCTGCCACTTTGCTACAAGCCTATCGTTGGATTGTGGATAGTCGCGATGAGGTTACTGGAGAGCGGCTGGATAACCTTGAAGACCCCTTTAAGCTTTATCGATGCCATACCATTATGAACTGCACGAACACCTGCCCTAAAGACCTCAACCCCGGCAAAGCCATTGGAAAAATTAAGGAGAAAATTGTTGAGCGTCTCTGAGTAGAGATTTCTCACATTTTTGAATATACCGTAGCGGACACAAATTAATTCTGAAATAAGTGTTGAAAAAATATAATGACATGTTATTTAGATGGTTACGTATATACATTATTAATTTTTTGATTTTATTTTTAGGTAGTGAGAATTGTGTTATGAAACGTTTGTTAGTTATAGGAATTGCTGTTGGTTTATCTTCTTGCATTGCCCCGATGACTCGTCAAGAGCAGCTCAATGTTTATCGTACGAATTGTTTAGATTATGGTTTTCAATGGGGAACCCCTGAATTTGCCCAGTGCGTAAAAGATCAAGAATATCAAGAACAAAAGCTAATTATAGAAAGCTATAAAGTTCGAGCTCTCGAAGAGCAGGCAAGGACCCAAAGACAACTTCTAAGTTATCCAAACTATCGAAAAGTTAAACAAAAGGTTCCTAGCACAACACACGTTCAACACACCCATATTCAACACACTTACAATCCACCTCAAACTATTGTCGTTCAAGAACAACCCCCTCAACCTAAAACCCTTCCTATGGACTTGCCTCCGAAGCAGTCTTCCGTCCAAACTCAGACCCTTGAAAGCTCGCCTGCAGCTCCATCGCCTATTATTCCAAACCCAACTGAGATTCTGCCTCAAACACAAGACGTTCAAAATGTTGGCACTTCAACTTCAGGGGAGTTAAACCTACCAAATAATGCTGAGGAAACGCTGCCTATAGTGGCGATTACAAGCCCTGTACTTCCTCCACCTCATATAGAAGAGTCAGAACTTCAACGTCAGAAACAGCTTGAGAAAGACCGGCGTGATGAAGAAGAGGACAAACTCCAAGCAGGAATTGACACGCATAAAGCTGAGGGAACCGAGCTCTTACATTAGAGCGCTTATACGTCTAAGTCACGAACAAATTGAGCGTTTTCTTGAATAAAGGCAAAGCGTTTTTCTGGGCTGCGGCCCATTAAATCATCCACAAAGGTAACCACATCTCGGTCATCCAAAAAAATCCGCAGAAGGGTTCGCTTTTTCGGATCCATAGTGGTTTCCTTCAATTGGGCTGCAGGCATCTCTCCAAGGCCCTTAAAACGATTTACATCTACCTTCTTCACGCCTTTAAATTCTGTCTCTAAAAGCTTTTCTCGATGAGCATCGTCATGAGCATAAATGCTTTTTCCACCATAAGTTAGCCGATAAAGAGGCGGCCGCGCTAAATAGAGACGTCCCGCCTCCACAAGAGGGCGCATTTGTTGAAAGAAAAAGGTGATCAAAAGGGAGGCAATGTGCGCACCATCAACGTCCGCATCCGTCATAATAATCACCCGCTCATAGCGCAGCTTTTTGGGATCACAATTCTTCCCCATACCACACCCTAAAGCCAGGATCATATTTGCAATTTCTTGATTAGCATTCATCTTATCCAAAGTCGCACTGGCCACATTAAGGATTTTTCCACGAAGCGGCAGGATAGCTTGCGACTTCCTATCTCGCGCTTGTTTGGCTGACCCCCCGGCGGAGTCCCCCTCGACCAAGAAAATTTCCGTCCCCTCTGCTGAGTCCATGCTACAATCAGCTAACTTTCCTGGCAATCGCAGCTTTCGCGTAGCAGAAGCGCGGGTAATTTCATTATGGTGTTTGCGACGTATCCGCTCTTCCATTTGCTCAATCACATACTCGAGCAAGGCTTGAGCGGCTTCAGAATTGGCTGTTAACCAATGGTCAAAATAGTCCCCTATGGAAGATTCAACCAAACGGGCAGCTTCTTGAGAGATAAGCCTTTCTTTCGTTTGGCCTTGAAATTGAGGGTTACTTAAAAAGACAGAAAGTACCCAGGAGGCCTTATTAAAGCAATCCTCGGGCGTAATTCCAGAGGCCTTTTTGGTTCCAATAAGCTCACCATATGCCCGCAATCTCTTGACAATAGCTTGGCGGAATCCATTTTCATGGCTACCTCCCTCTAGTGTGCGCACCGTATTACAATAGGAGGAAGAAAAAGCCTCACCCTCCATATGCCAAGCCATCGCCCACTCGACCCGTCCTCCTCCTTCTGAAAACTGGGATTCGCCTGAGAAATAAAGCGGGGTCACTAAAGGCACGTCCGAAAGGACCTCCTTTAAATAATCGGACAAACCTCCCGGAAAATGAAAGGTAGCCTCTCGAGGTGTGTCTCCTTCACTTGTTTCTTCCTCTGAACACCAATAGATCGTCACGCCCTTAAAAAGATAGGCCTTAGAGCGGGCCATTTTATAAAGAAGCGAAGGGTTAAAATGAGCATTGTCTCCAAAAATTTTAGGGTCCGGAATAAAACGGATATAGGAGCCACTTTTATGAGGGCTGGAGCCCTTATTTACTAAGCCCGCCTTAGGAAGGCCTTCCGCATATTCTTGTGCCCATAGCTCTTTATTGCGTGAAATTTCTACAACAAGGCGCGAAGCTAAGGCATTCACGACAGAAATCCCAACCCCATGGAGGCCTCCCGACGTCAGGTAGGACTTTCCCCCAAACTTAGCCCCTGAGTGGAGAGTCGTTAAAATCACCTCTAAAGCTGACTTGTTGGGGAATTTTGGATGGGGATCAATGGGAATGCCGCGTCCATTATCCCGTACGGAAACAGAGCGATCCTTATGAAGCGTCACTTCAATAAGGTCGGCATACCCCATCACAGCCTCATCCATAGCGTTATCAATGTCTTCAGCCACAAGGTGATGGAGGCCGCGCTCATCCGTGCCGCCAATATACATACCAGGTCGTCGCCTTACGGGTTCTAACCCCTCAAGAACCTCAATGTCCTTGGCTGAATAAGTCTCATCTATTGCTTTTACAGTCGAAAATAGGTCCTTCATGGCGCGCATTATGCTCAAGAGTACTTGCAAATGCAAGCAGTGGCTGTAAAACACATTTTCACAACCAACAAATAACATATTAACGACTTATAAATAATTAATATGTTATTATGAATAATATAATAATAAAAATACATTTTACATTAAGGAGGAAAATATGAAAACTTTACTTACATCTTCACTCGCTCTTGGAGTTGTTGTTATGCTCGGAGCAAGTTCACCAGTAGAGGCAAATGATGCTGCGCTACAATACAAAAGCGGCGATAGCAATATCGTACAAGCGAGTTGGCGGGGCAGACATCATCGCTACTACTATAACGATCCTTATTACTACTATAACGATCCTTATTATTACTATGGTCCATATGATAGGGGAGGCCTTTGTGTTGGGCCCCTTTGTATCTACTAAGGCATTAATCTAACGCGAAAAATGGCCGGAGTTATCTTCGGCCATTTTTTTTTGGAAGTGACGCCCCGCGATTATGGGTAGACATGCCCCTCCTCCATCCTTTAATCATAACCTTAAAACAAGAGAGATCTCTTATGAAACTTATTATCACAACCATAACACTCCTCGTGTTTTCCTTGCCTCTCGTTGCGGCGTCACACTTTCAATTACTAAGCCCTGCCTTTAAAGACAATCAGCCTATCCCCGAGCAATACTCAAAGAATGGGCTTGACGTCTCCCCTCCATTCTCCTTGGTAAATATACCCAAAGGCACACAGTCATTGGCTTTGGTTTGCGAGGATCCTGATGCCCCGGGAGGGACTTGGATTCATTGGGTCCTCTATAACATTCCCCCTTCCCTCACCCATATTTCTGAGGGAGGTTCAAACCTTTCCAAGAAAGTTACTGTTGGAAAAAACAGTTGGGGAAATTTATCTTATAACGGTCCACAACCGCCTATCGGCACTCATCATTATGAATTTAAACTTTATGCCTTAGATGCGCCCCTTAACCTCGCTCCTGGCCTTGAGAGTGAAGAGCTTAAAAAAGCAATTCAAGGCCATATTCTTGGGGAGACAAAACTTATAGGACTTTATACTCATTAAGATCGTCTCAGCCTTATTTCTTCTTTTTCTTAATTGCAATGCGTTTTTCTTTTTCAATGCGCGTCTTAGGCGCAGGAATTTTAATTGTTAAAATCCCATCGTCAAATTCAGCATTGACCTTTGCGGCTTCCACATCATAGGGCAAACGAAGAGTTCGGCTAAAACTTCCAAAAGACCTTTCGGTCATATAATAGCTTTCGCCTTTTTCTTCCTTTTCAACTTTTTTCTCCCCTTGAATGGACAAAAGATCTTTGGTCAAAGAGACAAAAACATCTTCTTCTTTAACCCCAGGAAGCTCAGCAGAAACGGTTATGCCGTCCTTATTCTCGCGCATATCAACTTTTATACCGCCCATGTTAAAGTTATGGAATGGGCTCAGGTCAAACAAATGATTGATCTCATGACGCATCGCTTCAAAAGGTTCACTTTTTCTCAGGTGAGTATGATGTCGACTAAAAGGTGAGAGTGATTTTAAATCCATGGCATTTCTCCTTTGGTTTCGTTTTAATAAATTTACTTCTCTCATTATAGAAATAGACAAAAAAACTTAAAAAATCGTTACCAATAGCAGATTAATATTCGTGGTAAGAAAGTTCTGATCACCCACAACCGTTTTTTATTATACCCATTACTATCATACCAAGCAATGCTTCAAATATTTCCCTGTATAGCTCTGCGTCACATGAATAATGTCTTCAGGAGTTCCTGTTGCCACAATCCGTCCACCAGCGTCTCCCCCTTCGGGGCCGATGTCGATAATCCAATCTGAAGTCTTGATCACGTCAAGGTTGTGTTCAATCACAATGACTGTATTGCCTTGATCCACCAAAGTATGGAGAACTTCCAAAAGCTTCCGCACGTCATCAAAATGAAGTCCTGTCGTGGGCTCATCCAAGATATATAAGGTCTGTCCTGTGGCGCGGCGAGAGAGTTCCTTTGAAAGTTTGACACGTTGAGCCTCTCCCCCTGAAAGGGTCGTTGCCCGTTGGCCTAAGTGAATATATCCCAAGCCCACTTGAGAGAGAGTCAAAAGCTTTTCTTTAATGCTCGGCATGGCATCAAAAAAGTCTAAGGCTTCCTCAACAGTCATATCCAAAACATCCGCAATAGACTTATCTCGATATTTAATTTCAAGCGTTTCCCGATTATACCGTTTTCCATGGCATTGGTCGCATTCCACATATACATCGGGCAAGAAATGCATTTCAATTTTGATAACCCCGTCTCCCTCACAGGCTTCACATCGTCCCCCTTTCACATTGAAGGAAAAGCGTCCTGGTAAATAACCGCGGGCTTTGGCTTCAGGGAGAGCAGCAAACCACTCCCGAATGGGTGTAAACAAACTTGTATATGTCGCAGGATTGGATCGAGGCGTGCGCCCAATGGGAGATTGGTCAATGTCCACAATTTTATTAATTAAATGGATCCCTTCAATTGTTTTATGTGGGCCTGGAATTTCTGCGCTATCATTAAGAAGCTTGGCAAGGCCCTTATAAAGGGTTTCAATAATCAAGGAAGATTTTCCCCCTCCTGAAACACCGGTCACTGCAATAAAAAGCCCCAAGGGGAACTCCACAGTCACATTTTGAAGGTTATGACACGAAGCCCCAACCACCTTTAAGGCCTGGTTTTTTTTGGCCCTCCTCCGCTTTTTCGGTATGTGAATTTTTTTAACGCCCTTTAAATACTGGCCCGTAAGACTTTTTGGATTTTCGATGATGTCTTGAGGCGTTCCTTGAGCCACGATGTGCCCTCCCCTCACCCCAGCACCCGGCCCCATATCAATTACATGATCGGCTGTTCTGATAGCCTCCTCATCGTGCTCCACCACAAGAACCGAGTTTCCCAAATCCCTGAGACGCCTCAATGTAGTGAGCAAGCGGTCATTATCCCGTTGGTGAAGCCCAATAGAGGGCTCATCCAACACATACAAAACTCCCATCAATCCTGAACCGATTTGGGATGCCAAGCGAATCCGTTGGCTTTCCCCCCCGGAAAGCGTGCCAGAAGCTCGTGATAATGACAAATAGCCGAGCCCCACACTGACCAAAAAGCCTAAACGCTCTTGGATCTCTTTGAGGATTCGGGAGGCAATATCCTTTTGCTTCTGAGAAAGATGCTTGGGGAGCGTTTGAAACCATTCAGCCACATGGCCAATAGACATATCTGTCACTTGTCCAATATGGAGCTGATTTATTTTGACAGCCAGAGCCTCAGGTTTCAGGCGAAAACCTTGGCAATCCTCACAAGGCAAAGTGCTTTGATAACGATTCATTTCCTCTTGTTGTTGCCCATACCGTTCTTTCCGCTCCCGCTGACGACGCAAAAGGGCTGGGAGTACGCCTTCAAAGGGTTTTTTCTGGGTAAAGGTGCGCGCCTCATCCTTATAAATTGTGGGGACGATTTCTCCTGCAGAGCCATGTAGGACGATCTCTCGGGTTCTTTCAGGAAGCTTATGAAAGGGCTGGTCCATATCGCCACCATACTTTGAAACCACGGCCGCCAAGGCTTGTTGATAATAATAGGAAAAAGCACCTGACCAAGGAGCTATTGCCCCTTCTCTGAGGGAGAGTTGAGAATTAGGCACAATAAGGTGAGGATCAAAAACAATCTTGACCCCAAGCCCATCACAGACTGGACAGGCCCCAAAGGGGCTATTAAAGGAGAAAAGGCGAGGCTCAATTTCATCAATGGTAAAGCCGGATACGGGACACGCAAATTTGGCTGAAAAAGTATGCCGCTCGTTTGTGTCCACATTTTCAGCATAAAGAAGTCCATCAGAAAGGCGCAAAATAGTTTCAATCGCATCAGGAAGACGATGCCCGATATCAGAACGGATAATGATCCGGTCTACGACAACCTCTATATCATGCTTTACCTTTTTATTGAGAGTGGGCGGGGCATCAATCTCATACAGAGTGCCATCAATTTTAAGGCGCTGAAAGCCTTGTTTCCGGAGATCTGAAATCTCTTTTTTATACTCGCCCTTCCGCCCACGGACGATAGGCGCTAGAAGATAAAGGCGTGTTCCTTGAGGTAATTCCATCAAGCGATCCACCATTTCAGAGACGGTTTGGCTTTGAATGGGGAGTCCCGTCACGGGGGAATAGGGAGTTCCTATACGCGCAAACAAGAGCCGGAGATAATCGTAGATTTCCGTCGCCGTCCCTACTGTGGAGCGAGGATTGCGGGAGGTTGTCTTTTGTTCGATGGATATGGCCGGGGAAAGGCCCTCAATGGAGTCTATATCTGGCTTTTGCATGAGTTGTAAGAATTGGCGAGCATAGGCTGATAGACTTTCCACATAGCGCCGTTGCCCTTCTGCATAGATAGTGTCAAAGGCAAGGGAGGATTTTCCTGATCCGCTCAGTCCTGTGATGACAACGAGCTTATCCCGAGGGATTTCCACCTCAAGGTTCTTTAAATTATGTTCTCGTGCCCCACGGACATGAATTGAATTGGACATAGAGGGAGTTGCAAAATTATACATATTGGATCCTCGGGTCAAGAAAAGTCATTGCCCGCCTTTGGTAACGCAAAAAATAACTTTCCCACACATTTGAGACAAACTACATACTGTAATAGCGCCCTGAGATAGGGGAGAATGTCTCCTGGAGCATAGGGCTCCAAGTCGTTTAATGATGAACGAAAACAAA
>MEMA01000005.1 GCA_001767835.1 Alphaproteobacteria bacterium GWC2_42_16
AGGAATTTTCCTTACGTCCCTTATCCAGGCTGTTGCTGGGTTTTGCTCAAGTTGATCAAGGGTGCCATTAATCGTAACTTCCATACCTTCTGTTGATTTTAACGCCATTCCAGGAGTTAAAGAGGTCATTGAATGGGTTGTAGCTGTGCTTCCTTCATCTCTAGCGGAGCGTGTAAATGCACTTTTCTTTTGTCGTTGAGAGGAAGATCCCGAAGAGGATCGTCCACCTTCAAGGCTGATCCGACGAGCTTCAAGCGAGCTTTTATCAGGCTCAGTGACAGAGATGCTTGCTGATTGGAGACGCGCATCTCCTTTGACTTTGCCAGAAAACCGTTTTTGACTGGAGGTATTCCCTCGCGCAGTACTCCTGCTACTTTGGGTTGAAGTGGTACATTTTTTACTTCCAAGGAGTCCTTTTTTCTTGTGATGTTGTGAAGAGCTTTCTTCAACGCTATCGTGAACATCCATATCGTAAAAATTTCCTTCTATGCGGAAGCTCGTTTGTTCTCCTGCTGTAAGGTCCATACCTCTAACGATAAGGTCACCATCTGAGGTAAGG
The DNA here is from genome assembly GCA_001767835.1 of Alphaproteobacteria bacterium GWC2_42_16. Classification (GTDB taxonomy): domain Bacteria; phylum Pseudomonadota; class Alphaproteobacteria; order UBA9655; family UBA9655; genus UBA9655. The sequence continues at coordinate 560 of MEMA01000005.1, forward strand.
GTTGCATCAGTCCCTGAGAGAACGGCTGAGCGTTGGTGTGAGAGCGTATGTCGGTGATAGCTATAATCGTCACCTGAAAAATTAACCTCTGATTCGAGAGGTAAGGACTCTAGAACAACGCCGGATTTCCCGCCGGAAAGATTGACGCTTTTTCCTGCCGAATATCTCGTGGCTCTGCCATATAAAAGATCGAGTCCTCTAACATGTAAGTTTCCTTGATGAGAAAGGAACCGAGCCTCTGAATGAGGACGATCTTGATATCCCCCAGAAATTCCCTCTCGGGTCATGAGGGTTTGAGAAACAACATTTTGTCCCTCAGCTAGAACATCATCTTTACCCTCAATGGTTCCCGAAAGATTTGAGTGGTTACCGCCCGCTTGAACAACTGTCAGCCCCTCACTTCCCAAAGTTCCTTCCACATTAGAGGTATCTCCTTGAGTTTTAATATAAAGAGCCTTTGTGCCTAAAACCGTTCCTTCAACGTTTTTGGCTTCCTTTGTTTCCACACAGAGATATGTGGCAAGGATACGTCCAGAAACCACTTTAAAGGCTTCCCGAACAGCTTCTTGAAGAATGACGACAGCCGAAAGAACGCGTTCTCCAAAGTCTTCCCAAACCCGATAGATAATGGCAGGATCTTTGAAATGGTCGATATCTGCTCTTTCAATGAGCTCACGTTGTTGGTGAGAAAGTTGAGCTACGGGGGAAAGGGTGTCCCAACCAACCGGCGCGGGAACTGGCTTTTTTCCATGAAGGTGTCGAGCACTTAAATAGCCTTGCTCCTCTAATACGCGAGCGAGTAGTTCAGGCGTGGTGATTTTTTGGGAGATGCTTGCAAATCCAATAGCATCCAAAAAGATCTTGGTTATAAGCTCTGCTAAAAGGGCTGGATGATGGTGCATCCGCTCTCCCCCTGTGAGTAAGGCGTCCCGAAGGAGAGCAATACGAGGAGGCACTTGTACAAGAAGAGAGGGATTTAAAGTTGCTTCAAATGAAGCAACGTCTTCGGACTTAGGCTCCCAAAGGCCAGGGAGCGCTTCTACGCGCCCGAGTGTTTTTTTCTGCCCAAAGGCTTGAGAGAGTTTTTGTTCGAGAGCTTGAACAAAGGTTTCTAGAGGTGACTGTAACGAGGAGGGAGAAGAAGCTTTAGGATGAAGCTCAGCTCTTATGGCCTCTGATGAAGGCAGATGAACCGGTTTTATTGGAACAATAGCAAACCCTGTTGTTTTCTCTGAATCATGTCGGAAAAAACTGGGCCCCTCGAGTTCAGAGGAACTAAAGTAATCCGCAACAGGGGTAAATTGAGGAACGGTTTTGGAAAGGTGACTAAGATCTCTTCTTCCAACATTAGTTAAAGATTCACCCCCAAAATGGGCAAAGTGGGCTTTGATGTCTCCTGTATTGTTCTGATGCCTTGGAAGAGACATTCCTCCTTTTGAATAGAGTCTTGCTGGAAATCTTTTCCAAACCATATCATAGGGGACCATTGGGTAAGAAACATGATCCTCAACCGTGGTTTTCTTTTTTCGGTGTCCAATTCTGTGGTGGCCTTTGTGAGTAGAGGAGCTTGATGATACATGCATTTCCATCATTTCACCAGTTTCATGGAAGTCGCGAGTTAAGTTGTTTAAAAGAGGACCTTGGGAAGTAGGGCCTTGGAAAGTAAAATATCTCTCAGTGGTAATTGTGCTCCCATCATTTAAAAGGGTGTTGGCTGTAATCACAGCTTTCCCCGCATGGAAAAGAGCTCCTTCTTTAGTTTTATTTCTATAAATAGGAACATCTTTAACACAGTTTGCCGCATCTAATAGTGGAGGGGTTTTTTGAGATTTCCACCTGTAGCGATGTCTTTGGGGATGAGGATCAGGGTATTTACGTGTTGCAGGTTGATTGGCATGAAACAGTGTTTTGTTAATAAATTGATTTGATGCTGAGTGTATTTCTCCTTGGATAGAAACAACCCCATTCTCGTTAAGCACATCCTTAGCAGCATGAAAGGTTACAAGATTCTGAGAACCAGCAATATTTTTCTGACAAAATTGTGCATCTTGATGGTTGGTAATAGATCCTTGATTCGTTTGAATATCACACTCTCCCCACACCTCCATCTGACCATAATTGTCAAAACCATAGAGGCAATCAAAAACCGTCTTTCCATAGGAATAAAATGTTCCGTGATTTAAGAATTTTGTGGCTTGAACATGTGTGCCCTTTTGGCCTTGAACATTTCCAAAGTTTGTCCAGGGGCCCTGAAAATTCAATGTCAGGACGCCTTCCACAAACAGGTTGAAGTTTGTTTGAAACCCACTGGGAACATCCCAGGTAAAATCTCCCTTAATCGTTAGATTAGCGGGGTTAAGGAGAGGACCCGTTAAATGAACACTGTGTCCAATGGTCTGAGCTTGGCCCTGAAGATCCCAGCCCCCCCTGGTATCAAGGGAAAACCTTTCAAGAGGTGTGATCGTAACGTTTTGCAAAGAAAGAGGGTTCGTTCCGGTCTGTTTAATATCTACATTTTTTCCTGCGAGCGTTCCTGCAAGAGAAAGGGTGGGAGCTTCAACCTTAACAACACCTTCTTCACTCTCGATCTTACTTGTTGGGTGAAGGGTGAGTGTTTGGGATCCAACTAATGTTGATCCTTTTTTCCCTTTAACCAAACCAGAGTTTTCAACTTGCCCTCCTTGAATGCTTACGGTGCCTTCTACACTTTCAACTTTGCTGGCCGGATGCAATGTTAGAGATCGGGATTGGGATTTGGATCCACCTAAGGTCACATCTTTTTTCCCTCTGATAAGGCCTGAACTTTGGATGCGTTCGCCTTGAATTCCTAGGCTTCCTTCTGAAAGAGTGTTCCCCTGAATATCTACTCTTTTTCCCCTAAGAAGTAATCCAGATCGTCCTACTAGCTTTCCCTGGCTGGTAAGATCCCCAGAGGAAGTTAAGAGCAGAAATTCACCAGATTGAACTGTCCCACTATTTTGGAAATTTGAGAGATTGTTTGCAGAGAGAGTTTTCTGACTTGAGAAGATTCCCCCGTTATCCAAATCCTGTACCTGGGGTAAGGCAATTGTTCCTTCTTGAGAAACAAAACTGCCCTTCTCTCTATTTTGTAAGGTTCGAACATCAGGGAAAGAAATATCTCCACGTGCTTCCATTCGGCCTTCGTTCTCGAAAGAAAGTTGTTTAAAAGTGAGAGTATCTCCAGAAATAAGGCCTCTATTGGAGACCGTAGTTTTTTCTTCTGCTGAAAGGCTTGACTGGGTTACAATTGCTGCCCCTTCCGCATTGTCAACGTGAGTTGCCCCTAAAATATCAAGGGATCCACTCGTTTGAATTAAACCTTGCGGTTCATTGCTAAGATATTGACCTTGAAATTGCGCCTCTTTAGCAAATACTCTCCCACGGTTTGCTAGAGTATGGAGATCGACCGTGAGTCTTCCTTTACCTTGTAAAAGAGTATTGTTCGTAAATGTCCCAGGTCCTGTTAGCAAACACGTATCTTCACTTTCCATCAAGCCATCATTTGAAAAAGATTTTTCTGTACGCATGGTGAGGGATGCTTTGCCTGCGATCACTCCCTTTGTTTGATTTTTTCCTGTGAAAACTGTAAGTGAAACAGTTCCTTCTGGAGAGGTGATTTTTCCAGTATTTGAAAGTTGAGTTGTTTTTACGTCTGTGGCTTTTTGTCCTTGAACAACACCTGCATTATCAAAAGACTCTGTTCTTACGGCAAGAGTCTTCTCTGCAACGACAACCCCTTCGGGACTATTTTGAACGGTTTTCGTTTCAACAGAAACATCTTCCTGTGAAGAAACAACACCGTCATTGGACAATCTACCTTGACCTCTAACTGTCAGGGATTTAGGAGTTTCAATTCGACCAAATTCGGTTAGGCTTTTTCTGGCATTTGTAAAGAGCTCGCCAATAGTGAGATCAATTCCATCTTGTCCAAAGATAAGGCGTTGGTTTATACCACAATTCGTTACAATAGAAAGGAGCCCTCCAAGAGCGTTTAGTAAACCATAGTTCTCCAACTCTTGAACTGTAACTGAAACTGCCCCTTTTCTTCCCTCAATCACTCCGTTATTTGTAACCTTGGAGCTAGATGTTAGAGCGACGCTTCCTTCAGAAAGCATAAGTCCAAGGTTATCAAGGCCGCTCTTTAGTTGATCAAAAATGAGAGCCCCAAAAGCTCGAACAATACCTCTATTCTCAAAGCCTTGAAGGTGGGACTCAATTATATCGCTCTTATTGAGAGCTCCGTCTTTCTCATTTTTAAAAGTTCCATTCCCCTCAAGTTTAATAAGCCTTCCACCCACCATATGTCCTAAGTTTGTAAAGAGATCAGTGATCGTTAAGAGAAGAGATGTTGAGGCAAGGAGCCCTTTCAATTGATCCCTGCGAGATCTATCAATCGCCTCATTTGTGGCTCCGGTATTTGATCCTGCATGAGTTTGAACCCATACTTTAGGGCTTATAATCAGACCTTTATTGTCAAAATCTGTGGGTGGTTCTGTTCTTGGAGAAGAGGGGGATGATTGAGTGCGGATGTGAATTTGTTCTTGTGCAACCATTTGTCCAAGATTGGTGGTTTTTCGAGAAGCACAATCTATTGATGTTTGACTTTCTAATCTTCCTAAATTTTGAACCTCACATTGGCCCTGAAGAAACATGCCTTCATGAGCCCATATTAAAGCGCCCCGTGCATTGAAAAACAATTGCTTGACCCTAAGCCCTACGTCTTCAAGGCTAAAGATTTTTTCAAAATTTTCAAAAGCCCGGGTAGTTAAGTGAAAAGTTTTTGAGAAAATTGATTGTTGGTTGGCAAAGCTGTCTGATGATATCTCTCCAAGGTTTGGAAGATACCAAACGCCTGTGTTTGAATTTAGATATGCCTTAAAGCATAAATTTGCTGTTTTGCGTGCGACGACATCCCCTTCATTTTTTACACTTCCCATCATCATTGTAAGATGAAGGGCATCAATAAGTCCTCGTGATGTTTGATTTTCCTGGTTATGTAGAAGGCCGTCCCCTATAAACTTAAGAATTCCATGAGATATAATTTGTCCGCTTGGAGCATTGACGAAGCTTTGTCGTTTACCTCGCCCAAGAATATAACCTTCTTGTAAGATATCAATGATTCTTATATTCTCTAGCTCTCCTGTAACTAATGAAAAGATCCTTGAGGACATGAGGCCTCTATTGCTTGTCTGTCTTATAACTCTAAGATCTAGCTGATCACTTTCTAGTGTTCCTTCGCCATCATTTGTAAGGTCTTCTAAGCAGCGCATTGTGAGATTTTTATTTGCATGAATTTGGTTTTTATTAAGCAATGCCCTTGCTTTTATCGTCAGAGAATCAGCTGTCATAGATCCTTGAGGACCTATAGGGAAGGCATTAAGGAAAAAACCTACGTCTAGGATTTTAAAATCTCCTTCCCAGGTTATGAATGTATGAAAGGGTGATGTTGTTGTTTGGCGGATATAATCATTGGTAAAGTCGTTTCTATGAAGATTCAAAAAGCTCCCGTGGCGTCCAAAGATTCGCCCCTCATTTGTAAAGTTCCCCTCCCATATATCTGCTTGTCTTTGAATGTGAATCTGCCCTTCAGGGGCATTTTTTATTCCATTTGGCCCTGTTAAGGAAAGTTCACCGACAGTTAAGGGACTATAAAGGGTAATGCTGCTGCCATTAAGAGAAAGCTTTCTGGCTTTAATAGCTCGTCTATCTGTAAGGATTTCTCCAAAGGTTTTAATACTTAAATGCTTTGAAAAATTTCCCCCTTGAAGCAAGGCTAATCCATATGCGTTTAAATGAAGAGAGAATTTGTCCCCCTCAAGCGCGGAATGGATATGCACTGTTTTGAAATCTGAGCTAAGCCCTACACCAACTTCATCAGGGCCAGTGAAAATGGGGGGCTTTTTAAATCGAAGAAGAGAAGGAGAGTCTGCATCAAAGATGCCTTTGAAAATTTTGCTCCCTCCTTTTAATACCTTTAAACGTAAGGAAGACGATTGGAGGGGCTCTTGTTTTAGAGAGGGAGGGGCTTTGGAAGGCCTAAGATCCTCTACTTTTTCAAAAAGGATTTCGATATCTCCAGAAGCAGCCTGGAGAACATAAATGTTGATGTGCTGAAAAATAAGCAGCAAACATAAGATTTTTTTGAACATAACCCTCCCAAATAAGAATTGATAAAGCGTTGCTCATTTGCGAAGACACAAAATACAAGGAGGCACATGAGCAACACTCGAGCGTAAGCAAAAGGCGTTTTGCTTCCTATACTCAAAAAATAAGTAATCCTGGATTAGGCAGGGATTAATCATTTAGGGATTAGGCGTAGAACCATTGTTTTCCATAGGCTTTTGAGGACGTCATAAAGAACGACTTGAATTATTATCAAACAGCGTTGAGAAAAAGGTATTCATTGGCAGGAAAAAACCATTTTTTATTTCACAAACATTTGCCCAACAATATTAGAAGCTTTAATGAGGTCTTCTTTGGCTAAATGTGCATACCGTGTGGTGGTGCGAATATTTTTATGTCCCAACAATTTGGCAACTTGATAAAGATCTAGGCCTTGTTTAATAGCAAATGAAGCAAAGCTATGCCTTAAATCGTGGATCCTCAGCTGCTGAAATAACCCGGAATACCATTAACTAGCAACAGGTGGTTACAGAATAAAACGGCTGCAAATGCGTACTGCAAAGGCTCTCCGAGAAAAACGCTATGGTAGAGTGAGGACTTTACGATAGCTTTTAACCCACTCGTTTTCTACTAAATTATTAACGGTTAAGCGAGTGGTTTCAAATACGGGAGCCAAAACCCTTGGTGTTGATAGTGTTCTTTGGAAAACGCCAGAACGGAGGATGAAAACGGCTAAATCACTACAGAGAAGAGGGTACAGCCCCCTTCCTTTGCGACGAATATATATTTCTAAAAGTAAAGGAGTCTCATCTTTAAAAACGACTTTTTCATCTGCTACCTATATGCTACCTAGACAATTTCCCTGATTTTCTCAACCCCTCTGAACCTCTTGATTTCCCTGGTAGGCGCTGCGGGATTCGAACCCACGACCCTCTGATTAAAAGTCAGATGCTCTACCAACTGAGCTAAGCGCCCGAATGACGGGAACCATATAAGTTACTTAAAGTAAGGTCAACCCTTATCGTGCTCCTTTTCTTTAGATTTGGAAAACACAATCATGAGTCCTGATGCAATGATAATACCACATCCTATAATCAAAGACTTAGTCGGCCAATTTCCCCACAAGATGATGTCTAGAAAAACGCTCCAAAGAATGGCGGAATAAATCATGGGCGCTAAAATTCCAGGAGGAGCGTAACAATAAGCGAGCACAATACAAAGCTGGCCTAAACCACCTCCAAAACCTAAAGAAAGGAGAGCAATCCATCCAGTGAGATCTGGGGTTACCCATACAAAAGGGAGAATGAAAAGAAGAATAAGGGAGGGAAGAAGGCTCCCCAAAAAAGTAATCATTAAGCTATTGTGGGTGGTGGATAAAAGACGTCCATAAATATTACACATTGATTCCATAAAGGCTGCACTTATGACAAAAAGCGCCCCGTAATGAAAAATGCCACTCGTAGGTTTGGCAATCACAATAACACCTATAAATCCAATCCCCACAGCAAGCCATTGGATGGTCGTGACTTTTTCTCGCAAAATAGGATATGAAAGAATCACAAGGAAAAGCGTGGAAGAAAAATAAAGAGCCATTGAATCGGAGAGGGGCAAAAGGCCGATTCCTAAGAAGAGCACAGGAAGAGCGAGGGCAATAAGGATGGCCCTCAAGAGATGGATTTTCCATTGAGATGGGGATGGCAACATCCATTGACCTCGAAGGCTTAAAAGAAGGCTAATGGGAAGGCATGCAAAAAAGCATCGAAAAAAGACAAGTTGAATGGGGTTATAGTCGACTGTTATGTCCTTTACAATTGCATTGATAACGGAAAAAATAAACATGCCTCCCAACATATAAAGGATGCCGGGTTTAAAAGATTGAGGAGACGAATGTATCATTCTAAATCCTCTACCTTAGTCATTAAGGCCATGTTGGATTACTTATTGCAGCGTTTCTGGCTGGGTTGGTTTGCTAATGTCTTTTTGTTCTTGTGAGACTTGTTGTTGATAAAGTTCCGCAAAATCAACTGGAGTTAAAAGAAGGGAAGGATATCCCGCCTCTTGAGTTGTTGTTGCAATAATATTGCGGGCAAAAGGAAAAAGAATCCGAGGGCATTCAATCATTAAAATAGGGCGAAGGTATTCTTCAGGAACCTCGTTGCCAATAGTAAAAGCTCCCGCATATTCCAGATCAAGAAGAAAAACTTGATTTTCCTTCCTTTTTGCGTCTACACGAATGCGTAACACGACCTCATAAGACCGATCGGCAATATTATGGGCTTGGGCTTCAATATTAACAGAGATAGCAGGTCGTTCCTCAACTGCTGTTTGGGTTAAAGGAGAGGGGTTTTCAAAGGAAAGGTCTTTGATATATTGCGCATTAACCATTAAGGGAGCTTGGGTTTCTGTCTTAGGAGTTGGGTTTTCCTTACTATTTGTCTTTTTTTTCGCCATGGAATTTCCTTTCAAAATGATAGGACCACACTAAGGGAAGTCATGGGGGAAAACAAGCCAAAGCTCATGACCTAACAAACTTTTATGTACTTAGTGTAATTCCTCCTCCTCTTTTCTTGGCGTAAAGTCAGCCATCTTCCAATCTTCTTCAAAAGTAGTCTTCATAGTTTTGATTGCCTCAGGATTTGATATAATCATTCCCACTTCTCGATTATGTTCAAGTGAGTTGGGGTAAAAATTAGCAGAGCCTAGAAGAGCCTTTGCATCAGGGGTTCCCACGTCAGCTAACATGGTTTTTGCGTGAATCGTCCACTTAGTACTCATGCCAACCTTCCCTCCGGCTTCACGGATCATATTTTGGTGAGGGATATTATTGTCCTTTTTTGGACTAAAGGGAAAAGGAGACATGATTAAACGAACATCAATTTTTCTTCTTGCTGCATCCGCGATAGCAGAAGCTATTACGCGATCCTGGATATCTTGTTGATAAATCCAAAGGTTACACTTTGCTGACCTAATGAATTTTAAAATTGGAGCGCGTCCATGATCAGGATTCCAAACAAAATAGGAGCTCTCTTTGATCTTAATTGGTTTTCCAGTAAAATCAGCCAAAAATACTGTTACTAATTCATCTACTTTTTCTTTATCTGTCACAGTTGTCCAGAAATCACGTTCTGCTGCACGGTCGCCAAAATCATCAAAGGAACCCTCATCACACATATTCCCTGTTCCAATCAGGGCATAAGTCCCATCAATAATGACCAATTTATAATGTGTTTGAGCAAAAAATTCTGGAGATATATTAACAATAATTCCCATTTTCTGAAGTCTTTTAATAGGTGTTTCATCGGGGTTAGTCTCTTCTAGTCGAGTATATATACTTCTTGTTACGAGAACATTAACATTAACTCCACGTTTCGCTGCATTTCCAAGTCCCTCAATCAAGCGTTTATCCGTTAATTTGTAAGCTGAAACATAAAGTGATGATTTTGCATCATCAAAAGCGGTGAGAAGAGGTGTACGACCCATATCTGGCTCAACAATAATACCATCTTTTGGCCAATCTGATGGTACAGCAAAGCCAATGGTCTGAAGTACAAGTAAAATAAAACAGGGCAAAAGTTTGGTTTTTAAAAACCGCATTGACATTCTCCGTTCAACTGATATGTAACTGACCATGATATCCGTTGAAGGAATTGTCAATGGTAGGATGTTTTTTTAAAAATTCCCCTTGAGAGCGAGGAAAGTAATCCATTCCCATATAAACTTCATTACATTTGGACGGATGCATGGAAAGATAACCGAGGCGCAAGTCCAGCTGAATTATTGAGATTAATATTAGAAACGCGAAAGAGTCATTCTCTTTCTTCCTTCATAGCGGTTCACTGCAATGCTGGTGTTGGAAGAATGGAAACATTTATTGCTGGCTTTCTTTTGCTGAATGAAATTGACCGACAAATATCCAAGGAAAAATCTTTCAAAGACTTGAAAATAAGCATTGAAAAAAACAGTCATGGAGCTTTCACTTCAGCGATTTTATATGGTGGGAAAACCAGAGCAGTATTTAACCTTATATAGACTTGTTGATCTCTATGTTAAAAAGTTAGCTCTCAAGTAAATCGATTTATAGATTCAATTCCCTAAGTGATCTTTTTTAGTGCAGATCCAGCAGTCAAAGAAAGATTTTGTTATGTTTTTTGATGTGATCTGTCCTGGCCAACCAAGGTAAGCTATGATAAACCGTTCCTGAAAGGTTACCTATGAAACACGCTTTACAAGTTGTCATTTTGGCTGCCGGTCATGGAACACGCTTGAAGTCCGATTTGCCAAAGGTTCTCCATTCCCTTGGGGGCCGTCCGATGGTTCATTATGCTCTTGATCTTGCGTGTCAAATGAAGCCCATTGAAACAGTTCTTGTTGTAAGTCCTTCATTGCAAGACATTCAAATTCCTTTTCCCCATAAAACAGTAGTCCAACATCCAGCTCAAGGAACGGGAGATGCGGTTAAATATGCGCTGCCCTTTCTTAAAGCTGATGGGCATGTTCTGATCCTTTATGGAGACACGCCCCTTATTCAAAAGGCAACCCTCGAGAAAATACTGAGCTTTGTTGAAAGGAGCCCCGAAACATCCGTGACTGCCCTCGGCATGAGACCTCCGGATAAGCAAAACTATGCGCGCCTTCTTCTGAATGAAAAAGGAAACCTGGAGGAGATTATTGAAGATAAGGATGCATCGCCTTCGCAAAAGGAGATCTCCCTTTGTAATTCAGGAGTGATGTTAGTGCGGGGGGATTTTCTTCGCGAAGCTCTCGCGATCCTTACGCCTCAAAATGCGGCCAAGGAATACTATTTGACGGACCTTGTAAAAATCGCACGTCAAAAAGGGAATTTTTGTCAGGTTGTTGAGGGTGAGGCGTCTGAATTTATTGGGGTGAATTCTCGTCAAGATTTAGCTTTTGCTGAAGCCTGCCTTCAAAATCGGTGGCGAGAGAAAGCTATGCGAGAGGGTGTGACGCTTCTTGATCCTCAATCAACCTATTTAAGTTACGATACGCAACTGGCACAGGATGTTACTCTTCATCCGCACGTGGTTTTAGGGCCTGGCGTTAAGATTGAAAAAGGAGCAGAAATCCTCTCTTTTTGTCGATTAAGTGGTACTCATGTGGGTGGGAATGTTGTGGTGGGGCCCTTTGCTCATTTACGGGATGGGGTTTATTTACAAGAAGGCGTAGAAATCGGCAACTTTGTTGAGGTAAAAAAATCAACCTTTGGACCAAAGGCCAAAGCCAAGCATCTTAGTTATATTGGTGACACAGAGGTGGGCGCTAAAGCCAATATAGGAGCGGGGACTATTACCTGTAACTATGATGGGCATAAAAAGCATAAAACCAAAATTGGAGAAGGTGTTTTTATCGGGTCAAATTGTTCTCTTATTGCACCTCTCTCCATCGGTGAGTATGCCATTGTAGCGGCGGGAAGCGTTGTAACAGAGGATGTAAAGGAGAGAGCCTTAGCTATAGGCCGGGCTCTTCAAACGACAGTTGAGAAAGGGGCAGATAGGCTTCGTGAAAAGATCTTAAAGAAGAAGGAAGCTTTGTAAATGTGTGGCATTATTGGGATTGTTGGAAATAAGCCCGTAGGACAACGTCTTCTTGATGGGCTCGAAAAGCTTGAATATCGAGGGTATGATTCTGCAGGAATTGCTACTATTCATAAGGGACAAATCTATCGCCTTCGTGCGGAAGGAAAGCTCGTTAACTTAAAGGGAAAATTTTTAGAAGACCCCCTTCAAGGATACAATGGTATTGGACACACGCGGTGGGCTACCCATGGGCAACCTATTGAAATCAATGCACATCCTCATCAGAACTCAAAAGTTTCTCTTGTTCATAATGGAATTATTGAAAATCATACTCCTTTACGTCAAGAGCTTGAAGCGAAAGGCATTCTTTTTGAGAGTGAGACAGACACTGAAGTTGTGGTCCACCTTATTTCCCTTTATATGGATAAGGGATCAACTCCTCAAGAGGCCGTCTCTAAATCCCTCAAGCAACTTAACGGAGCCTTTGCTCTTGCTATCCTCTTTAAGGGTTACGAAAACCTTCTTATTGCGGCACGTAAGGGAGGGAGCCCCTTAGCCCTCGGTTATGGACAGGGTGAAATGTATGTGGGATCAGATGCCATAGCCTTAGCCCCCTTAACTAACAAAATTTGTTATCTCGAAGATGGGGACTGGGGGATTTTATCTCCTGAAGGGGTGACTCTTTATGAAAAGAATGATCATCCTGTTAGCCGGCCGGTTGTTGAAAATCACCTCTCTGAAAGCGCTATCAGCAAAGGATCTTATGATCACTATATGTTGAAGGAAATTTTCGAACAACCTCGCACAATTGAAGCGACTCTCAATGCCTATCTCAGAGAGGGCAAAATAGATATACCAAAATTGCCATGGGACTCCCTTCCACGCTTAACTATTTCTGCTTGTGGCACCGCTTACTATGCGGGCCTTATTGCAAAATACTGGTTTGAAAAAATTGCGCGCATTCCCGTTGAGGTTGACATCGCATCTGAGTTTCGTTATCGAACGCCTCCTTTGCCAGAAAAGGGAGTGGGACTTTTAATTTCTCAATCCGGAGAAACAATTGATACCTTGGCAGCTCTTGATTATATGAAATCTAATGGGCAAACTATTCTTTCTCTTGTCAATGTCCAAACAAGTTCCATTGCGCGCCAATCGGATTATGTGCTTTTAACTCAAGCGGGGCCGGAAATTGGCGTCGCGTCTACAAAGGCCTTTACTTCTCAATTAACCGCCCTTGCCCTTATGGCTCTTGAAGCTGCACGAATAAAAGGAGTTCTTAATGAAAAAGCCTTTAAGGAAAAAGCGCAAGGATTACGCTTTCTTCCGCCGCTTTGTGAGAAAGTCTTACGCCTCGAAGAGCAAATTAAAGGGCTGGCTCAAGTTCTTATGAAGGCAAAAAACGTTCTTTTTTTAGGAAGGGGAATCCATTATCCGCTTGCCTTGGAAGGGGCCTTAAAGCTTAAGGAAATAAGTTATATCCATGCAGAAGGATACGCTGCAGGAGAGATGAAACATGGACCAATTGCCTTGTTAGAGAAAGACGTTCCCGTTGTTGTTGTCGCCCCTTATGATGAGCTTTTTGAAAAAATCGCCTCAAATATACAGGAAGTGGCGGCGCGTGGGGCGCCTCTCTTGGTCCTTACGGACCAAAAAGGGGCTGCACATCTAAAAGACATTGTGGACCATTTTTTAATATTGCCGATGACAAGCGATTTAACAGCTCCGAGTGTTTATGCCATCCCCCTACAGCTTTTAGCCTATCACACAGCCCTTCTTAAGGGAACGGATGTGGATCAACCGCGGAATCTCGCAAAATCAGTGACAGTAGAATAGAGTTTAAAAGATTAGATCAAATTGAAGAAGATCCTTACCTTAAACTCCACTTTGAAGAGGAGAGGGTTTTGAAGACCTTTTGGAAGGGGCTTTTTTGGCTTTAGGGGGCGTTTTTCGACCTCCTCTTGGAATGGAGGAGGATTGAGGGAGCTCAGGACCGGTTGCATTCTTTGCACGATCGAGCTTTCCTTCCTTGATCAATATATTAATTTCATCGCCACTTAAGGTTTCATATTCCAAGAGAGTTTTAGCTAAAAGCTCAAGGTGATTTCGATGCTTTGTCAAAATTTTCTTAGCTCTTTCATAGGCATCTTCCACAATTCGCTTTACTTCCTCATCAATGAGTTGAGCTGTGGCTTCTGAAACATTCTTATGTTGGGTAACAGAATGGCCAAGGAAAAGTTCTTGAGTGTTCTCTCCATAGGTAATGGGGCCAAGCTTCTCGCTCATTCCCCATTCCGTAACCATACGACGAGCCATTTGGGTGGCCATGCTAATATCAGAAGAGGCCCCCGTTGTAATTTTATTGGGTCCAAAAATCATTTCTTCGGCAATACGACCTCCCATAGCCACAGCCAGATCAGCATAAAGCCTTTCTATGGACATAGATATACGATCCCCTTCGGGAAGACGCATCACCATTCCCAAGGCCCTCCCACGTGGAATAATGGTGGCTTTGTGAATTGGATCAGAAGCAGGAGTATGGAAGGCAACAACGGCGTGACCAGATTCATGATACGCTGTTAGGCGTTTTTCTTCGTCCGTCATAACCATGGAGCGCCTCTCACTGCCCATCATGACCTTGTCTTTTGCTTCTTCAAGCTCTGCCATGGAAACCGTACGGCGATTTCGACGTGCAGCCAAAAGGGCAGCTTCATTGATGAGGTTGGCCAAATCAGCTCCAGAAAAGCCCGGCGTTCCACGAGCAATGATTTTAAGATCAACATTTTCGGCCATAGGCACATGGCGAGAGTGAACCGTAAGAATTTTTTCGCGTCCCAGCACATCAGGATTTGGGACAACAACTTGTCGGTCAAAGCGTCCTGGTCTTAAGAGAGCGGGGTCAAGAACATCTGGACGGTTTGTGGCAGCAATAAGAATAACGCCAGCATTGACTTCAAAGCCATCCATTTCTACAAGGAGTTGGTTAAGGGTTTGTTCTCGTTCATCGTTTCCCCCACCTAACCCTGCGCCACGGTGGCGTCCAACAGCATCGAGTTCATCAATGAAAATGATACAAGGAGCATTCTTTTTCCCTTGATCGAAAAGATCACGCACGCGGCTTGCACCGACACCTACAAACATTTCCACAAAGTCAGATCCCGAGATAGAGAAGAAGGGAACATCTGCTTCTCCAGCAATGGCGCGGGCGAGAAGGGTTTTACCTGTTCCAGGGGGGCCCACAAGAAGAAGTCCACGGGGAATTTTTCCACCCAACCGTTGAAATTTTTGAGGGTCACGTAGAAATTCCACAACTTCCTCAACTTCTTCTTTGGCTTCGTCAATGCCCGCTACATCCTTAAAAGTGACGCGGGACGCTTTGTCGTCCATAAGACGAGCACGGGACTTTCCAAAGCCCATGGCTTTATTTCCACCCGATTGCATTTGGCGCATAAAATAAATCCAAACGCCGATGAGAAGGATCATCGGAAGCCAGGAGAGAATAACTTGGAAAAAACCAGGGACGTCCTCCTCACTGGCTGCAAATTTAATACGCGCATTACTTTCTGTGAGGCTTTTTAGCAAGTTGGGATCGTTAGGCGGAATGACGGCCGAAAAATTTTTTCCATCCTTTAATTGTCCTGTTACCATATTGCCACGAATCAATACTTCTTGGATGCTCCCCTCTTTGGCATTTTGCATCAATGTCGAATAGTCAATGCTTACTTGTTGTTTTTGTGTTGGGGGGGATTGAAGCAAGTTAAAGATTGCTACAAGAAACAATCCTATAATGATCCAAAGCGCTAAGTTACGGTTCATGTGTGATCTTTCATTAAAATACTATAAACTCTATATAGTAAACATTAAGGAATCGTAAAAGAGAGGTTTCAAATAAAAAAACTTTCGTTGATTTTCATCCTTATCAATATTATAGCAAAAATGGGGGATTGAAACAATCTTTCCTTTTGCTAAAAGGGCAGGCAAAGTGGGCCAGACAGAGGGAGGAATAGAAGAAATGATTTTTTCCTTTGGAAAGGAATGCGCCCCCAAGGGGGCGAGAAAGGTTTCCTCTTTGGAAACCTGATTTTTTAAAAGAGGATCAACCCAAAACCGATTGTCCCAAAGAAAGGGTTTCTCTAGCTTTGAAAGAGAAATCATTCCTTCCATCGCGGCAACTTCGCGAAGCACCAGAATTTCAGTTGCTTGGGGAATCCAATAAGCTCCTCCTGATGTAAAGGCTTTAGTCGTTTTGAGTTTTTTTAAAATCTCCCCAACCTGTGTTGATCGTGGTGGATAAGAGTCCTTTGAAAACCACCGCACAAGAAAAGAAATCATTCGCTTTGCAAGCGCAGGATGAAGCTTTTCAAAAGCCTCATTTTGAATGGAAAAATACCCCTCCTCAAAAAGATGAACCGTCTGATGGAGCGCTTCTTTTAAAGAATTTTGAATAAAGTCCGCATCTTCCTGAAGTTTTGTCATAACGTTTAAAAGACGCGCCTTGGATAAGCCTTCTTTTTCTGCAAAAGAACGAAACCGCCCCCGAAAATAAGTTGTGTTTTTATTACTAGGGTCTTCAATCCAACCTTGTTTTTCCGCTATCAAGGTGGCCTTCAAACGCTCTTTTGAAAAGAAAAGAAAGGGACGAACGACAAGTATACCCTCTCGCTCTATTCTGTATTTCATTCCCGTGAGCCCATCAAGGCCGCTTCCAGAAAAAAGACGCAACCAAAAGGTTTCTTCTTGATCTTGCTGATGATGCCCTAAAAGAAGGGTGGGGATGGCGTTATCTTTGCACCATTTTAATAAGAGATGATAACGGGCCTCGCGCGCTTTTTCTTGAATACGTGAGAAGGGTTTGTCCTCTATCCAGTTGAGGATCACATGCGGGATTCCCTTGCCTTCTGCGATTTTCTTGACAAAAAGAGCTTCCTTTTCTGAATTATGCCGGAGGCCATGATTAACCGTAAGGGCAAAAATTTGCTTCTTCTTCTTCAAGGCATAGGCGTGAGTTAGGTGAAGGAGGGCAAGGCTATCTGGTCCTCCAGAAACTGCCACAGCAACAGGAAAGGTCAGGTCTTTTAAATGAGATTCAAATTCAGAGGAAGGAATTCCCATGGGACTAAATTAAGCTTCACCAACGTCTGCGAGGCGAGCAGCTTGATTTTCTGAAATGAGGGGTTGAATGATTTCATCAAGTGCAGAGCCATCCATAACACGATCAAGCTTATAAAGGGTAAGATTGATTCGGTGATCGGTAACCCGTCCTTGCGGAAAATTATAGGTTCGAATGCGTTCTGATCTGTCACCGCTTCCAATTTGGCTTTTACGATGAGCTGCCCTTTCTGCATCTCTCTCTGCCCGCTGATGTTCATAGAGACGGGCTCTGAGAATTTTGAGTGCCTTCTCTTTATTTTTATGCTGGGATTTCTCATCTTGTTGCTGGACAACAACACCTGAGGGAAGATGGGTGATACGGACGGCACTATCCGTTGTATTCACTGACTGTCCCCCAGGGCCGCTTGAACGGAAGACGTCAATTCGCAAGTCTTTTTCTTCAATATGAATGTCAACTTCCTCTACTTCTGGAAGGACAGCAACGGTTGCGGCAGAGGTATGGATTCTTCCTCCTGCTTCCGTTGCGGGAATACGTTGGACACGATGGACGCCTGATTCAAATTTAAGTTTGGCAAATACACCCTTCCCCGAAATGGAAGCTGAGGCTTCCTTAATTCCTCCTAGACCCGTATCACTTTCATGCATAAGTTCAAACTTCCATCCTTGAATTTCGGCATACCGCTGATACATGCGCAAAAGATCCGCTGCAAAGAGAGCCGCTTCTTCACCTCCGGTTCCAGCACGCACCTCTAAAATCGCGTTTTTATCATCATCCACATCCTTTGGGAGAAGAAGAAGCTTGATTTCATGAAGCCTCTTAGGCAGCTTTTCATGGATGGATTGAAGGTCATCGCAGGCCATATCCTTTAGTTCTTTATCCAAGGAAGGATCTTTGAGAAGCTCTTCTAAATTTTTGTGATCCCTATTAAGAAGTTGCCACTCCATAATTTTTTCAGCTACAGGTGTCAAATCAGAATATTCTTTTGAGAGTTTTGCAAATTCTGAAGGATTTTCAACGACGGAGGAAAGTTTTTCTCGTAAGTCCTCATAATGACGAAGAAGTTGCGCTAATTTTTCATCAAAATTCAAAGGACACCTTTACTTTTTAGAACATCAACAACTTGTATTTGGGGAATGAAGGTTTGCTCACCTGATTCTAAGTCTTTTAAGGTTACAGAATCTGAAGAAATTTCTTTTTCTCCTAAAATGAGAGCATAACATGCATTGATTTTAGTAGCCTTCTTAAGGCGCTTACTAAGATTTCCTCCGTAAGTCATTTCGACTCTATGGCCATGCTTTTGCAAAAGTTTGGCCAAAACAAGACCTTTCATATCAATGGATTCATCCATAGGAACGATAGCAAGAGGACGTTTTAGGGGTTTTAAATCATTTTCCTTTAACATCATAGCGATACGATCTATGCCTCCTGCCCAGCCAACACCGGGTATAGAAGGCCCGCCCATGGTTTCCATCAAGCCATCATAGCGTCCACCCGCAAGGACAGCCCCTTGGGATCCAAGTTCCGTTGTCGTGAACTCAAAGGCTGTATGACAATAATAATCCAAACCGCGCACCAAGTGAGGGTTAAGTTTGTAAGGGATTCCTAAAAGCTCAAGCCCCTCTTTGACTTTTTCAAACATTTCGAGAGAGTAGGGAGTAAGGCTTTCTGCAAGGGGTGGAGCTTCTTTAAGGATTTTTTTGTCTCCTTCATCCTTTGTATCCAAAATGCGCAAGGGATTTCTCTCAAGGCGTTGTTGGCTTTCAGGGGAGAGGTGGGCATGATGATCCTTAAGGTAAGTTACCAAGTGCCGACGATAGGTCTTGCGGCTTTCCTCATCCCCAAGCGTATTAATCTCGAGGGTGATGTGATTCATAAGTCCTAATTCCTTTAGAGTATCGTAAGCAATAGAGAGAACCTCAACATCTCCAATAGGATCTTGAACGCCAAAAAGCTCAATCCCAATTTGGTGAAGTTGGCGAAGACGTCCCTTTTGTGGGCGTTCATAACGGAACATGGGACCCGCATAAAAGTATTTTAAAGGTAAGGATTGGGTAAGGCCGTTTGAGATGACAGCACGCGCCACTCCAGCTGTTCCTTCAGGGCGCAGAACAATAGGCGCATCGCCTCGGTCAATAATTTCATACATTTCTTTATTAACGATATCAGAAGCGTCCCCCAGGGTGCGTTTAAAGATCTCTTTAAACTCCATAATAGGGGTTGCCATTTCCGCATAGCCATAAGCTGCTGCAACATTACGCGCAACATCAGTTACCAACGCATGTTTTCGAAACTCCTGGGGAAGCAAATCATGGGTCCCTCGAATGGGCTGTATGGTTGTCATTAGCTTTCTCTTGAACTACATCGAGTATAGTTAATGAGTCTCAGCGATTTATTCAACCCATTTCTGAGGATCAAGAGGAATATTACTTTGGATAGCACCCTCTGCTTCATCCAAGGAAAGAGTTTTTTCCCCAGAGATAAGGTGTGTTCCCCTGGCATTTCCCGTCTTTAAGAGAAGACGTGCCGAACCCTCAAATTCATAAGTTTCAGAAGGTTTAAAAAGTCGACGCAGAATGATATTGCCTTCTTCGTCTTTAACTTCAATCCAGGCCTCTTCAGATGTGTTTAAAATAACAGAATGGCTTGAAGGTAGGGGAGGATCTTTTTCAACGGTTGTTGGAGGGGTTGAGATATTCTCTGAAAGTGAAGGAGGCATTTCTGCCAAGATTGGTGGATTACGAGAAGGGATTACCGCTTCCGCGGGAGGAGGAACAACTTCAGGCGCATCTGCGAGCGTGCTTTCCTTTTCTAGAAATGGGGGAGGATTCATAGCTGGGGCGTTAAAATTTCCCGACCATTTCCAACCCACGATGATAGCAAGAAGAACACAAAAGGATGAAACAAGAACCTTCCAACTTGGTATTCCCTTTCCTGGCAAAGGAGCCGGAAAGGACATCTGTGGAGTCGAGGGTGGTACCGCGTGTTCCCTTAGCTTTTTACACATCTCATCCCCATTCAGGCCTAAAAAGGTTGCATAAGACCTTAAAAAGCCTAAGGTATATACATCACAAGTGAGGTTTTCGGTCCCCGCTTCAAGAGTTGCTAGGTGAAGTTTGCTGATACGTAGCTTTTTTGAAACTTCTTCAAGGGAGAGCCCCTTTTCCTTTCGAGCTTCCTTCAAGGAGAGCTTAGTTGAAGGACTTTCTTGTGTGGGTTGAGTCTTTATTGTCATAATTTTAGGTATTCTCCTCCAGCCCATCTTAAGAAGATTTTGGAGATCTTATCAGGTCTTTGCCATACAAAACAAGGAAAATAAATCTTAATAAAAACTATAAGGATCGATGTCAATCTGTAGTTTGAGAAAACGAGGCGGAGGTGTTTGACTCAACCACTTCTTCAAGAGAGGTTGGGGAGCTACTTCTTTTGTCGTACGGAGTAAAAGGCGCCATCGGTATTGCCCGCGTAGAAGGGGGATGGGTGCTGGTGCTGGTCCCAGTAAATCAGCCTTTTGGGTCAAGGGGAAAGTTCGTGCCAGCCGTCGCGCGAATTTTTCAACCTCCTCCCTGTTCTTCCCCGATATAATAAGGGCTGCAAGCCGGCCATGAGGGGGAAACCCATGGATAAGCCGCTGCTCCGATTCCAGGGAAAAGAACTCTCGTCGATCCTGATCAAGAAGTGCCCGCATCACAGGATGCTCAGGTAAGTGGGTTTGAATAAAAACTTGTCCTTTGCGTTTTTCCCGTCCGGATCTACCTGAAACCTGGTGAAGCAATTGAAAGGCTTTTTCGGAGGCGCGCAAATCACTTCCCGAAAGGGTCGCATCCCCATCTACAATTCCCACTAAAGTAAGGAGGGGAAAATGGTGCCCTTTGGCCATGATTTGTGTTCCAATGAGGATATCGACCTTATGGTCCTGAATGGCTTTGATTTGCTCAAAAATTGCTTGGGAATCTGACATGTGATCACTGCTTAATAAAGCGCAACGTACTTCAGGAAGAAAGGCTGTCACTTCTTCATAAACTCGTTCTATGCCTGGACCATGAGCGCAATAAGACTCCTCTGCGTGACATTTGGGGCATGAGGGAGGAAGAAAGCCCGTCGTTCCACAATGATGACATAACAACTGCTTGTGAAATTTATGATACACAAGAGGCAGACTACAGTGAGGGCACATCAAGCGATCCCCACACCCTTGGCATATCACAAGTGGCGCATAACCGCGCCGGTTCAAAAAAAGCATGGCTTGCTCGCCTCGACTCATGGTTGTTTCTAAGGCTTTTCGCAACGGCTGTGAAAGCCAGGTCTGCTTTGCCCTGGGGTATTTGCGAAGATCAATGAGCTGAACCTCAGGCATATGGGCTCCCCCATAGCGATCCATTAAGTGGAGTTGGCGATACTTCCCGATGCGTGTGTTCTCTTCTGTTTCAAGGGATGGCGTTGCGGAGGCCAAAACACAAGTAGCCTTACTCAAGCGCGCCCTTACAATGGCCATATCTCGCGCGTTGTAAATCACACCTTCCTCTTGCTTATAGGACCCATCATGTTCCTCATCGACAATGAGGAGTTTAAGATTCGAAAAGGGAAGGAAAAGAGCTGATCGAGTGCCGACCATAACAGGGACTTGCCCCTGTAAAATGGCTCTTAAGATTTGTTTTTTTTCACTCTTTTTCATGTCAGAATGCCATGTTGCAGGGTGAAAGCCAAACCGCGCCTCAAAGCGTTGGAGCCACTGGGCTGTCAGAGCAATTTCCGGCAGCATAACAAGGACTTGCTCTCCTTTAGACAACACATGATCAATGGCGTCAAAGTAAACTTCTGTTTTTCCTGAGCCCGTCACCCCTTCGAGGAGAAAGGTGTGAAACGTCTCAGACTCAAGGCTCCGTTTTATATCCTCAGCCGTCGCCCATTGATCCAAGGAGAGTTGAGGCTTTTGAAGGATCCCTTTTGGAGTGAAGTTTAAAGAATTGAGAGGCGCTCTTCTCTTCGTATCAAAAGCTTCTGGCAGGGGCAAAACCATTTTCAAAATTTGCCCGGGATGAGTCATGGTATAATTACTTACCCACTCAATAAATTTAAGAGATACCTCAGGAAGACGCACGCTCTCAAAAACCTCAAGAAGAGGCTTGCATTTTTTTGAGGGATAAGTCCCTTTACCTTCCCAAACAACGCCATACAATTTCCGTGTTCCAAAGGGCACCTTTACAAGCGTTCCTGGAGACAATCGTTCATTCCAGATGTAATCAAAGGCCTCCTTCAAAGGTAGAGGAAGGAGAACGGAAACCTGGGCAGGCATCTTTACAACGGATTGTTTCGAACCCATAATAGACTCATTCTTTTCATTATAAGGGATCATACCTCATGAAGTTTTTTGTTGATACTGCTGATGTTACAGAAATTCGCTCCCTCATCGAAACAGGGTTCGTGGACGGGGTTACCACCAATCCTTCTTTGATAGCTAAATCTGGGCGACCTCTTCAAGAGGTTCTAAAAGAAATTTGCGAACTTGTTTCAGGACCTGTAAGTGCCGAAGTTACCGCAACAGATCTCGAGGGGATGCTGAAAGAAGGGCGATTTCTTGCCAAAATCGCACCTAATATTACAATTAAAGTACCTCTCACGCCTAACGGGCTTAAGGCTTGTCGTCAACTGACGAAGGAGGGAACGTCCGTGAATGTGACCCTTTGCTTCTCAGCCGGCCAAGCTCTCCTGGCTGCCAAAGCTGGGGCCACTTATATTTCGCCTTTTATCGGGCGCCTAGATGATATTGGAGAGACGGGGTCAGATCTAATCCATCAAATCATTGAAATTTATAGCCATTATCCCTACTTCACAACGCAGGTATTAGCGGCCTCCATTCGTAGCCCACTTCATGTCGTGGAAGTGGCCCGCATAGGCGCCCATGTCGCTACCATACCCCCTAAGATCTTGCACCAGCTTTATCAGCATCCTTTAACAGACAAAGGGCTTGTTGACTTTTTAGCTGACTGGGAAAAAACCGGTCAAAGCATCCTTCCGGGCTAAGATGGAAGAGCGGGCCAAACGCCGATTAGAAGAAACCGGCCTCTTGGTTGCAATGAATTTAAAGCCTTGGTTAGACCAGTTTTACCAAAAGCTTGTTTATGAGCGCCGGTCTTCTTGGCATACGGTTCATGCCTATTTTTCTGACTTGAAACTTTTCTTTGCTTTCCTCAAAAATCATATGGGATGCCTTTGCGGACTTCAGGAATTTGAAAACTTAAGGCCTGCTGATTTAAGAGCTTTTTTAGCACACCGTTTGCAAAACAACGGCTCCAAAAGATCAAATGCCCGACTTCTTTCCAGCTTGAAAGGCTTTGTAAAATATCTAAGAAATCAAGGACATAAGGTATCTTCAACTTTTGATGTCATCTCAGCGCCCCGTCTTGACAAAAGGCTCCCACGCCCCCTTTCAAAACTTCAATCTCTTGATCTTATGGAACGTCCCTCTAACACTTGGGTTGAGCTTCGCAATCAATCTCTCTTTATGCTTCTCTATGGAGGCGGCCTTCGCATCTCCGAAGCCCTTAATTTAAATGGATCTGACTGGAAGCCTTCTTTTCTGCTTATTAAAGGAAAAGGTGGAAAGGAACGTTATGTTCCTCTTCTTGAAAGTGTGGCCAAAAAGGTGGAGAGCTATCTCAAGGCCTCGCCCCATCCGCTAACCCCTCAAGGGCCTCTTTTTCGGGGAAGTCGAGGAGATCGTCTTCAGCCAAGTGTTGCACAAAAAGCAATGAGAGATTTACGTCTAGAATTAGGTCTTCCTGAAACCGCAACCCCCCATGCCTTAAGACATAGCTTTGCGACTCATCTTCTCGAAGAGGGTGGAGAATTGCGTCACATTCAAGAACTCCTGGGCCATGCCTCTTTAAGCTCAACCCAAATTTATACAGCTCTCGCTCAAGATAAGATTTTTGAAGCCTATCAAAAAGCACATCCTCGTTCCAAGAAGGGTTCTAGAGGCTAAATCCTCAATTTTCCTTCCAATATAGTAATGGCTTGCCCTCTTAAATATACACGATCACCGACGATTCTTACCCCTATGACTCCACCTCGTGAAGAGGCTTGATAAGCAAGAAATTCCTCTTTCTTCAATTTCATTTGCCAGTAGTCCGCCAACAAACAATGAGCTGAACCCGTTACAGGATCTTCATTAATTCCCTTGCGCGGGCCAAAAACTCGCGAAACAAAATCATAAGGAACCCGCCCCTTTGAAGTTACAATAAGGCCGTCATGATCGATTTGTTTAACTTTCTCAGGATCTAGATCAAGGTTCCTGAGCTCATCCTCATCAGAAAGCTCTGCAATAACAGTATTATGAGAAAGAAAACAATGTGTAAGGCTTTGTAACTCAAGAAGATCTTGTAAGAACTTGTGAGAGAAGGGTTTGTTTCCCACTTTAAGAAGGGGGAAATCCAAAATAATGTCAGATCCTTCGCGCCTTACGAACAAAGGGCCATAGAGAGATTCAAATGATATTTTGTCTCCTTTAATATAGTTTTCTTGAAATAAAATATGAGCAGCTGCAAGTGTCCCATGCCCGCACAACTCAACTTCTACCTTTGGGGTAAACCAACGGATATGGAAATGATCAGGTTTCAGTGGTTTCACAAAACCGGTTTCGGGAAGATTCATTTCTGCAGCAATTTTCTGACAAATTTCATCGGACGGGAAATTATCTCCGATGGTAACAGCCGCAGGGTTTCCCGCAAACGGTTTGTCGGTAAAGGCATCAACGGTCCAGATTTTCATAGTTTATTCTTTCTATATTGCCTTGTTAATATCTACTTTTTTGATCTCTAAAGTATTCTTCGACTTTTGAGTTTGTACTTCTTACTTTCCAACGTTACATTCCGGGCTTCTGCTATATTAGATGAAGTGGACGTGTTCTTGCAACTTTCAACATCGCCCTTAATTCAATAATTTGCTAACAGTGCCTAAAGAAAACCATGAATTCAAAGCCCTCTCCGAGAAATCACACTGACGAACGAAAAATCGTCAGACATTAAGAGTGGAGGCTTCATTCCCTTGACTTTTTTGGGAAGTCAGAGCATGAATAGAGGCATAGTTAGGATGGGGGAAAAGCATGCAGATTCAAGCTAATGTTTCATTAGGAGCAAAACTTTTTCTATCAAGGGTTCTGAGAAATCCTCGTCAATTGGGGGCTATTGCACCAAGCTCCCGTCACCTTGGTGAGCTTTTGGCTCGCCATGCTGCCGTTGATAATTATTCGCCCATCGTGGAATTAGGTGGGGGGACAGGTTCTCTTACGCGAGCTATGATTAAGGCTGGTATTGCTCCTCATCGCATTTATGTGATTGAATTAGACAAAGCTCTGGCCCATTATTTAAAAGAAACCTTTCCTAAAGCCCACGTTATTCATGGTAATGCCGCTGAGCTTGAAAATATATTGCCTCCGCATATCCTTGGAAATGTTCACCGTATTGTTTCAGGACTTCCCATGATCAACATCCCAGAGGAGATTCGTCAGCAAATTATAGAAAGTTGTTTTAAAATTTTGAGCCCAGAAGGAGCTCTGCTCCAATACACCTATTCACCCTGTTCTTCTATTAAGTCCAATGCCTATGGTCTAAAAAAGAAACGTTTGGGCACGGTTTTCCTCAACATCCCTCCTGCCACTGTGTGGCAATACCGAAAGTGTTAAGTAACTGGTATAAATCTTAAATTAATAAGCTTTTTCTTCCAACCACATATTTATGCAGCATCTTCAGCTAATTTTTCAGACAATTTGCCTTCATAGTGAATGTTAAACGCTAACTCCGCCTGAAATACGTAATAATTTTTCTAAAACTTGAATGTTTCCCTTGCATAGGGATCACTTCAATGATCAAACGCTAAACATAAGCGACTTGGCATAAGAAGCCAGGAACCTCTGTAAGCTAGACCAGCGTATTAGGTAACAGGCGGAGTTAGGGTTTAACCTCAGTATGTACACCTTTAAGGATGAAAATTGGGGATTGCTTCTTGTAGCTCTTATCTCTAAGAAATGGTCTATAGATTTTTGTTTTTAAGCCTCCATTTACCTATGAAGAAATATGTAGTTTTCTTTTTTGCCCTCTTTCTCTGCTTAGCAGGAGCCAAAGGAGCGACCCAGCCTCCTGACGTATCCCTTTCTTTTTCCCTATCGACCTGGTCTGCAAAGGTCCATCCGCATGGTCTTGTTGTATGGGGCGCTCGTCTGAGAGAGAATAAATCTTATTTATTGGGTCAAGGACCGGACAAGCAATTTTTAGATCCTGAGATTATAGAAAAAACCGGAGATTCAGTAACCTTATCTTACCCTTCTCAACATCTAAAGGTGAAAATTAAAGCTATCAAGAATCGATTACACTTTACTTTTAGCTCGCCCAAAGAGCAAAAAATGGTATGGCCGATTTTAGGAGAAGATACTCAAACGCAAGCGGTGATTTATCCAGAAGGAGAAGGACTGTATATTCCACTAAAAGATAAATTTTGGCATAAGCGTCTCGAGAATACGTCTTTATCCACACGAGGAGATGGGTTGTCCGCTCCTTTCTGGGGGTATGACTTTGGGAAGGCCACTCTGAACCTCATTGTCCACAATGATTTGTTGAATGAATTATATTTTAGAATCAAAAATGAAAAGCTTATCAATCAGCTTTCCCATGAATTCAGATCTCTCGACCATTTTTCTCCTTTTGAAATGAGTATTTCCTTAACCAAAGCTGATCCTTTAGCCCCTGCTAAAAACTATAAATCTTACTTGATTGAAACGGGACAATACAAAACATTACACGAGAAAATCAAAGAGAATCCTGAGGTGGAAAAACTTATTGGTGCTCTGCACGCCTATGTTTGGGGAGATGGAAGAACGATTCCTGCTCTTAACCAATTAAAATCACTGGGTATCAAACGGCTTTGGTTAGGCTATGAGGATAAACCTCCTCATCTCTATACAGATAAGTGGATGAAAGAGCAGCATTATGTTGATGAAGACTACATTCGCACCGCCAAGGCTTTTGGTTACTTGGTAGGGCCCTACGATTCTTTTCATACCATGCAGCATCCTGATCAATCCGATTGTGCGAATGTTATTTTTGATGATTTATATCCTAAAGGCTGTATCTTTTTGGCGAATGGAAAACCAGATAAAGGCTTTGCTGACAGAGGATGCCATGTAAGTTCTGAGGCGCTTATTCGACAAACTCCTTCCAATAAGACTATTTTAAAGCGTATTTCTGCTTTTATTAAAACAGGAATTAATAGCTATTTTTTAGATTGTGATGGAACAGGAGAACTGTTTGACGATTACTCTCCAAGCCATCCCATGACTCAAAAGAAAGACAGGGAAAATAGAATGAAACGGATGAAGTATTTATCCCGTTCGCAAGGAATGGTTTTAGGATCTGAATCAGCAGCCGCTTGGGCTGCTCCCTATATAGCCTTTTCTCATGGGAATTTTTCTGTTCATAGCGCAATTCATTGGCCATTTACGAAAGACAAAGCTTATGGAAAATGGTGGCCTCCTGAACGTCCAGGCATTTTTTTTAAAACAGTGGGAGCTCCAGAAGAATACATTCAAGCCCGATATGATCCTCGATATCGTTTGCCATTATTGCAGGCTGTATTCCACGAATCCGTCATTATGACGGATCGGTGGGAGCTCTCTCATATGAAATTAAAAAATTTAGTAAAGCGTCGGGAAATTTTAGAGCTTTTGTACGGTATTCCTTCAATTTGGGCTTTAGATCTGAAAGATTTAAAAACGCATGGAGCCCACCTGAAAAAGTTATCGGCTTTTTTTGATCGGTTACATTCTGCCATTGCCCTCAAACCGCTGGCAAATTTTAAATGGCTTACAGAAGATCATCTGATCCAGCAGGTTACCTTCGGTGACTTTGTTATATTAACAGCTAACTTTTCTCAAGAGCCTTTCAAAGGCATCCCACCAGAAAGCCTCCAGGTGAACTGGATAGAGGAGGACGTTTTAGAAATTTATCAGGCCTCTTCTTTATAGTTATTAGGCGAAAGTCAACTTGCGTTATTTTTATGAGATTAGTTTAAGAAATTTGAATCAAAGCTGTTAGTTAATGCAAAGATCGCTCTTTATTTGTTAGTTTCTCCTCTTTTGGCTATGGAAGAAAAGGATTCAAACCGGATCCCCTCTAGCCATTACAATTCTGCTTTTATAGCAAAGCAAGGCGATAAAATTATTATAGCAGAAGGACCCTATGAGGAGCGCCACCCTCCCTTTTCAACATTTAAAACCACACTGGCCCTTATGGCATTCGATGTAGGATTTTTTCAAACTTCAAATTTCCCAACATTCTCGTTTAAGGAAGAGTATGAGAAAAATTTTCAAAATTGGAACCCGGCGTATACCCGACGATTTTTAGATGATGTGTCAAGAGCTTGAAATCCTTTGCTAGGCTGGCTCCCCGGGACGGACTCGAACCGCCGACCCAGTGGTTAACAGCCATAAAAATTAATCTTTTACGAAATTATATAAAGTTATATGAGCCTTTACAAATCAAGGCTTCTAGGTCATAGTCGGGTGTAGCAATGATTGCCAAATTTGATGGAATTTTACCTAAAATGCGGCACCAGTGCGGCACCAGGATAAAAAATGAAAGTTAATTTTACGAAACAGTTTTTGATAAAATGCGAACCCCCTACCAAAGGTCGGATCAGTTTTCATGACACCCAAGAGAAAGGGTTATCGGCCTATATTACTTCGAATGGGGTCATTACATTTTTTGTGCGCAAGAGGATTAATGGAAGGGACGAAAGGATCCATTTAGGGCACTTTCCTGAACTTTCTATCGAAAATGCCCGTAAGAAGGCTCTAGCGGCCAAAGCAGACGTGGCTAAGGGTATTGATCCCAATCAAGAGAAGAAGCGGTTAAAGCAGGAGATAACATTTGGTGACATGTTCCATGAGTTTATGGAGCGTTATAGCAAAAAATTTAAAAAAAGCTGGGAAGCTGATGAACGTGAGGTCAACCGATTTATGACTTCCTTCTTTCACCGTAAAGCGTGCCAGATTACAAAGATTGAGATTCTGGAACTTCATGAAAAGATAGGTGATGAAAGTGGGCGTTATCAAGCCAATCGGCTTTTAGAACGGGTTCGGGCCATTTACAATAAAGCCATTGAGTGGGGATGGCAGGGAACAAACCCTACCCAGGGTATTAAAAAATTCAAGGAGAAGAGTCGTCAAAGATTTTTGAGAAAAGATGAAATGCCTCGTTTTTTAAGGCTCTTGCTGAAGAAACAAATACCGCTGCTCGCGATTTCATTCTCTTGTCCCTTTTAACAGGAGCCCGCAAAAGTAATGTGCTTGCTATGCGATGGGATGAGGTCAATTTTACTCTTTCAGAATGGCATATTAAAGAAACAAAAAATGGAGAATCTCATGTTATCCCCCTAACAACTCCTGCTATTGATATTCTAAAAGAAAGGAAGATTCATTCTCAGGGTTCTTATGTTTTTCCAGGGGAAGGGAAAAGTGGTTACTTATCTGATCCTAAAAAAGCTTGGAGTCGGGTTTTACAGAGAGCGGAAATTGCTGACTTACGTATTCATGACCTTCGTCGTACATTGGGAAGTTGGATGGCTGCCATGGGGGCAACAACAGCCATTATTGGCAAAACTCTTGCCCATAAAAGTGTAGAGGCCACAAAGGTCTATGAACGCATTGACATTGATCCCGTGAGAGAATTTATAACGCTCGCTAATGACGCTATTTTTAAATTTGGTTATGCAGAGGAAAGTAGCGGTGAAAACAAAAGTTTTGATGCAAATTAGCAACCAAACCAATAACCCTATTTTCCTTTTACAACAATTCCATAGTTTGGGTCATTCACCCATCAATGACACATGCGATTCTCATGGGAGAGACACAAATCCACCCTTCCCCTACAAGGCCTATAAGTGCCTTTCATGCTGGCGCAGATAGTCTTCTGCAGCTTTTTGCAGGAATGTGGATCGTTTTAAGCCCTCTTTTTTTCGGAAAAGATCAATGCGCTTAAGCACCCTCGTTGGAAATATGACATTGAAGCGCTTAAGTTTTTGATAAGATTCAATAATTTCTTCCTTTACAGGAATAGGGATAATATCTCCTCCCAAATGTTCGAGAAGGTGATGTTTGGAGGGTTCCTTGATAAACGCATCTTCAGCGTGAGCTAGCCAAGCTGCCAGTGCATCTTCTGCATTATCCAAGGCCTCTTCCCAATCTTTTCCGAAAGTAACGCAGCCTTGAAGGTCAGGAAAGCTGACCTCAATAGCCTCTTTTGTCTTTTTAAAGATAGCATAATAATGTTTCATTTTACGTCCTTTAATCCAGCAGCTTTTTGAATGCTCCTTAGGGTTCCAAGAGGGATATCTCCTTTGTGACGAGGGACAGAAATAGGAGGAAATCCCTTCTTAATCCAAATGTCATGCTTTCCGCCTGACCTTTTTTCAAATCCTTTATTTTTCAAGAGTTTTTCTAACTCATGTTTTGTCACAGTATCCCCGCATTCGTAATTACATATTAATGTGTATTTGTTAAAAGTTCAAGCTCTTTGTCGAAATTTGATGGCGAAACAGATCGTGAAACAAACATGAAACAAAATCTCTGCATGGCCTTATTTTCCTAGGTTTTTGTGAAACAAAAATGAAACAAGCCTTCCAAATCTTGTTTCACGGTATATCTCTCGTGAAACAAAAATGGCCATCCACACTTTTTCCAAATAGAAGTTATGGCATTAACGTCGCTGAAAGGCTACCAACTGGCTGAAAAACATGAGAGAATGGCTCTTAATGTATAGAGAAAAAGCTCAGGAAATCGGATATGCAAGTTTTAGGAGATTATAATGAAATTATCATATAAATATAAACCGGTTCGATTCTTTTTAATCACTTTTCTGGGCACCTGGATTTCTGAGTTCATTGCTGCCTATTTTAGCTATCAAAAGGGAATGGAAGCATTTCAACTGATCTTTATAATTCTTGGTATGTTCGCTCCCTTCATTGCCACCCTGATTATGATTTATGGTTCGAAAAACTTGGATCTCATTAAGGATTTCTGGGATAGATTACGTCTTTATAGAATCAAGGTCAGCTTTCTCCCGATGATACTGTTGCTCATGCCTTGTGTTCTTCTTTTGGCAACGGCACTTTCCTTGTTGTTTGGGCAATCTATAGATCAATTTGCACTTTCCAGTACATATAGAGTTATGCAAGGGTCAAGCATGCTTAGCCTACTCATCATATTCTTAGCCCCTTTGATGGAAGAATTAGGCTGGAGAGGTTACGGTGTGGATAGCCTCAGGAGTTACTTTAATTTATTTAAAACGACCATGCTGTTTGCTGTCCTGTGGGCAATGTGGCATGTGCCGCTGTTTTTCATTAATGGCTATTATCAAAATGAGTTGTGGAATACGAGCATTATCTACGTTATCAATTTCTTCATTAGTATTCTACCCGCTGCAATCTTAATTAATTGGGTGTACTACAAAAACAATCGAAGTATTATCGCTGCATTTCTTTTACATCTTATGCTTAATCTTTTCTCTGTTCTGTTTCAAACGGAGCAATTCACCAAGTGCATCGTAACAATTCTCTTACTCATCGTTTCACTCATTGTTATTACAAAAGACAAGAAATTCTTTTTTAACAACAATGAAAATTGAATATTGTAGGAATTATTCACCGATTTTTAAGTATTTTTTGGTAATTTCAAGAAAATAAACAAGGAGAGATCTATGAAAAAATATTTAATTGCACTTTTAGCTCTAACTATAATGACGACAACAAGTTCTGCAGTGAATACTGGACTTTCTCAACAGTGTATCACCAAGCTCAATGATGTTGTTGAAGAATTAGAACATAAGAGCCTGCAAGAAGTTTTAAGCGATGGAACGTGGGACAAGTTTAAGAATGATGCAAGATCCGCGGGAAAATGGGACGAAATTGTTAAGGCTTGTTATTCTCCTATACCTAATTATGATTGTACGGGATGTCAATGTGGCATGGACGATGATTGCAGTTCCCATTGTATGTGTTGTTGGGGGACCCAAAAATGTCCCTCCTAACTCTGTAAGAGATATAGCAGAGTGAAAATCAAATCAGAATCTTCTGTACAACGTTTGAAGGGACCTTTGTCAGCTCAGGCTGATCATGACCCTCACCGAGACTGGCTTCTTCAAAAAATCCAAATCGCTCTGGAGGCTCAAGATTTTCCAACGCTGAACTAAAATTGAATCCATCCAAACTTTGTTCATTTTTCATTCTTGAATCATATCCAAGCTTCAACGACTTAAAGATATGCTTATCTAGCGAGTGAACTCTTGAGATAAACAGCTGAGTTTTTCGAGAATAAGATGGATAAGCTTACGGGGAAAGGGGGATGAGACGAAATGAGGATTGTTATATAGAGCGTCATTTCGTTTGCATAAAGTATCGTTTTTCGATACTATTTGCAAATGAATGGAGAAAACAAACGTCTTTCAGCCCTTATAGATTCCCTGCAAGCGCGGGGGATTTATTTTCTTTCGAAAAGCTCCATGTTGCAAGCTTTGAAAGTGAGCGATGCGGGTTTGAAGAATAGCATTAAAAGATTGTTCAAAAAGCAGCGCCTTGTGAGTCTTAAAAATGATTTTTACCTGATTGTTCCTCTTGAATATCGGAACATTGGCGCCCCTCCTCCTGAGTGGTTCATTGACCAGCTCATGAATGCACACCATGCAAAATATTATGTGGGATTATTAACAGCAGCAGCTCTTCATGGAGCCGCTCACCAACAGCCACAAATATATCAGGTTGTTACAAATAAGTTGCTTCGCCCTATTAAAATTGGGCGAGCCCGAATTGTTTTCTATTTTAAGAAGGATTTTGATAACCTTCCCCTTGCGAAAATTAAAACACCAACGGGCTATATGGCCGTCTCTTCTCCTGAGTTAACGGCTTTTGATTTGGTGAGCTATATCAAGCAAAGTGGCCACATTCATCATGTCAGTACAGTCTTGGCCGAACTGGGGGAAGAACTCGATCCTCAAAAGCTCTATGAAGTAGCAGAACACTTTTCACAGGGTTGTATCCAAAGAATGGGCTATCTCTTAGATGTGGCCGGCTTTCGTGAGAAAACAGAGCCGCTTTTAAAACGTGTTTCCTCCAAGTATTACCCCTTGAGATCCGATAAGAAATGGTCTTTAGAGCCTAAAAATAAAGAGTGGCATTTATACGTCAATGAAGAGGTGGAGTCAGATCTATGATACCGATTGCCAATATTATAGAATGGAGAGAGAAGAGCCCTTGGATTACAACTCAACAAATTGAACAGGATTTGATTCTGTCGCGTATTCTTATTGAGCTCTACTCAGATTCTTTTTTAAAAGATCACATCATTTTTCGAGGAGGGACAGCCCTTCATAAGCTCTTTATTATTCCACCAGGGCGCTACAGCGAGGATATTGACCTGGTTCAAATCAAACCAGGACCTATTGGACCTTGTTTAAAAGCCATTCGTCAAAGGTTAGACCCTTGGTTGGGAGAGCCGAGTTGGAAGATCAAATCCGGAAGAGTCGTCTTATTTTATCGATTCTCTCCAGAAAGTCCCACGCCGAGACCCATGAGAATAAAGATTGAAATCAACACGAGAGAACATTTTAATCATTTTGATTTGATAGATGTTGAGTATTCTTTCGAAAACTCCTGGTTTTCAGGAAAAGAAAGCATCAGAACCTTTTGTTTGGAAGAGCTTTTAGGAACTAAGTTGAGAGCCCTCTACCAAAGGAAAAAAGGGCGGGATTTGTTTGATTTATTCATCGTGAGGGATCGGTTTCCTAACTTAAACCTTGAGAAGGTTATTGAGGCTTTTGTGAAGTATTTAGCTTATGAGAAAAAAACAATCTCGCGTGCTGAGTTTGAGGCAAATCTTTTCGAGAAATTTAACGATCCTGCATTCAAAGCCGATATAACCCCACTCCTTTCAGAAGAACTGTTGCCAAAACATGATTTCGCAAAATCTGCCCACATGGTCTTAACCCATTTCATCTCGCAGATACCCGGGGAGCCTGGAAAGGTTGATAGAGTTGTCAGGTTTGGCTCAATTGTGTTGCATTTTGTTCTTGCCTGAAAACAAAGAAATCCCTAAACTAAAGCTACCTACCTCATGGGGTAAGCGTGGAACAAGGACGCAGAGAACGGCCTTGTCCCACTAACCAAATGCCAACTAAGGAGGTTGACAATGGCTAGATTTTGTATAGCTCAAATCGAGTATTTATCTCAAGAACTTATTGATCACATGAGGAACGCCCATAACTTGTTTGGGCGAGGAGCCTCAGAGCTTGAACGTGCACAGAAGACATTGAAAATGCTTGTTGCGGTTCAAGATCAGTGGATGGGTGAGATAGATCTGGATTCTGAGCAGCGTTAAGTTTTTCCAGTGTGACTGATTCTGTTAAGGTTTTGTGGTTTGCGCATGAACCGCGTGGCCACAAAGCAATCTCCATTTGGGCAGTCTTCCAATTTATTACACAGTGTGTAGTGAATTTTACCCAATCATAAGATGGCGTTTGAAATGGAAGGTGTCATAAAGCGTTTCTCTAGCCTTGCATCGGTAAGGCTCATCTTTTCCCATGACTTAACAAAGCAAATTTGTTATTATAAATCAACTTAATTCGTTGAAATAATTACATAATACTACACAACGCTACACATAACTATGCATATTTTTACATATAAAGATCACTCATTGGTGATTGATAGGCCTGTCTTGGTGAGCTTTTTAAAAGTGAAACAAGCGCGCTTATACATTGGTGCCAATGGCGCTTTGACGCAAGCGTCTTAGATCTCATTCGAGAAATTTAAATGGCTCTTTTTCACTTCAGTGCAAAGATCCTTTCTCGAAGTAGCAGAAATACGGTGAATGTCCTTGCCTATCGTGCCGGGTGTAAACTTTATGATGAACGCACAGGGCAGACTTTCAATTACAAAAATAAAGAAGTTCAGCATGTGGAGCTGGTATTGCCAAAGGACGCGCCTTTGTGGGCAACGGAGATTCAAAAACTGATCGCTGAAGATCGTCAGAAAGGAGTTCAGGCCTTTTGTAACATCGTTGAGAACGCTGAGAAGCGAATTGATGGCCAAGTCTGGCGGGAGTTTGAGTTTGCCCTTCATCGTGAACTTAATGAAGACCAAAACATAGCGTTGGCTCGAGAGTTTGTTCAAGACCAAATCTGTTCTCATGGTATGGTCGCTCAATTAAATTTCCATATGGATGTTGATGAAGAAACAGGAGAGGAAAAACCCCATTGTCATGTGGTAGTGACCACAAGGCGACTGGAAGAAACGGGTATGGGAGCAAAAGAAAGGGACTGGAATAAAAAAGAGCTTCTCTGTGAGTTAAGACAGCTTTGGCAAGACTATTCCAACTTTCATCTCAAGCTCCATGGTCATGACATCCAAATTGATCACCGCTCTAATAAGGAGCGCGGCATTGAGATGGAGCCCCAACCGAAACTG
>MEMA01000006.1 GCA_001767835.1 Alphaproteobacteria bacterium GWC2_42_16
TAAACGGCGGTGGAATAATGCACCACAAGAGGATGGTGCAGAAGTGAAAATGGCGGAGTAAAAGTGCACCACTTCTCGTAATGATTAGAAGTAATCTTTCCTCATGGGAAATCATGAGGAAAGGCGAGGAGGATGTACAAAGTGAATGTATATATGCGAGTACGCCGAGCCTGTTTAGTTGAAGGCAAGAGTGTACGAGGGGCAGCACAGGAATTTGGATTAAATCGGCGAACAGTGCAAAAGATGCTGGAGCAGGCGGTTCCGCCGGGATATCGGAGGAAATATACTCCATCTAGACCGAAGCTAGGCCCGCACCTTGAGTTTATCGATCAAATTTTAAGAGATGATAAGAATAGCCCTAAAAAGCAGAGACACACTGCTAAACGCATTTTTGTTCGACTGAGGGAAGAACGGGGCTATGAGGGCGGCTATACGATGGTGAAAGAATACGTAGCCAAGCATCGAATTCGCAGCAAAGAAATGTTTTGCCCTTTAACGCATCAGCCTGGGATGGCCCAAGCTGACTTTGGGGAAGCATGGATCATCATGGGAGGGATTAAACAAAAGACCCACCTTTGTGTGATGGATCTTCCCCAAAGTGATGGGTGTTTTGCCAAAGCCTATCCCCGTGAGAACACAGAGGCCTTTTGTGAGGGTCATGTATCAGCTTTTGAGTTTTTTGGGGGAGTTCCTAGAAAAATTTTGTATGACAACACAAAAATAATTGTTGCACGGATTTTAGGGGACGGAAAGAGGCAAAAGACCAGAGCCTTTTGTGAACTGCAATCCCATTATCTTTTTGAAGAAGGGTTTGCCCGTGTTGGAAAGGGAAATGACAAGGGAAAAGTAGAAAATCTTGTAGGGTATATAAGACGTAATTTTTTAGTTCCCTTGCCTCAGTTTGAGAGTTATGAAGCTCTAAATGCCTACCTTGCAAAGTGCTGCCAAGAGAGGCAGAAGGACATTCTGAATGGCCACAAGGAAACGATTGGGGAGCGGTTAAAACGCGATCAAGAAGTCTTCTTACCTTTGCCAATAACTTCTTATGAGGCCTGTCATTGTCAGGCGGGGAGGGTCAGCTCCCAGTCTTTAGTTCACTATAAAGGGAATGCTTACTCTGTTCCTGTTCGGTATGGATATCGGGATGTGTGGGTGAAGGGCTATGTTCATGAAGTTGTCATCAGTTGTGGGGCGGAGGTTATTGCCCGCCATCAGCGCTGTTATGGTTACGGAGAAACTATTTTTAACCCTCTTCATTATTTGCCGTTATTGGAGCAGAAAATCGGAGCTCTTGATCAAGCCGCTCCTCTTGTCAATTGGGGTCTCCCTGATTCCTTTCAAAAGCTCAAGTCTGTCTTAGAGAAGCAAGAGGGCAAAGCAGGCAAGCGAGAGTATGTTAGGGTCTTAAGGTTACTTGAAAACTTTAAACTCGAAGAGCTGGAGAAGGCTGTGTCTGAGGCCTTGCATTTAGGAGCTGTTCGTTATGAGGCAATTAAGCATTTAGTCTTATGCCAAGTTGATCAGCGTCCACCTCAGTTAAGTCTCGTTGATTATCCTCATTTGCCTGCCGTTTCAGTAAAAGCGACGAACGCAATAGATTATACGCAGTTGTTAGGAGGAAGGGCATGATTCTCCTTGAACATCATCTCAAATCGCTTAAATTGCCCACCTTTTTAAAGTGTTACCAAGACGTTGCCAATCAATGCGGGAAAGAAAGAAAAGATTACATTGATTATCTCTCTCAATTAAGTGAGATGGAAGTTTCAAATCGCCACAACAGAGCTGTCCAGCAAAGAATTAAAAAAGCTCGATTTCCTACCCTTAAGACACTGGATAGCTTTGACTTTAATGCTGTACCTACTTTAAATCAGCGTGAGGTCTGTGAGCTGGCAACAAGCGATTACATTGAACGTCATGAGAATATCATCGCTTTGGGTAATTCTGGTACGGGGAAGACTCACCTTGCAATTGCGATTGCGATGGCAGCGTGCCAAAGAGGATTCTCCGTGCTGTTTACAACGGCAGCAGCACTGGTGAATGAGTTACTTGAAGCCCGAGAAGAAAAGCAACTCCTTCGTTTCCAAAAGAAACTCACGACATATCCTCTTTTGGTTATCGACGAGCTAGGATTTGTTCCTTTTTCTAAAACAGGGGCCGAGCTTTTGTTTGAGATCTTCTCGAATCGTTATGAACGGGGGTCGATTTTTGTGACTAGTAACTTGCCATTCCAAGATTGGACTCAAGTCTTTGGGTGTGAAAGATTGACGGGAGCTCTTCTCGATCGCCTCACCCATCACGTCCATATCCTTGAGATGAATGGTGAGAGTTATCGTTTATCCCAAAGTAAAAAAAGGAAAGAAAAAATGGATCCTTAACCCTTGGGGTTTGACCCTATAAAGTAAAGTGACTTCATAAACAAAGGAACGGACATTCACCCGTTCAAGTTTAAAGATTTGTTTCTGCACTATCCAGACAGTGTTTGGAAGGATGGTGTTATTTTATCCAAGACGTCAAAGTACATTTTGAAAAAATCCAGGAAACCCTAAGCCTATGGATATGTGGACAACTTTCTCCGCAAGTTGCCCACATCTCCACAGGCACCACAACAAAGATATTTTTAAATGAATAAAAAAGAAAAAACACCTCACCTATGGTGCACTTTTACTCCGCCTTCTGGTGCACTTTTAAATCGCCTTCTGGTGCACTTTTAAATCGCCCTTGACAGCCCAGGCCACTTACAGTGGAGGGATGCTGTTTTTGGTAGAGGACGCTCCTAAAGTGAATAGCAAATCACCAGTTCTTCCGGGTATTAACATATGAATTATACAGGGGGGTTGAGGGGATTCAAAGGAGAATGAATAAGACTGCAGTCCGTCCGCTGCCTAGATAAAGGAGGATTCTGCAGGCTGGTTCTTTTATGAAGAGATCCTGCAGGCTCTATGCTGGAAGTGTAAGTTTTCTTTGGATCAATTTGACTGCTGATGCCTTAAAAATAAAAATCTTCCAATTAAAAAATACCATGGATTTGGTCTCTTCTTTTTTTATTCTTAAAATTATCAAATTATCATGGAGTAAAAAGCAAGAAAAATCACAGAAACATCAAATATATCGATTGCCAAAAAAATGCATTGCTAATGCGTGTTGCGCTGTGTATATTATCATCTTATTCAGCGCAACAAACATAAGTAGGATCTACAGTGTGGAACCAATTATAGGCAGAAAGAAAGAAATAAGGCTTTTGCGGGAAAAGCTAACCTCCAAATCAGCAGAATTCATTGCAATTTATGGACGACGTCGAGTTGGTAAGACATACTTGATTAAACAATTTTTTACCAAGGAAACTGGCACATATTTCGAGCAGACAGGTCTTAACGATGGTTCAATGCAAGCCCAGCTTTTGATCTTTTCGGAAAGCCTTTCAAAAAGCTTCTATAAAGGAGCAAAGTTGGCTATCCCAGAAAACTGGATGGAAGCTCTCAAACAACTGACTGCGGCAATAGACAGTTTGCCTAAAGATGAAAGAATAACACTATTTTTTGATGAACTTCCATGGCTTGCCACAAAAAAATCGGGATTTCTTAAAGCTCTTGAATATTATTGGAACACAGACTGGACGTATCGTCAAAAATTAATTCTAGTGGTTTGTGGTTCTGCGGCTTCCTGGATAATTGAGAATTTAATTTATGCAAAAGGGGGACTACATAATCGTATTACTGCAAGAATATCCCTTCAACAATTTAATCTAGCTGAGACGGAAGCTTATCTCGAGTATCTTGATATTAAGTTAAATCGCCAACAAATATTACAACTCTATATGGCAATTGGAGGTATTCCCTATTATATCAAATCTGTGCGACATGGCTTATCAGCAACCCAGAATATCAATGAACTTTGTTTTAGTAAAGATGGTCCACTCTTTAATGAATTTGATATTCTCTTCCACTCATTATATGAAGATCCGGAAACTTATATTAATATTATTCGTGTCATTGCTGATAAATCACATGGCATAAGTCGAGAAGACCTTATTTTAAAAACAAATATGTCGGATGGAGGCTACCTTAATACGCGTTTGAGAAGTTTAGAAAGCGCAGGGTTTATTAGCACATTTCTGCCCGTAGGACACGCACGCAGAGGTGTACATTATAGAGTTACTGATGAGTACACCCTCTTTTATCTGACCTGGATTGAGCCTATTCGACAAAAGACTATTGGACTCACCATAACAGAACATTACTGGGAATCACTCATTAGAAAACCAGTATGGTATTCATGGGCTGGATATGCTTTCGAGACGGTTTGTTTTAAACATGTTGATGCAATCAAAAAAGCTATTAATTTGGAAAGAATTCCTGCTTTATGCAGTGATTGGCAATATAGGCCTGAAAAAAAGGATAAAGATGGAGTGGGTGCTCAAATAGACCTTGTTTTTGATAGAGATGATGGGTGTGTTACGCTTTGTGAAATAAAGTACACTGAAGTTCCATTTGTTATGACAAAAGAATATGCAGAAAAGCTGAATAAAAAAGGTGATGTATACAAAATAAGAACAAGATCAAAAAAGCAGATATTTTGGGCGTTAATATCTGCTAATGGCGTAGTCCCTAACGAACATGTAAAGAAAATGATAGATCACATCGCAACTCTAGATGATTTATTCCAGATGTAGGGTTTAGCAGTTTGTTATTTTCCTAGCTTGCATCAATAAAATCGACATGATGTGGAGGGACAGCCGGAAGAAGTGTTGGATGAGGAAGACGATCCTCTCCTCAACAGAAGGCCGAGCATGGCAAATGCCTTAGGAGAAGATGAGTTTCTCCTCATCAACAGAGCTGCTGATGAAGCAGACACTTCGTTTGTTTTTTCTGAGATAAAACTGAAGAGTATTTTCTCCAAGCTATGGAATCTCTCTAAAAGGAAAAAAATTGGAGAGTGTTGACGCATAGATAGATCTATAATAGACTCTCCCTGAGTTCAGCTAAGGGAGGTCTCAATGATTCAATGTAAGCGCTGTCAATCTGCATTCATTGTAAAAAATGGTCTTGTTCGCTATAAACCCAGGTATAAATGTAAGGCCTGTGGTCTCAACTTCATAGAAGGTGATATGCGAGTTAAGGAAAACCTTGTCGTCAAGAAGGCTCTGGCAGTTATCTTGTATTCACTGGGAAAAGCCTCGTTTGGAATGTTGGGGAAAATATTTGGCGTTAATCGTTCTTTGACATATCGCTGGATCCGAGAAGAAGCAGAGAAGATTCCTGAACCTGCGGTCTCTGGTGAGATCAGAGCCTGAACGCCTACTAAAAGTGATCCATTTTCGCCCATTAAAACTGAGCCACTAACTGCGCAAGAAGATTTTCTCTGAACCTCAGTTTTCGTGAAGATTTCCCTTGGTTAATGTGGATGGGAAGATTCAGCGCAACTTCCTTGCTTCTGTAGGGAAGAAAGCGTAGCTTTCTGAGCGAAAGAAGCAAGGAAGAGGAGTTCGATTCCCTTTCTGGCTGTTCGCCCCATAGCTCCTGCTGGAGGGTATATATTTGCAGACCTCGAGGGGGAATATCGTCATGAGAAAGGCTCTTCTGGTGCCTCTGAGCGGGTTTTAAGATGCCGAACGATTTGTGAGTAATAGTGGTTTTCTACTGCCAAGGCGAGTTCCATAAGAATGTCAGCGAGACGTGAGGCTTCCGCATCGGATATCTCTTCTGGTAGAATCTCATAAAGGTTAAGACTCATAGGTCTCTCCTTGTTGAGCTTGTTGCCTTTGAAGGGGCTTTTGTTTTTCTGGGGGTTTTGCTGACGTCTTTGGGACTCTTAAACTGGGCCCATCAATGCGAATAACCGTGCACCCATGGTTAAGTCTATCCAACATGGCATCAACGAGTTCCTTGTGTTTAAACACTTCATACCATGCTTCAAAGTCTAAGTTAGTCGTGATAATCGTTGTCTTTTTTTGATAACGCATATCAATCAGCTTAAAAAAAATATTGATTTGCTCTGGCGTAAGAGTCAAATACCCCAACTCGTCTATCACAATGACGTCATAGTTGGATAAGGTGTTTAATAATTTAGACGTGGTTCTGTCCGCAAGAGACGCGTATAGCTCATTGAGCATATCTTGCGCATTATAAAAGCGCCCTCGATACCCATTGAGGACAGCCAAACGCAACAAACTCATCGCAATCCCAGATTTTCCCGTCCCTGTTTTCCCAATAAAAATAACATTGTCATTCCGTTCAATAAAAGTCAGCTTGGCTAAGCCCATAATCTGGGTTTTATTAACTCCGGGTTGCTCTTTAAAGGGGAACGTGTCGAGTGTCCAAGGCCACGGTAACTTCGCCCGTTTAAGGCGACTTTCCAGACACCGTTCTTGTTGATGGCGGTATTCCCTTTCCAACAGCTCTATCAACACATCGTGGGTGGCCGTCCCTTTCTTTTCTGCCTTATTGAGCACATCCCCTAAACAGGCCGCCATTCCTTGTAGACGCAATTGATCTAATAAGACCTGTATTTTCTCCCTCATAGGGCTTCCTCCTCTAGATTAAAATAATCTCCAGCAACGGACTTGATGATCAAACTTTCAAGGCGATTTAAATCATAAAGCCCATAGTGGGCGGCTTTCTTGACCGCACAGAGGAATGCCTCTTTGGGGTACATCCTTTTAAGATTTAATAATCTATTGAGTTGTCGATGCCCGCTCCCACGCACATGCTTCTTAAGGCCGCTGACATACTGATCTAAAAGATCACAGTGCCCACGCAGTTCAGCTTCTGTCTTGCTTGCGGCTTGATGAGTTTGTTTCTTGTGGGTTTGAGAATGGTGACCGGGAAGTCGACACCGCTCATATCGTTTCCCTGATAAACGAGGGTGAATGGCAATTTCTCGATGCTTGTAAAAGAAACGCACCTCCTCTGGATATTTGTATACGTCTATTGTTTTACCAATCAATGTTTCCGGAGCAGAGTAACGGTTGGTCTCTAAGTTAACATAGCCTTGGCAATCAACGAGGCGTTGATAATGTTCATAAATGGGAGGTAAAACCTCTGGCAGAGGAACAAGATAAGATTTTTCTTGGATAAAAGCAGTGTCAGGAGCCATCCCTAAAATACGCTTTTCCTTTTGATTCGTTATAAGACACCACTCTTTGGCTTGGGCGTTGAGATCTCCCCAATCCTTGAAGGTCCTCCCCGCTAAAAAATTTGTCTCTATGTAGTGGAATGGGCGCTCTACCTTACCTTTGGTCTAAGTCATCAACTGCATGTGATGACACAAATGAAACGGCAAATACCTTTGCAATTACCCACCCCTTTCATCCCCTTTATGGCAAGCGATTTGCCCTTGTAACCCGTAAACAAACATGGGGAGAAGATAGGGTTACTTATTTCGATCAGGACAGAAAGTTATGTTCTATGCTGACTTCTTGGACAAATCTTGCAGATACAGATTATTTTTTACAGGCCTCGGCGGGTCGTTCTTGGTTCCGCGTAGATGATCTCGTGAACCTTAATATGATGTTAAAAACACTTCTAGAAATACATCAAAATGGGAAAGGAAGTGTAAAGTGAATTATGTCACGATTGTAAATAAAATTATGTCGTATACAGATGAGCTAATCATCTTTTTTGAGCGCCATAATACCAATTATATATTGAAATTATTGTCAAATAATAAGCTTGACAGAAAAATTAATAAGGCATATTTTTATTTACATAACTACCTATGGAGAACACGTGATGACCAAAATCGACACTCTCAAGGAATTTGGCTCTTTCAATCTACATCCAGAAAGAGTCAAGGCCCTCTGGTTTCAAAACAGCACTTTTTTCGACCCTCTCGACCTTTTGCAGGTGCGCTACGAGATGCTCCGTTATGTCATAGTCGAAAAGGCTTCCAAGATGGACGCAGCAGCTCTTTTCGGAGTCTCTCGCCCAACCTTCTACGACGCAGAAGCTGCATTTGCACAGGCTGGCTTAGTGGGCCTGTTACCCCAACAACGAGGACCAAAAGACTCCCACAAGCTAAGCTGCGACGTCATGGCTTTTCTCGGG
Organism: Alphaproteobacteria bacterium GWC2_42_16; assembly: GCA_001767835.1. GTDB lineage: Bacteria > Pseudomonadota > Alphaproteobacteria > UBA9655 > UBA9655 > UBA9655. The sequence goes on from MEMA01000006.1 coordinate 8,043, forward strand.
ACATACTTGGCAGAAGACAAAAGGTTACCCTCCAAAGATCTTGCCGCGTTAGTCTTAACCCATTTCAACATTGCAGTACACCCACGCAGCATAGAACGAGCATTGGGCAAAAAAAAATTGTACAACGCATGCCCTTAATTAATCTGCCCGAGAACACTGTCGACCTTTATGAGTCCTTGCGCAAACAAGTCTTAACAGGCGCAATCCGACCTCAAGGACTCTGCGTTGTTCTTCACCATGGTATGCTGCGCGGATTACAGATATTGGCGGAGAATCCTCTTGCAACACCAACTTCTCCGCCGGAAAGTCAAAATCTCTCCGCCTCATTAGGTTCTCCCTTACCTGCCATTTCTCCGAATGCTGACTTAGTCAGCATTCTTGCCAATCTTATATCATCATTACATCCGGAGGTCAGATATGCCCATTGATTCTTCTCATAAAATTACTGAACAACATACCAATCGAGATGCTTTTTTATATGTACGACAATCCTCTTTACGCCAGGTAATTGAAAATACCGAGAGTACCAAACGACAATATGCTTTACGCGAGCGCGCAATTGCCCTTGGTTGGCCAATTGAGCGTATCCATACTATTGATAGTGATCTAGGCAAATCAGGAGCGGAGTCAGTTAATCGCGATGGATTTCAGCAATTAGTCACAGAAGTGGCTCTTGGAAATGCCGGAATTGTATTGGGATTAGAAGTCTCGCGCCTTGCCCGCAACAATGCTGATTGGCATCGCCTTCTCGAACTCGCCGCTCTAGGGCGCACCTTAATTCTTGATGAAGATGGTATTTATGATCCAAGGGAACCAAATGATAGATTACTTTTGGGCATAAAAGGCACACTCTCAGAGGCAGAGCTTCATGTTCTGAAAGCGAGACTGCATGGAGGAATTATCAACAAAGCTCGTAGAGGAGAGCTTGAGATACCATTGCCTATTGGGTTTGTCTATCAAGACAATGGTTCAGTAGCACTGGACCCTGATCAACAAATTCAAAATGCTATACGGCTTGTTTTTGGAAGCTTTAAACAACTCGGCGCAGCGACGGCGGTAGTTAGAAAATTTGCAGCTGAAGACCTCTTGTTTCCCAGACGTATCCGTGGGGGTACCAATAAGGGGGACATCGTGTGGGGAGAGATGCAACATGCTCGCGTGCTTCAGATTTTACACAACCCTCGCTATGCTGGTGCCTTTGTTTTTGGACGCACTCGGAGTGGTCGAACCGCAGATCTTAGATGCACCCAAATCAAAGTGGCTCGTAAAGATTGGCAAGTGTTTATTCCCAAAGTCCATGAAGGATATATTGATTTGGAAACATTTGAATATAACCAGGTAAAGTTGGCAAATAATGCGATGAGTTTGAACCCAGCCAGTCGAGGGTCTGTCGCTCGAGAGGGATCTGCTCTACTGCAGGGCCGTGTTATATGTGGCATCTGCGGTTCACGTATTCGAGTCCGCTATTCTTCTCGTGAGCATGGACAACTCGAACCCTATTATGCATGTGCAGAAGCTTCCATTAGAAAAGCGGGCAAGCTTTGCCAGTATGTGAGGGGGGTAAATATTGATGCTGCCGTGTGTGATCTGCTCCAAGAAGTCTTTACTCCAGCGGCAATTGAGGTTGCTCTTGCTGTTCAACAGGAGCTTGCAGAACGTGCTCAACATATTGATGAATTACGACAACAGCAATTTGAGCGAGCGCGCTACGAGGCAGAACTTGCCAGGCGGCGCTACCTAAAAGTTGACCCAGATAACCGGCTTGTCGCCGATACGTTAGAAGCAGATTGGAACGAAAAACTTCGCCTGCTTAATCAACTACAACAAGAGCAAGATCAGCAACGTAAAACCGATCCCTCCCTCTTGCCCAAAGATGCGGCCTCACATATTATAAACCTGGAAAAAGATTTTTCTCGTATTTGGAGTGATCCGTGCATTCCAGCTCTTGAACGAAAAAGAATTATTGCTTATCTCATTGAGGATGTTACCTTGATAAAGAAAGAGCAGATTACCCTACATGTCCGCTTTAAAGGAGGGAAGACGCACACTCTTTCAATGCCGCGCCCCATGCCTATCGCTATGCTTCGTAAAACGCGGCCTGAAATTGTCGCAGTCCTCGACCAATTACTTGACACTGGTACAGATCTGGTAGCAGCGGCAGAGCTTAATAAGAGAGGATACAAAAACTGGAGAGGAGAGCAACTTACCCATGAAAAGGTGCGACACATTCGACAAGCTTATGGCTTAAAAAGTCGTTTTGAACGCTTGCGAGAACAGGGGTTCCTAACTGGAGATGAAATGGCAAAAAAATTTAGTGTATCAACAACTACGATTCATGAGAGAGGAAGAGAGGGAATTCTGCATCGCCAACTTTATGGGAATAACAAGCTCTTCTTATATGAGCCTCTTCCCGATAATTATGTTTTTGTTAAGAGGCAATGTGGGCGTCGTTCGGCGTCACAAAATTTAATTACCGTCCAACCTGCTGAATGAGGTGCAATATGAAATCTACTCCTTCCTATCTGGGTCGTTGACACGATGGGCCATAAACTCAAACCCGTACATTCTGGCAAACGTCAGCATCTCTGGGGAAACAACAGCATTAAATCCGCTGCCTGCATATAAAATCACACTGGTATTATCAATAATGCAACGCTTACAACTCCCTCCCATAAACTCTATGCTTGTCTTGAGGAATGTCTTTGCCTCAAACCGGGTAAAACAGGGATAATATTGCATGAAGAGTTTTCGACTATATCCCAAGACCAGAGAAGCACATTGCACTTTAATCTTTTTGTTTTCCAAGAGAACCCAATGGGGGGAGGTGTCATGTTGCATTTCATGGCCAGGGTCAAAGCAATACTCCCCAACTCTTTTAAGGGGCGCTCGAAGACCTGCCCTTTGAATAGCGTACTTAAGTGTAGTATAGCCAATGTCAATGTCATTCTCTTCTTTCAAGATTTCTTTAATACGAACCGCATTACCACGACAGCGCGTAAAAAGTTCCCTTAAAAAATTGAGCTCAATTTTCTCATTCCTCACCTTTCTCTCCGTTGCCGGAATATCCACGCCCTGTTCAAGAATTTTCTTGATCGTGTTCCTGGAGATCTTAAGAGATCTTGCAATTTCGTGATTGCTCTTCCCGCTCTGATGAAGATAGTGAATTGTTTGACGAAGGGAGTGGGGCAGCACTTGTTAATCTCCTTATCATATGGGTCAATAGAGTTAATTTGTTTGTAACGTCTTCCCATTCTTTTAAAGATTGGCTACATGCTCGCAGCGCTTGCCTATAAAAGACATCTGGAGCTAATACGCTTAATGCCGACAGATCCTCAACCAGCGATTGACAATGGTATCGCCATTTCCCCTCCGGACCTTTCCTTAAAATCATGGCTTGCTTTTCTTGTCTCAAATGTTTGTGGGCTGTAAAAAACAATGCAGGATCCTCCAACATCCTGATGCGTGCCTGTTGATTAGATTTTTGATAGTGGTCATAAAAAAATTGCATCTCGCGGGTGCTATAGGTGTGTTTGAGGAGATGGTTGAGCAAACGTTGCGCATGTTCAGGTATGGCACGCGCCATAGGAACCAATACCCGTCCAGAAACCCATAGGGAGATAGAGCCTTGTGATAAAGCTGCTTGAATAGAATCGGGAAGATCTTCCACCAGAGACAATCTGCGGCTGATCCAACTTTGATCCCGCCCCACACGCTTAGCCAAGGCCTCCTGAGAAAGACCATGTTGGTGATGGAGTTCCTGGAGTAAAAGTGCTTCTTCAAGGATTTTAGTAGGACGGTTAGAGCAGTTTTTGAGCATCATGATCAAGGCTTCTGTAACATCGCAGCTCCAAACTTCCGCTTCAATCGTATCCTTGCCCAAGCGTTGTAAGGCTTGTACCCGATGATAACCATCAACTAAAACCCATTGATTCATTGTCTCTGGAATGACGGCTACTGGTTTCAACTGCCCATATCTCTCAATAGATATCATCAGTTTTTCAATGACTTGATGATTTAGAGCTCGTAAATGGGAATACCTCATTTGCAGGCAATGATGTTCAAGGGTGATGATTTGTTGAGCAACTGTATTCATGGGACCAAGGCTCCTCAATGACTCTAATTTACCTATCCTGGCTTATTACCAAACTTGTCACCACGTGCCTATAAGGTGGTATGTTTGCAAACCTCTCCCATTTGTTGATAACCCCTTGGAATAACAGAAATATTTACGATTAACGCGTCACTGTTTGCAACCTCACCATAAGAGAGGGGAATCAGCTGATATGTCCCTGCTTTAACAGAATTTTTATGCGTTAACGCGTCGCTGTTTGCAAACTGCGACGCCTTACTGGGATAAGGGGGTTCTGGTCCTTTATAAAAGACCTGGTTGCGCTGTCTCTGTTTGTATCGATTGCCCTCCGTATAAGGAGGGTGGGCTGCACGATAGTGCCTCCAATAGCCTGGATTCTTTTTTCTCCATCTTTTAGAGGCCTGATTTTGGTTTTCACGATAATCAGGGTCATGCTTATGTTTTTCTCGACGCCAGGTGGATTTACGCACATTTTGACATTTGCTACGGCTACAAAATTGTTGCTGCGGATTACGTACAGGGATAAACAAGCGGTGACAATGCTTACAAGCTCTTTTTCTTTCCATACATGAACCTCATTCTATATGAGGTGATGGTAAAACTTTCTTAGGCTAGAGAGAGGATTGGATTTTTTAAAATGGTTATTAAGAGACGGGTGGATCAATTTTAATGGGCGAAGGTGGGTCAATTCTTTTGGGCGTTAAGGATCAGAGAAATGGAATTCGATGAAATGTGGCATTTCATCGGGGCAAAAAAAACAAAAGATGGATCATCAAAGCCGTGGATCGTGGCACAAGGAGAACTGTGGCCTGGGTTATCGGTGGTCGTGATACTGCAACATTCAAACGACTCTATGACAAAGTGAAACACTTGGAGAACTGCATCTTCTATACTGATGACTGGGACGCTTTTAGCAAGGTATTGCCTAAGGATCGCCACATCATCGGAAAGGCGCACACAATAACGATTGAACAGGACAACAGCAATACCCGTCATCATCTTGGGCGAATGACCAGACGTACAAAAGTTGTTTCACAAAAAGAAGAAATGATTCATGCGTCCCTTAAACTCTGGTGTGCCCTTACAGATCCTACCGTATTTAAAGATTATCAATCAACTTTCTTATCTATCTTTATGTAAACACTCTCAAAAATTGAAGTTTGAAAAACAAAACTACCCAACTCTTTTCAAAAGTATACCCGGCGTATACCCGATGATTTTTAGATGATGTGTCAAGAGCTTGAAATCCTTGCTTTTGCTGGCTCCCCGGGACGGACTCGAACCGCCGACCCAGTGGTTAACAGCCACTTGCTCTACCGACTGAGCTACCGGGGAATGTTGAGGGTTATATCAAAGTCTTTTCGGTGAGACCAGCTTTTTTTGGAGGCCGAGACCGGAATCGAACCGGTATACAAGGATTTGCAGTCCTCTACATCACCACTCTGCCACTCGGCCACCATTAAAAGCTATACTGTTCCTTAGATTTTTGGTCAAGGCGTTTATCGAATTCTATCAACTTAAGAGAGTAATTTAGGGCCTTTTTACAGAACAGCAAAGCTAAAAATGACACGCTGAACTTGATCTTGGCCACGTTCAACATCTTTCATTTCTTCTTTGTATTGATTGTTTGTTACGTTAGATATTATCGAGCGCCAGAAAACAAGAGCACTCCTGTTTTGAGGAACAACTGGAACCTCCCATTTGCCAGGATGCAATTGCCAGACTTTTTTTGCCACTTCTTTTCCGACCCCTTGGCCTTGAAATTTCGAAAGAATAAAAAACTCCCCAACATTCCACTCACTCTCAGCGTAAGCACAGACTTTGTTCAAAAGGACAAATCCCGCAAGTTCATTTTCAACTTTGACTATATAGGCAGCACGATCAGAATTTTCGAAGTACTCTTTATAATCCCTGTATTGATAAAGACCTTGTTTGTTCAAACTGAACCCACACCCGCGGGAGGCATCGTAGATATATAACTGCGCCATGTTTCGGACGATAGGGTAGTCATCAAGAGTTGCTGGAATAACCTTAGTTTTGGCTATAATTTCATTTTTCATATTTATTCACATTATAGAATTCCGATTGAAAGACGAGGGACTTTGAGAGTTTGCTGGCGTCCCACATTCAACAAAAAGCCAAAGCCCATCAAAAGGGTAAGCAATGCTGTGCCCCCATAGGAAACTAGAGGAAGAGGAACCCCCACAACAGGCAAGAGGCCCATCACCATGGCTATGTTAATAAACATATAAAGAAAAAAAGTAACCGTAATGCCAGAGGCCACATAGCGTCCAAAATCATTTTGGGTTGTCAAGGCAATATGAGAACATAAGGTTATCAAAAGAGTATAGAGGAGAATAAGGGTTGTTCCTCCCAAAAGGCCCCATTCTTCACATAAAAGGGCAAAGATAAAGTCTGTTTGTTTTAAAGGAACGAAATTCAAATAAGCTTGGGTTCCTTGCAGATAGCCTTTGCCTAAGAGTCCCCCTGATCCTAAAGCAATTTTGGATTGGGTAATGTGGTAGCCTGCTCCTAAGGAATCCTGACTGGGATCCAAAAACATAAAAATCCTTTTTTTCTGATAGGCATGAAGGAAGTTCCAGAGGATAGGAATACTGGCTCCACCTGCAGCAAGAGCAATTCCAAAAATCCAGAGGGAAACCCCTGCTAAGAAAAAAAGAGCCCCTCCCGACATGAGCAAAATCATGGCTGTCCCTAAATCCGGCTGCCTCAGTACAAGAACCGTAGGAATCAGAATTAACAAGAGAGGGGCACTCAACTTATACAAGGAAAGAGGTTGAGATTGGGAATGAAAATACCGTGCCAGAGCTAGAATAAGCGCAACTTTCATCAATTCAGAGGGTTGCAGCTGAATCAAATAAAGGTCAATCCATCGTTGCGCCCCCATGCCAATAAAACCCATAAATTCAACGCCACATAAAAGTGCTAAGGAAACCCCGTAAAAGATGTAAGCGAAACGCAGCCACCATCGAAGATCTGTAAGTGCAATGCCAAACAGTATCACCATTCCCATCCCAAAACGTACCATCTGTTTAAGTGCCCATACGTGAGGATCCCCTTTCCCTGCCGAAATTAAGAGCCCCCAGCCAATGGCTGAGATGAAAAAGATCAACAAAATGATGGTCCAATTCAACTGAGAAAATTTTTGAAACAACTGACTTCTCGCGGCAGTCTTCATAAAGGGGGCTCCTCTTCAAGAGCTTGAGCTTTCAATAAAATATCCCGCGCTGCAATAACAGCTGAGCGAGCACCCCCCGCATGTTCAATAATAACAGCAATGGCATAACGTGGGTTCTCGAGGGGGGCATAGCCTATAAAGAGCCCATGTTCCCTGTACTCCCAAGGTAAGTTGGTGGTTTTTGTTTGGCCCGCTCTTCGTTGACTAAGAGTAATACGACGTACTTGACTTGTCCCTGTCTTCCCTCCCATTTCCTTCCCTTCAACTAAAATACGTCCCGGATAGGCCGTTCCGGAAGGTGAGTTGGCCGTATGAGCCATTGCCTCTTTGACAAGGTCAAGGTGGTCAGGATTAAAGCCAAGATCAGGAAACGGGTGAGCAGTGCCTTTTTCTAATTGTGGAACAACTTTCTTTCCTCCTCCTGCAATTCTCGCAATTGCAATAGCTAACTCCATGGGTGTGGCTGATATATACCCTTGGCCAATACCGGTGAGAATTGTATCGCTTAAGGTCCACTTTTCCTTCTTCTTTTCACGTTTCCATACTTTTGTGGGGACAAGACCTTTCCTGCTATGAGGAAAACCTTCAATTCCTCCTTCTCCTAGACCCAGATTTTTATAGTAAGTTGAAAGGCGATCAATGCCGACTCTTTTAGCGATCTCATAAAAGAAGACATCACAGGATTCAGATATAGCTCTTAAAACGTTGACAGTTCCGTGACCCTCTTTTTTATAACAATGAAAGGGATGATCCCCCACATAATAATACCCCGGACATTGAACAGAGGTGGTTTTATCAATAATTCCTGCCTCCAGAGCCGCCAAGGCCACAAAAATTTTAACCGTCGATCCAGGAGGATAAAGCCCTGAAATGGCTTTATTTGTCAAGGGAACATAAGGATTATTTTGAAGGTCTTTCCAATCATTTCGGTTAATCCCTAAGGTGAAAAGATTCGGATCAAAGGAGGGAAAAGACACGAGAGCTAAAATATTCCCCGTTTGAATGTCCAAGACAACAGCTGCCGCACTTTCATGTTCTGAAAGCACCTCATAGGCATAGCGTTGCAAGCGCTCATCAATGGTTAAACAAATATCTTCCCCAGGAATGCTTTCAATTTGATTCAGTTCGCGTACAATTTTTCTACGGGCATTGACTTCTAAAGCACTATAGCCAGGGGTTCCCTTTAAACGCTGATTTAGATACTTTTCAAAACCACTTTTCCCGATTTTTAAGCCAGGAATTCCTAAGCTCGGATCTTCCTCTTCTTCTTTTTCTGAAGGCGAAGAGACATATCCCAAAAGATGGGCTCCTTCTGCTGCAAATGGATATCTACGTTTAGAACCTATTTCTATGGTCATCCCAGGTAGGTCCATGGCATGGAGTTCTATTGCTGACACCTCATCCCAGGTTAAATTATCCTTGATCACAAGAGACTCAACGCCTTGCCGTTTTTGTGCTTTTTTTAAAATCTCCTCTTTTGCCTCAGGAGAAAGGGAAATAACCGCTTCAAGAGACGCCAAGGCAACTTCGATGTCCTTCTTTTTGTCGGCAAGTAAAAGAAGTTTAAAGTTGGTTTCATTTTCCACAAGAAGAATTCCGTTCTTATCATAGACGCGGCCCCTTAAGGGAACCAAAGGCCGGGTAACAATACGATTTCCGTCAGCCAATACGCGATAATAGGACCCCTCAATAATTTGCAAATAGACCATGCGGCTAAATAAAAGAAGGACCAAACAAATTTGAAAGCCTCCTAAAAAAAGAGCCCGGGAAAAGAATTTTGATGTTTCCGCCCTAGACATGACTTTGGATCCACAAATGGAGATGACTTAAAAATAAAACCACCAAAGGATATAAGATAACCCCAAATATCCAGGAGACGAAAAGTTCAATGCCTCCAGAAAAACATAAAGCATACAAGAGAAGATATCCTCCACTAAAAAACACAAATCCAAGCCAAATCAAGAGGAATTTATCCGGGCGTAAGGAAGAGCGACTATAACGGCCTACAATGGTACTTCCCATCAGGAGTATGGAAGATACCCCAAGGGCATGTCCCATAAGAACATCATAGACAAGCCCTATAACAAAGAGCCCCTCTTGAGGAAGCCAGCTTGGATGATAAACAAGCCAATAGTAAACTGGAATAAGAAGCAGGGTCGGCATCAGAGGAAAGCCCGCAATGTGCCATGAACTTCCGATCATCATGATGGAAAACAAGCTCAAAAGGGGCAACACTTTTAAAAAATTTGGGACTAACTTCACTTGTCCTCCAAGGCTGAACTCACCTCTCTATGAAATTCCTGAGGACGTAGGTTAAGAATTTGAACCCATTCAATGTCTTGAAAGGGGACATAAAGTCTAACCTTAACTTTTCCATGGTCAAAACTATCAATCACTCCCACGGGAAAGCCAGCGGGAAAAATGCCACCCAAGCCAGATGTCACAACCTTTTCTCCAACTTGGAGTTTACTAATATCGTTCACATAAACAAGAGTCGACAAAAAACTGCCATTTCCAGAAAGGATTGCCTTTTGTTTTGAAGAAGTTGTCATAACTGGAATGCGAGAATTTAAATCTGTAATCAAGAGAACGCGAGCAAGATATTTTCCTACCTTCTCAATACGGCCCACAATGCCTTCTTCCACCACAACGGCTTGGTCTTTTATAACCCCATCTTTTTCTCCCCCCTCAATTAAAAAAAAACGATGAAGACCATCATAAGGGCTAGCAAGTACGCGCACAGTTCGGTATTTAAGCCCATCTTGAACTGGAATATTTAAGAGTTGTTTTAAGACCTTGTTTTCATGGGAGAGGGGTTTTAAGGCCTGAAGCTCCTTTTTTAAATCTTCATTTATGAGGACTAAACGAGCATGCTTTTCCTTAAGATAAACTAATTGTTGAGCACTTTGAAGAAGGATCCGCGTTTGGTAAAAAGGGTGAAGAAAACTTTTTTGAAGAAAGACAACTTTCTCAAAAAGAATCTGCTCAAGGGGATCGTAAAGAGGTTTATAAAACCGAACTGCCCCCCCTAAAAGTAAAATGAAAATGAAGGTCAGCCAAACGCTCTGTCGCCACCGTTGAAAACGGGAAGGGTAAGGATTGGGCGTTGGCTTTATAGGACCTGGCTTTTTATGGGGTAGGAAAAGGGGCACACTTTAAGCCCTTTCTAAAAACTTATTAATACATTCTTATGATGATTCATCATATCAAGCGCCTTCCCTGTTCCCAAGGCAACACAAGACAAGGCATCTTCAGCGACAATAACAGGAAGTCCTGTTGCTTCGCGTATAACAATATCCAGGTTTTTCAGGAGTGCCCCCCCTCCTGTGAGAACAATGCCGCGATCCACAATATCAGCAGCTAACTCGGGTGCTGTATTCTCGAGAGCTTGTTTAACGCCTTCAACAATAGCAGAAACAGGTTCACTAAGGCTTTCAGCAATTTGTCGTTCAGAAATGGTGATTTCCTTAGGAACGCCATACAAAAGATCACGCCCCTTTAATTCTGTTGTTTTTCCATCTCCGTCTTTAGGAGCCATTGCAGATCCTATCCCTTTTTTGATACGTTCAGCGCTTGCTTCTCCAATCAAAAGATTATGTTGACGACGGATATAACTAATAATGGCTTCATCCATGTTATCTCCCCCGATACGGACAGAGCGCGCGTACACAATGCCGCCGAGGGATAGAACTGCAACTTCTGTGGTTCCACCTCCAATATCCACAATCATTGAGCCTGTGGGTTCTGTCACAGGAAGTCCCGCCCCTATAGCGGCTGCCATCGGCTCTTCTATTAAATAAACACTTCGTGCTCCAGCACTTTCCGCTGATTCTTGAATAGCTCGCCTTTCAACGGCTGTTGATCCTGACGGGACACAGATGATCACACGAGGGCTAATAAAACTACGCCTTTTATGAACCTTTTGCATAAAGTACTTAATCATGGCTTCAGCCACCTCAAAGTCGGCAATGACGCCTTCTCTTAGAGGGCGAATTGCTTTGATATTGCCAGGAGTACGACCTACCATTAATTTTGCTTCTTCCCCCACAGCTAAAACTTGCTGCTTATCCCGCGAATTCGTGATCGCCACAACTGAAGGTTCGTTCAAAACAATTCCCTGCCCTTTCACATAAACAAGTGTGTTTGCCGTTCCTAAGTCAATGGCCATATCAGAAGAAAGCTTACCCAATAATTTTGAAAACATCGCTCGTTTACCCCTACAATTTCTTTGATAAAGTCTTACTACTTAGCACAGTAATTTTCAAGTGCGCAGTACTTTTTAACAGCTGTTTTAACACTTTGTTTTTATTCTAAAGATCTTCAAGGGGTTGCAGCTTTAGGAGAGGTGCTGGACCTATGGAAAGAACGCCGTTTTGAAGTGTAATGGGAACTGTTAGTGTCTTACCTCCAGATGAATTCGGAGACGAAAATAAATCTAAAATAAAGGAAGCTGTTGCCGCTTTCTTTTTGTTTATCCAACCTAAACTTACCATATCCGCAAGGGCTTCTTGATAGCCTTGTATTCGGCTCGAAAAAGATCCGAGTAAATACATGTTCTTATCTAAGGTTAAGGTTCCTTCAGCTTCTCCATGGATTGGTGGCCATGAAACCTTTACAGAGGCCAATTCAAGAACCCCGCCACCATCACGCCATTGCGAGAGAGATGTTGGAGGCATCTTTGCAGCATATCCGGAGAGCTCACCCTCAAGGGCCAAGATGAGATTATAATCTAGAGGGCTTTCTTTTAAGAGGGTTTCCAAGTTTGAAACCTCGGTTGAAAAAGTAAATTTAAGGCTTAGTGGAGTGACCAGATCTGTCGCTTTTAAAGAAAGGGCTTTGAGAGTGACGGGTTGAACTTTATCCCCCACGAAAGAGGAGACCTTTCCTATTTTAAGATCTAGGTTTTTTAAGTGACCTTCCGCAGAAAACAGGAGAATACCTTCCATGTCTTCAAGAGACAGGGTCTCAAAGGTGAATGGCAGGTTTTGAGGAAGAGATATCTTTTGATCTCCAGGGAAAGAACAACTGAGCTGATAAGGTTTCCAAGGATAGACAGAAATGACAGCTTCTTCACCCTGCCATTTCCAGGTTCCTTTTGCGTCTTTAAGGGAGGGTTCTTTAAAACTCACATTCAAGAGCAAGGGATTCCCAGCAACAGAAAAACTTGCATAAGATAGGGAGTACCCTTTTTGTTGAAGTCGCTTCGTTGTGGCGGCAATTTCCTTCTCGATCCAAAGAAGGCTATACTCATAAACAATAAAGCTTCCCAAAAAACAAAGGGCCAGGAAAAAAAGAAATCCTACTAAAAGTTTTTTTCGTGTTATCAGCATAAAGGTTTCTCCTTATAAACTAGCTCGTTTGTTTTTTCTTCAATTCGCCTTTCAAGTATACGCATAAATTCTTGGCGGGAAAGGCCTGGGTTGAGAGGCTCCAAGACATCAACTGTAATTTCCCCAGGATATTTAAGAAAAGTACGTCGGGGCCAAAACAAACCCGCATTATGAGCCACAGGAACAACTGGCTTCTTTAAATGAACATAGAGGCTAGCAACACCTGATTTATAAATACCCTTTTCACCGGGCTTTGACCGTGTTCCTTCCGGGAAAATCAGAATGGGTCTCCCACAGGCAACGGCGGCTTGTGCTTTTTGTAAGAGCCTTTTGAGATCTTGTCCCCCTTTATTTTTAGACCGAGAAAGGGGAATGACATTCAGTTTTCTTAAATACCACCCAAAAAAAGGAATCCAGAGAATGTCTTTTTTTAAAACCACCGCTGGATCGGAAAGAAGAGCATAGAAGACAATTGTCTCCCAAACTGATTGATGTTTAACCGCAAAAATAGAAGGGGTTTTTAAAAGGCTTACCTTGCCTTGGACCTTAAAATGCAAACCTAAAAGATGGTCGCAAAGCCAAACAACACTCTGAACCCAAAAGTGCGCGATTTTTAAAATAAAAGAACGGGGCAGCAACAAAGTGGGAAGGAAAAGGATGCCGCAGAAAAGCGTCCACATATAAAAAATACTATTAAAGAAAAGGGATCTTAAGGAAACCATTAGACCTTCTCGGCCGTTTTAAAATAACTTTGAATATCCAGAAAAGTTCTCCTTATCAAGGCAAAAAGAAATTTATTATATTCTTGAAGAACGAGTCGCAATGTTTTTGCTTCGAGCCACCATTTAGCCTTTAAAAAACTTTCTCCCACAACAGGATGAGGTAGAATGATAACCTCTGGTAACAAAGGACGAAGTTCTAAAAGACTTCGTGGCATGTGATAGTTAGAGGTAATAAGCCTTAAGGATTTAATATGATGATGACGGACCCACTTAGCAGTTTCTTCGGCATTCCCCCGTGTATCAAGGGCCTTACAATCAAGAGTAACGTTTTCATTGTAAGATTCTCGATTCATTTGAATTGATAACTCAGATTCAGGATTCACGCCAGAAATAAGCAAGTAGGTTCCTTTTTTTTGTTCAAAAAGAATAAGGGCTTCTTTTAAACGCGTTCCTCCACCTGTAAATATCACAATCCCATCTGTCGATTTAAGAGACTCATGAGGCAAAGAAGGAATCATCTTCGTAAAAAGGACAAGGCCTATAAACCATAACAAACCACCCATAGAGAGGATGATTATAAATCGTAAGCTATAGAGTAAGGTTGCTTTTAGCATACACCCTCATAAAAACTCAAGAACAAAGGGCTTTCATAACAGCCGCCCGAGCAGAAATCATCATGAAAAAGGATGTGATAAAGGGAGCAATTATAAAAATTAAGGCTGCTTCAAAGATGAACGTCTCACTAACAATAAAAGGAAGTCCGGCGTTTTCAAAAAGAAACGTGATCCCTAAAAAAGTGCACAACCCTAAAAGGGACCCTATTGAACTCGCAATAATCCCTTGTTTAAACGCATTTCGTTGAAACTGTTTTGCAATATAAATCGGAGTCGCCCCAATTAGACTTAAAACTTCAATAACTTCGCGATGAATAAGAAGGCTCGTGCGGGTCGCAAAGAATGTCGTCACCAGCGTTGAAAACAAAATAAGAAAGGTCAAAAGAAGAGCTAAAGATATTCCTGTAAAAAGCAGGTTGGAAACTTGGCCATGCCAGGAACGATGATCGACAATTTGAATGGTGGCAGAAATATTTTTTAAATGAAATTCTAACCCTTTTATATCAAAAGATTCATTTCTATTTAGGCCTACATCAATGATAGTCGGCAAAGGAAAGGCTTCTATATTTGTATCTTCTCCCAAAAGGGAATGAAACAGTGTCTTCATCTCAGTTTGAGAAACGATATCAATGTTCGCCACCCCAGGCGTCCTTTTTAAAAGATCAAAGACTTGAGTTTGAAGATTCGGAGAGGGAACCTCAGAAAACAAAGGAACTTCTATAGAAAGATCCGTTGTTAACTTCTCTTCCCAAATACGGGTTGAATGAATCAAAAAAAAGGTAAAAGTAAAGCAGAGGGTTCCTAAATAAACCATAAGGATTACGATCTTGGGTACAAAGCGGGCGGCAATATCGTTTTTTAAAGGTAAATCCTGGTCTTTTTTCATGAGGCTTTCTTTTCCAATTGTTGTTGAAGGAGGGTCCCATCTTTGAGGGTAAGCTGAAGGTAGGGAAACTTCTTCAAAATTCGTTGGTTATGCGTTGCAATAAGGACTGCGGTTCCTGTTTTATTCAATTCTTCGAAGAGACAAAGAAGCTTCGTTGCCATTTCATCATCCACATTCCCCGTTGGCTCATCTGCAAGGAGAAGTTGCGGTCGGGTGATAATGGCTCGCGCTATAGCAGCTCTTTGCTTTTGGCCGCCAGAAAGGGACGGCGGATAGGCTTTAAGGCAGTCCCCAAGTCCAACCCAATTTAGAAGTTCTCCCGCATGCTTATGGCTCCGTTTTTCATCTACTCCACGCACGCGCAAGGGAAGTGAAACATTATCGATAACCGTCAAATGATCTAATAAATTGAATTCTTGAAACACGACTCCGATTTTTTGACGAAGAAGTGGAACAAGGGTTGGCTTCATTTTAAAGGTATCTTCCCCAAAAAGCTTGACACTCCCCCATCGAGGTTTAAGGCCTAGATACAAGACTTTCAAAAGGGAGGATTTTCCTGAACCACTAAGCCCCGTAAGAAAACGAAAAGATCCCTTTTCAATATTAAAACTAACCCCTTTAAATACTTCAGGTCCATCTTGGTATTGATGGCCAACCCCTAACAATTCAGCAATCATGTTTGACACGATCAAAAATCCTTTTAGAAATAACGAAATAAAATGACACAAAACGAAAAGATCGTCTAGCTTGCACCATTTTTATAAAGAGCATATAACCAAAGAAGCGAATATGTAAGGGGTTTCATTTCATGATTATTACCTGCCCAAAGTGTGCGAAAAGGTACATGGTTGATGATAATTTACTTCCTCGGGAAGGACGACATGTTCGGTGTATTTCCTGCCAACATACCTGGCTTCAAACCCCTCTAGAAGAAAAAACACCCATTCTCACCTTAACAGAATCTGAAGACATCTATTTGGAACAACGACCACCTCTCCAAAAAAAAGCCTCCTGGAAAGTTTGGTGTCTTGTCTTTTCTTTTTTTATTTTAGTCGCAAGTTTTGTCATCTATGGGCGAGAAATGGTTATAAAAATCTGGCCAAAATCGGAAAGTTTCTACGCTCTTGCTGGTTTATCTATCAACCACCCAGGAGAAGATCTATCTATTTTAAATACGTCCTCCTTTGTCCAACTAGAAGGGTCTAATGAAACGGTTTATATTGTAGGTGATATTGTGAATACTGCCAATCAAGTTAGATCGATCCCCACCTTAAAAATCAAGTTGTTGGGGCCCCTTTCCCTCACGCAGTGTAAGGAGAAGGAGGGCAAATACTGCCTTTTGGATTCTTGGAATCACCGTCTTTCTGAGAATTCGCTTCTTCCTGGAGAAAAAATACACTTTGAGACAGAAGCTCACCCCACGCCTTCCGGCACGCATCACATTTCTATTCAATTCTAAGGTTAAGGTTGGAAATCAACTCCCAACCTTGAATTTTATTATTAAATTGACTATGTCATTTAAAGAACTTTTTAGGGTGTGAACATGGCCATTTTAGACATTTTAACTGCGCCAAATCCTCATCTCCATAGAAAAGCTAGGCCTGTTGAAAAGGTAGATACTGGCACTCAAAAACTTATGGATGATCTTTTGGAAACCCTTTATGCACATGGAGCTATTGGATTGGCTTCTGTCCAAGTTGGAATGCTTCAAAGGGTTATTGTTATTGATTTAGGGGAAAGGCATACCTGTTCCATAAAACCTTTATTTATGGCTAACCCAGAAATCACTTATGCATCCCAAGCCCTTCAAATGACAACAGAGGCTTGCCTTTCTGTTCCAAATTTCACGGGAAATATCACGCGTCCTCTAGAGGTTCAAGTTTCATACCTAGATGAAAATAACGTACAAAAGACCCTGACTGCCGAAGGGCTCTTGGCAGATTGTATTCAACATGAGATTGACCATCTTAACGGCGTTTTATATATTCAGCATCTATCCTCTCTTAGGCGGAATTTAATTTTAAGCAAGCTTACCAAAACTAAGCGGAATCGAAGGTAATCTATGGGCTCTTCCTCCCCTCGTATTGGTTTTATGGGAACTCCTGAATTTGCGGTTGAAATTCTTAACTCCCTTTTAAAGGCCCATTATTCGATCGTCGCTGTTTATACTCAGCCCCCTCGACCTCTTGGGCGAGGGTACAAGGTTATCCCCAGCCCTGTACAAAGGTGCGCTGAAGAACACCATCTCCCCATTTTTTTTCCTGAAACCTTAAACACGGAAAAAGCCCAAAAGCAATGGCAAGACTTAAACTTGGACGTTGCCATTGTTGCGGCCTATGGCCTTATTTTACCAAAGGCTATTTTAGATGCGCCGCACAAGGGAGCACTTAATGTTCATGCTTCCCTTTTACCACGGTGGCGGGGAGCGGCTCCCATTCAACGAGCAATTCTTGAAGGGGACCAGGAAACAGGCGTTACCATTATGAAAATGGATGAGGGCCTTGATACGGGGGATATTTTATTAATGAAAAAAATAGCTTTAGGAAAGAAAATGACTACTCTTCTTCTTCTTAAAAAACTATCAAAGCTAGGAGCAAAGGCGCTTTTGGAGGTTCTCCCCAGTTATTTAGAGGGAAAACTACACCCTGTTCCTCAGCCTAAAGAGGGCATTACTTATGCAAAAAAGCTTGAGAAAAAGGAAGGGGTCCTCAATTGGGCCTTACCTGCTTCCTTTTTAAACCGCCAGATTCGAGCCTTAAATCCATGGCCAGGAACCTGGTTTGATGTGGGTAAGGATAGGATTAAAATCCTACAAGCCGTCGTGATTCCTGGATCTTTTTCGCAACCGCCCGGAACCATTATTGATAAACATATAACAATTGTGTGCAAAGAGGATGCCTTAAGACCGACCTTGGTTCAAAAGATCGGCAAGGCCCCTATGACTACAGATGAATTTTTAAGAGGGTATAAGTTTCCCTCAAATCAACTCTTCTATGACGCGGTATAAACTTACCATTGAATATGATGGCACTCCTTTTTCGGGGTGGCAACGGCAAGAGGATGTTCCCACCATTCAGGAAATCCTCGAAGACGCTTTCTGTGATTTTCTCAAAAGCCCTGTTACGGTTTGGGGAAGCGGACGGACGGATGCTGGCGTTCATGCTAAAGGCCAAGTTGCCCACGTAGATATTCTGAAATCCTATGACACATTTGCTATTCAAGGCGCTATCAACAAACGGTTACAAGAATATCCCATTAGTCTCTTAAAAGTTGAAAAGGTCGCTTCTGATTTCCATGCCCGCTTTTCTGCAACCCAACGTTTTTATGAATACAAGATCCTCAATCGCCGAGCGCCGACCTCCCTTGAAAAGAAGCGTGTCTGGTGGGTTGTTGCCCCTTTGTGTGTCAAGGCTATGAATGAAGCCGCAGCGCTCCTTCTAGGACAATATGATTTTTCCTCCTTTCGCGATAGCCGATGTCAATCCAAATCGCCACTCAAGACCCTTGATGGTCTTACAATTGAAAAAAAGGGAGAGATAATCTTGGTCAAAGCGAATGCGCGTTCCTTTCTGCATCATCAGATCCGGATTATCGTTGGAACCTTAAAGCGCATAGGTGAAGGAGCGTGGGCTCCTGAAAAAATAATTCAAATTCTAGAAGCCAAGGATCGAAAAGCAGCAGGCCCAACAGCACCTGCCCATGGACTTTATCTGACAGAGATCAAATTTTGAGAAAAGATCAGGCTTGCCCAAAATCCTCTGACAGGGATTCGGGCGTTACGCCTAACTTTGAGATGGCTTTCTCCCATCTTTTTTCAACAGGCACTTCAAAAAGCAGTTCTTTGTCCGCTTCGATTTGAAGCCACCGATTGCTGTGAAGTTCTGTATCCAACTGCCCTGGTGCCCACCCCACATAGCCCATAGCTAGAAGGCACTCCTTAGGCCCATTCCCGTCAGCAATAGATTGTAAAATATCGACTGTTGCCGTAAGAGAAATATGATTCCCCAATGAAACGGTTCCAGGGTGCGTAAAATCATCGGAATGAAGAACAAAACCTCTGCCTGAATCAACTGGACCCCCAAAAAATATGGGCAAGTCTCGTTTGATTGTTTCCTGGGGAAGGTTTAAATAATCTAGGAGCCCCTTAAGGGTTAAATCTCCTAAATGCTTATTAATAACAAGGCCCATGGCCCCATTGGTATCGTGCCCACAAATAAAAATAACCGCCTTCTCATAACGAGGATCTTGCATGTGGGGCATCGCTAATAAAAGTTGGCCCGTAAGATACCCTGAAAGTTCTTCTTGTTTTGATTTATCTTTTTCTGTCATGTATATATATATGACACAAGTTGAGTTAAGAATTTATTACAAATGAAAGATTCTATGAAAATTTTTGTTAAGCAGCTCTTTGGAGCCCTCTTTTGTTTCTTCCTTCTAACCTCTCCCACCTTTCCCATAAGCAAAGCCCCTATTGACTTAAAACTCGTTTCAGGCGGCATTAAAGGACAAAAGGTCCTTGCAGGCTTGCTGATGAAAGTTCCCTCTGAATGGCATGTCTATGGACCTCATCCTACAGGGGAAGAAGTAGCCGGCTTTGAACCAAGCCTCACTTGGGAAAACTCAACAAATCTTAAAGCTGTCAATATCTTATGGCCCCCTCCTAAAAAAACAGAGATTCAAGAACAGCTCTCTTACGTTTATGAGGGAGAGACCCTAATCCCTTTCGAACTTACCCCTTTTAATATTGAGGAGCCCATTACTTTTAACCTAAAGATTTCCTTACTCACCTGTGCTTCCGTTTGCATACCCGTTGATACAACATTAACTTTAACTCTCCATCCCAACGATAAGGAAGATAAGGTCTTTAAGGCAGTAAAGGCTTGGAAAAAGTCCTATGAAGGAATTTCCTTATTCAGCCTTATTTTAATCGCCCTTTTGGGAGGATTTATCCTGAACTTTATGCCCTGTGTTTTACCCGTCCTTTCCTTGAAAGTCATGTCTCTAGTCAAACAATCGAAAAAAGCCAGCACAAGCCATGCTAAACAAAGTTTTGTGATCACGGGAATGGGGATTTTAGTATCTTTTTTATTGCTGGCTCTTTTAACCGTAATTTTAAAGAAGTCAGGATCGGCCTTTGGATGGGGAATTCACTTCCAAAATCCCCACTTTTTGCTCTTTGTTTTCCTTGTACTCTTTGCTTTTTCAGCAAGTCTTTTGGGAATTTTTGAGATTGATCTTCCTTCAGGGATTGGAACCTGGTTGATTAGCCACGAAGGAAAGGGGCGGGTAAAGGATTTCCTATCTGGTGTTTTTGCAACGCTTTTGGCAACGCCCTGTTCAGCCCCCTTCGTAGGAACAGCATTAAGCTTTGCCTTAGCTCGGCAAACAGAAGAAATCTTTTTTGTTTTCTTCTTCCTAGGACTCGGTTTTGCTCTTCCTTACTTTTTGCTAGCCTCCCTTCCGCAACGCTTCATTGTCTTGCCCAAACCTGGTGTTTGGATGATATGGGTACAAAGAGGTCTCGGCTCATTGCTTGCCTTAACCGCTCTTTGGATTGGATGGATAATAAGTTTCCATCTCTCCTTTTGGACCTTGGCCTTAAGCACTCTCGTTGCTCTTTTTGCCATCTCCCTTTTCTGGGTCAAACATCATAAATGGCCAACCCTTAACGCTTGGCTTTATGCAACCCCTCTTTTTCTTTTGGCCTGGTCTTTCTCTTGGCTTTTACAAACCCCAAGGAGTGAGCCTGTAGATAAATTTTCTCAAGCCAGCCCAACCCTTGATATTTGGCAGCCCTTTGAACCTGATGCAATTCCTGCTTTGGTTAGCCAAGGCAAAATCGTCTTTGTTGATGCAACGGCGGAGTGGTGTGTCACGTGTGCTGTCAATAAATCTCTCGTTTTAAATGATCCTCACATTGCAAGTTTACTCAGCAAACCTGATGTCATTGCTATGCGGGCAGATTGGACAAAACAAGATCCAAAAATCACACAATTCCTCCAAGATTATGATCGTTATGGAATTCCGTTTAATATTGTTTTCGGATCCAATAGACCTAATGGAATTCCTCTCCCAGAGGTTTTATCAAGATCTTCTGTTGAAAATGCCCTAAGAGAAGCAGGACTTAATTATTAGCTTTTAGGGCCTTTTTAATCGCGTAGCGAGCGAGGGCATCTGCCCGTTCGTTTTCTATATGACCGGTATGACCCCGCACCCAATGCCAGGAAATGTTATGGTTTTGGGTAAGAGCATCCAGTTCTTCCCACAGATCCTGATTTTTGACAGGATCCCGATTTGAAAGGCGCCAGTTCTTTGCCTTCCACTGCACAAGCCATTTTGTAATGCCATACCTTAAATATTGACTATCTGTATAAATATCGATCTTCACAGATCGTTTTAACGCCTTAATCCCTTCAATGGCTGCCCGAAGCTCCATGCGGTTATTTGTCGTCATGGGTTCAAAGCCAGACAACTCCTTTTCTATATTTTGATAGCGCAAAATCACCCCCCACCCACCAGGGCCGGGATTCCCTTTACAAGCCCCATCCGTAAAAATTTCAACTTTCTGTGTCATTGCTTTCCTTTCCATATAAAGGTGCCACAGATGATTCTTTCTTGTCGAGAACTTCATCCTTGGGTAAGTTAAAAGAAAAGAGGAAAACCTTATTGTAACGGGAGCCATAAAGCGTGTTGCTAAGAAAAAGAAACCTTTTTGCTGCTTTTTTCCTTTCTTTGGGAGGCTGTAGCCTTTATTCAGAAAAGGTCTCATGTCCAAAAACAGCAATTTTGGCCGAGTTTTCTAAAACCGTAAGTTTTCATAACCGCCTTCCCATTCGTACAGACTTGGATAGCCTAATTCCTAAATGTACACGGGATAATGTTTACGTTTATGTTAACTTCCGCGTTCGTATGACGAGCATTCGTCCCTTATCAAATTACCACGAACCTCTCACAATCAAACCGTCCTATTTTGTTGCTGTCGTTGATGATATCGGAAACATTCTCTCGCGATCTGATCATGAACTCGAGATATCCTTTGAAAAGATGCAAACCACAAAGGTTAGCTTTTTCAAAGTCGAAGAGATTATTCCTGTTCACAAAAAAGCGGCTCTTTACATTGGCTTTAATCTGGACGAAAGCCAAGTTGCCTGGCTTAAAAAGGAGCGTGAGAAAGGCTTTTCCAAGTCACGCGCCCCAAAATAATGATGGCCAATCGAAGGTATTGACAATCCCCTCTTCTTCTTTTATAAAGCTCTTTAGCACTCCACAAATAAGAGTGCTAAATTAACGTTAACCTATTAAGTTCCCAACCAGAGGGAGAAAAAGATGAAATTTAGACCATTACATGATCGCGTTCTTATACGCCGTATTGAACAAGAAGAAAAGACCGCAGGGGGGATTATTATCCCAGATACTGCAAAAGAAAAACCCATGGAAGGGGAAGTTATTGCTATTGGGTCAGGCACTCGCTTAGAAGATGGAAAGGTGATCCCTTTAGACGTTAAGGTCGGGGACCGTATCCTTTTCGGGAAGTGGTCTGGAACAGAAGTTAAATTTAGTGGCGAAGAATATCTCGTGATGAAGGAATCCGACATCATGGGAATCGTTGCTGCGTAAAGGAAAGGAATAGAAACGATGGCAAAAGATGTAAAATTTAGTTCAGACGCCCGCGAGCGGATGCTTCGTGGCGTTGATATTCTCGCAGACGCTGTACGGGTTACCTTAGGACCTAAAGGACGCAATGTCGTTCTTGACAAGTCTTTTGGGGCTCCTCGTATCACGAAAGATGGCGTTACCGTCGCAAAGGAAATAGAGCTCGCTGATAAGTTTGAAAATATGGGTGCTCAAATGGTTCGTGAAGTCGCCTCTAAAACTTCAGATATTGCAGGTGATGGGACCACAACAGCTACGGTCCTCGCTCATGCAATTGTTAAAGAGGGCGTCAAAGCAGTTGCTGCAGGGATGAATCCTATGGACCTCAAACGCGGAATTGATATGGCTGTCCAGGCTGTTATTGAAGACGTGAAAAAGCGCTCCCGTTCCGTCTCTACCAACCAAGAAATCTCCCAAGTGGGAACTATTTCTGCCAATGGTGAGCATGAGGTTGGAAAAATGATTGCTCGCGCCATGGAAAAAGTGGGGAATGAGGGCGTAATTACGGTTGAAGAAGCAAAATCTCTCGAGACCGAACTTGATGTTGTTGAAGGAATGCAATTTGATCGTGGATATCTTTCTCCTTATTTTATCACAAATGCAGAAAAGATGATCTGTGAGATGGAGAATCCCTTTATTCTTATCCATGAGAAAAAGTTGACTGGATTACAACCCCTCCTTCCTGTTCTTGAAACGGTTGTTCAATCTGGTCGCCCTCTCCTTATCATCGCTGAAGATGTGGAAGGCGAAGCCCTTGCAACACTCGTTGTGAACAAGCTCCGTGGTGGATTAAAAGTCGCTGCTGTCAAAGCCCCTGGTTTTGGCGACCGTCGGAAAGCAATGCTTGAAGACATCGCGATTCTTACCGGTGGTCAGCTTATTTCCGAGGATTTAGGCATAAAACTAGAAAGCGTCAACATCACTATGTTGGGGTCTGCAAAGCGTGTCCTCATTAGTAAAGAAGACACGACCCTCATCAATGGCGCAGGGTCTAAAAAGGACATCGAAGCTCGATGCAACCAAATTCGCGCTCAAATTGAAGAATCCACTTCTGATTATGATCGTGAAAAATTACAAGAGCGGTTGGCTAAACTTGCTGGAGGCGTTGCTGTCATTCGCGTTGGGGGCGCTACCGAACTCGAGGTGAAAGAGAGAAAAGATCGCGTTGAAGATGCAATGTATGCAACAAGAGCTGCTGTTGCCGAAGGCATTGTTGCTGGCGGTGGTGTAGCCCTATTATATGCAATTAAAGCTCTTGATAACCTCAAGCCTAAAAACGATGAGCAACGTGTCGGAATCGAAATCATCCGTCGCGCTCTTCAAGCTCCAGCCCGTCAAATCGCAGTTAATGCGGGGGTTGATGGTTCTATCGTTATTGGAAAGCTTTTAGAGAGCAAAGATGTAAACTTTGGTTACGATGCTCAGACAGGGGAATATACAGACCTTGTAAAGGCAGGAATTGTTGATCCAACCAAAGTGGTACGTATTGCCCTTCAAGATGCAGCTTCTGTTGCAGGACTTTTGATAACAACCGAAGCTATGGTCGCAGAAAGGCCGGAGAAAAAAGAATCCGCTATGCCAAACATGGACGGTATGGGTGGCATGGGCGGAGGAATGGGCTTTTAAAAAAGTCTTATTCTTTCCTACCATTTGAGGGCCCTTTCAGGGGCCCTCTTTTTTATTAACCAGTTGTTAAACTTCTCTTGGTAGCCTTATGAAAGAATGAGTATACGAGGCTGTTTATGCGTCAACTGGCACTCTTAAGTTTATTTTTTTCCTGGGATGCTTTTGCAATAGCACCAGAGTGTCCTTTGTATCCAAATAAACATGTCTGTCTTCTCTCGGTCGAAGAGAACTATAAGAACTTCCTAGAATTCATTGATGAAGAATATCTTGATCCCAAAGAGGAGATAATCGAAGCTGCAAATGACATAAAGCACTTTGAAAGTCTTGCGTGCCATAAAACCTGTTTAAACTAGGGACTCAGACGCTTCGGCGAGACAAAAGGGCAGCAGAAAGAGTTCCTTCATCCAAATAATCGAGTTCTCCGCCAAGCGGAACGCCACGAGCCAAACTTGTAACCTGTAGAACCACCACTTCCTTTAGCCTTTCCGTAATATAATGACTTGTCGTTTGTCCTTCGACAGTTGCATTAAGAGCTAAAATCACTTCTTGAACCTTTTCCTTTTGACAGCGCTGAAGAAGGGAGGCCAAACGAATATCCTTTGGGCCTACTCCATCCAGTGCTGACAAAACGCCTCCTAAAACATGGTACTGGCCTTTAAAAGAAGCACTTCTCTCCAGAGCCCACAGATCAGCTACACTTTCAACCACACAAATCAAGGATTGATCTCGCCTAGAATCCTGACAAAGCCCGCAAGGATCTTGTGAATCGAGGTTTCCGCACCGGCTGCAATCCTTGACCTTGACCCCCGCCAGCTGCAACGACTCTGCTAAAGCAGGAAGGGTTGTTGTTCGATGTTGAAGCAAATGTAAAGCAATGCGCTTTCCTGAACGCGGTCCAAGCCCGGGGAGCTTCGAAAAAAGGTGAATAAGAGTTTTGAGCTCGTCGCTTATCATAGGAGATTCAGAGCTTCACCCCAGGAGGAAGCTTAAGCCCTCCTGTCATTTGTTTTAGCTCCTCCGCAGCTCTTTCTTCTGCCTTTTTTTGAGCATCTTGAAAAGCCGCAACCACAAGATCTTCAAGGACTTCTCCTTCTTGGGGATCTAAGAGACTGGAATCAATTTTAATCCCCTTAATATTACCTTTCCCATCAACTGTGGCTTTGACAACGCCGCCTCCCGAAGTCCCCTCAACAATGAGAATTGCGAGCTTTTCATCAACTTCAGTCATCTTAGCCTTAACCTTTTGCATTTGCTTCATCATATCGCCAATATTACCGAACATCGTTTCTCTCTTTCCTTAATGATCTTCCTTATGAATAAATGTTGCCCCAGGGAACGCCTCCATAACCGCTTTTACAAGAGGAGCTTCTAAAATTAACTGACGACGGTCCTCAAGAACTTGCTTTGCCTTTTCATGGAGTGTAGGTTGACCGATTTCATCAGAAATTGCAATCGTCCATAAATCTCCCAGCTTTGTTTTTAGTAGATCTTGTATTTGCTTTGGTAGCGTTTTTGGGGCCTTTTCAGAAAGGCGAAACGTGATATGAGGAGGAGAAAACTCAACTAAATGAACATCGTGCAAAAGGTGAGCCTCAAGCATCCCCTCACGTTGACATCCCACCCAATCCACGAAATCTTCAAAAGAGGGAAAAGAAGGTCTTGACTCAGTTAAGACTTTTTTTTTAAGAAAGTCCCTTCAAAGGCGCCTTCTAAAAGTTCGTTCAAAGACGGGAGAGGCGCAAGATGGGTCAGACGAATCACAGTAACCTCAAGGGCCTTCTGCGGGGAGGGGGCTCCCTTCATTTCTTCAAATCCTTTCAAAAGAATTTGCCAAACCCGCGTCAGGGTAGGAATGGAAAGAGATTGGGCAAGTTCGAGCCCATTCTGTCGTTTTTCAGCGGTGATGGTCATATTTTCTGCCAGGTCAGGGCTAATCTTAAGGCATTGAATCCAATGGGTTAAATCCAAAAGTTCCTCAAGAATTCGTGCTCCTTCAGCCCCCTCTCGATAAAGGAACCGTAATTTCTCAAGGGCTTCTTTAACCTTTCCTTCCATCATACTATGGAAAAGCTCTAAAAGGGCTCCTTGATCAGAGAGGCCCAACATTTCGCGGACTTTCTGTGTTGTGATATGGGAGGACCCATAGGTAATGGCTTGATCCAGCAAAGAGAGACCGTCACGCACAGATCCTTCTGCAGCTTTCGCTATTAATTTTAAGGCATCCTCTTCATATTCAACTTTTTCCCTCTCACACAAGACTTTGAAGTAGTCCCTTATCGTCGCGCTCTTAATGCGCTTGAGATCAAAGCGCACACAGCGAGATAAAATTGTTGCGGGAACCTTATGAATTTCAGTTGTGGCAAAGATGAATTTCACATGAGGTGGCGGTTCTTCAAGAGTTTTTAAAAGCGCATTAAAGGCGCTTTTCGAAAGCATATGGACTTCATCAATAATGTAGATCTTATACCGTGCCGAAATGGCTTTATATTGAGAGGCTTCAATAATTTCTCGAATATCATCAACGCCTGTTCGACTGGCCGCATCGATTTCAATAACGTCAAGAGAACGGTCTTGGGCAATGGACGTACACGACCCGCAAACACCACAAGGTTCAGGTGTTGGACCATTTTCGCAATTCAAGGAGCGGGCAATGATGCGAGCAGTTGTTGTTTTACCTGTACCGCGAATTCCTGTTAAAATAAAGGCATGGCCTAGGCGATTTCCTTCAAGACCCCTTCTTAAGGTCTCAACAAGAAAATCTTGCCCTATAACTTCATCGAGTTTGGACGGCCGATACTTACGTGCCAAAACCCGATATCCTTCAAAAGGAGAAGCTCTGGGATCCTCAGACACAAGTTTAAGAACTGATGTTGTCACGATTGTTGCTGTCCTTTACTGGTGAGGGGCTGGCGATATAGTGACCCGCAAGGATCTTACGACGGCTGCTTCCTTCCGGACCTGACCGAGTTGGCAAGACCTCACGTCCACAAACCAACCCCTCACCTTTCTTTATAGCAAATAAAGGTGGGGGGGAAGCAAGAAAAAAGAAACAGAAAACTAACCCCTGGAGCAAATTGCAAAACTATTTATAGTTGTGTCCATACGTGACGTCCAGGGGGTATGGGCTCGCTTCAAAGCAAACCTCGTATGGCTTTTTCTGTAAGCCCTGTTACAGAGGCTATAGTTTCAACATCAATCCCTTTGGAAAGCATATTTCTTGCCACTTTTTCAATTCCTTTCTCAAGACCCTTTTCCATACCTTCAATTCTTCCTTCTTCTCTTCCTTCTTCTCTTCCTTCTTCGCGTCCTTTCTCAAGGCCTTTTTCAAGGCCCTCATCGTATTTCTGAGCCATGGAGGCAATATATGCCCCTTCGTATTTCTCGGCTTGGTCA
>MEMA01000007.1 GCA_001767835.1 Alphaproteobacteria bacterium GWC2_42_16
CAGTTTTTGGGAATTCCTCAAAATCTTCCCGCAAAAACTTCTAGCTGAAACCTAGAGTATCATTGAAATTTTTGGGTTTCCTTTCAGACACTAATTAGCGATTTATGTGGAAAACGAAAATAAGCAGGTATGTATTCATAACCCATGTGTGTTTTTTACAATCTCTGTTGGTTCTTCGAGAATGCTTAAAATCTCAGTTGCACAATAGACCTTATTTCGTTTTACTTGCTCAGATTGCGAGACAATCCCTAATGTTTCAAGTTTTTGGATAGCCCGCTGCGCCGTTGTGTAAGCAACATCCAAGTTTTTAGCTATTTTAGTGGCTGTAAAATAAGGATTTACAGCAAGGTATTTTATAATGCCTTGAACAACGCTATCAGTTTGAGTGCCAACCATAATTTGCCAATTCATGATTAAGGTATTAATTCGTTCTGCTCTTGATAACACGTCTAATGATTGAAGGGCGATACCATTTAAGAAGTAGGAAAACCAATCATGCCAAGAGCCAGCGCTACTTACATTATAGAGTTGCTTATAATATTCGTTTCGTGTGGCTTCAAAAAAAGCACTTAAGTATAAGAGTGGTGAAGGCAGTAATTTTTTTTCGATAAGAAGTAATGTAATTAAAAGACGCCCCACACGTCCATTCCCATCTAAAAAGGGATGAATCGCTTCAAACTGATAATGACACAATGCAATGTGGATAAGAGGAGGTAAGGTCATTTTATGTAAGAATTTTTCAAAAGAACTTAGGCAGCTCATCAATGCATCTGGTGGTGGCGGTACGTATTTTGCGGTGTTAAGCGTACACCCTGGGCTTTCTATCCAGTTTTGGGATTTACGAAACTCACCCGGTGTTGCATGTGAACCCCTAACCCCTTGCATGAGCTTCTCATGAACTTCTCGAATTAACCGAAGCGATAAAGGGAAATCTTCCAGGCGCTTGATGCCATGGTTAAGAGCTATGATATAACTTTGTACTTCCTGTAAATCATCGGGGTTGCGGGAAACAGATGCTCCTGCTTCCTTTGCAAGGACTTCCCCTAAAGTTGCTTGAGTCCCTTCGATTTTACTTGAAAGAACAGCTTCACGAGTTATCAAAGGATGTAAGAGAAGGTAAGGGTTAGGTAGCTTAGCTCCTTCTCGAGAGAGCATGCCTAATATATGATCTGCTCTGGATAAGCTATTCACTAAAGTAGTATTCCACTCGAACTTTGGTGGTAGAGGATGAGGAATAAAAGCTTGATAACCTGTCAATGTTGTGACGATTTTACCGGAGGGAGATTCTCTAAAATCCATTTAAACTTCCTCTTGCATATTCAACAGAGCATATCTCTTATTTTCGAAAATGTCAAAAAACGAAAATAAGGTCATTTCTTATTTTCACCCACGCAAATAAGAAATGATCTTATTAGCGATTTGTGTGGAAAACGAAAATAAGAAATTGGGCGAGGCGACAATCGAGGTTATAATATCTTTCCCATAGCTATGCCCTGAGGATGGCTTTCATAGTTCTCGGGATCATTGAAGGGCATTTCCTTGTACCCATTCTCTTTATAGAAAGAGCACATTTCTGAGGAGGATTCTGTATGTAGGCTTTTAGTGCCGTGGGCTTTTAGCCATTTCTCAATGAGGGCTAAAAATTGTCCGCCAAGGCCTTGATGTCGAAAGGGCTTATCAATTACAAGAATCCGAAGAACAACCCTGTCTTTAGGCCAGCGTTGGAGGTGGGCATAGCCTACAATCTTTGTTCCCTTATAGAGAACAAGATGTGTATGATCGGGATGATTAAAGGTCCATGTATAGGGATCAGAGAGAGGGTGATAATACTTTTGCCGGAATTTTTTGGCCGCTTCCCATTCTGCGTCATGTAGGCAAATCATCATCCGTACTTTATTAAAGCCCGCTTTTTCCAAGATTTTGCTAATGAAAGCGTTCTTTCTTATCGTATATTCTGCAAAGTCGAAATTCCTTTTGTTAAGGGAAGATTCATCCTTCAACAAATTCTCTTTGAGGTGCGTATATTTCTCTCGATCCTTGGGGTGTTCTCGCAAATAATTTCTGAAGAGAAGATTGAGTTCGATATCTGGATGCCCTTCCTCATAAACGTGAAGGTTTACGTTCACATCTCCACGTTTTTTAAAACCATATTGCAGGGGGATACTCCATTCTCCTGCGTACTTTAGTCCAATGGCTTCTAAATTCTTCGTGGCTTTTTGTGGGTCTTTGACAACCGCAAGAATATCGATCTTGGGTTTTGCACTCAATCCAGGCACTGCTGTTGAGCCAATATGATAAATGGCAATGCCATTGTCTCCCAAGGCTTCTTTGATTTTTGAAGCTTCTTCTTCAAATAGCTTGGGCCAAGCGGGGTTGTAGGGGATCACATTGATTTTCTTTGTTTGAGTACTCATAAAGTATTTCACTTACTTGATAGAGCTCAAAGCTTCTTTTAAGCTTTCAAAAATACGTTGTTGATAAACAAAAGACAAAATGCCAATTTTTGTAACTTTCTTAACCACCTGGACATTGGCTTCACACAGAATGATGGTAATCCCACGAGCATGAAGATCTTCAATAATTTCATAAAAGGTCTGTAGCCCCGTTATGTCCATAAAGGGAATGCCCTTTAAACGGAAGACAAGAATTTTAGGATCCTCACGGGAAATGGCGAGAGCATGTTCAAGCTTTTCAGCTGCTGCAAAAAAGAAAGGGCCTTGAATACTATAAATCAAAACATCTTTTGGCTTGAGGGAAGGGGGGGCAACTGTCTTTAAAAGTTTTGTGATATGTGCCTCGCTTGCCTGTTCCACAATGACAGCTTGACTCATGCGTTGGGTAAACAACAGAACCGCTAGAATAACGCCCACATTTACGGCAATAACCAAATCGGTGAAAATTGTGAGGAGAAAAGTGCTTACAAGCACGAGGACGTCGTTTTTTGGGGCGTGGCGTAGCAAGTGATAAAAGTGCTTGAAATCGCCGATATTATAAGCAATGACAAATAAAATGGCTCCGAGGGTACATAGAGGAATGTAATAAGCCAACGGAGCTAGGAAATAGAGAATTAAAATGAGCGTGATGGAATGGATAACGGCAGCTAGAGGGGAGGTTGCGCCTTGACGAATACTCGTTGCGGTTCTTGCAATGGCTCCTGTTGAGGCGAATCCACCAAAGAAGGGGCAAATAACATTGGCAATACCTTGACCGATGAGTTCTTGGTTTGAATTATGACGTGTTCCCATCATGCCGTCTGCAATGACAGCAGAGAGGAGAGATTCAATAGCTCCTAAAAGGGCGATGGTGAACGCTGGGCCCGCTAAAGCGAAGACTTCGTTGAGGGAAAAGGATGGAAAATGAAAGTCAGGAAGTCCTTGTGGAATCGCACCATAAACACTTCCAATGGTAGCAACTGAAGAAAAATTAAAGATGTATTGGATGAGAAGGGCTGCAATGATGGCAACAAGGGGAGCAGGTAGTAAATTGATATATTTAACTTTTGAAGAATACAGGAGAACTCCAATACTTAGTAATCCCATGAATGTTGTCGTGATATCAAGGTTGGGGAGGGCAGAAAAAATAGTGATTACTTTTTCATGAAAATAAACAATATTTGGGGAGAGCGGAGATAAGCCAAAAAAGTGAGGCCATTCGCCGAAAAAAATAATGATGGAAATCCCGCTGGTAAAACCAACGATCACGGGATCAGGGATGAATTTAATGACATTTCCAAGACGTATAGCACCCATAACAACAAGAATAAGCCCTGCCATGATAGTAGCGACTTGGAGCCCTTCGATGCCAAATTTTGTGGTAATAGAGAGAAGAACGACAATGAAAGCTCCCGTGGGGCCGGAAATTTGAAAACGTGTTCCTCCCAAAAGCCCAACAACGAGGCCAGCAATAATTGCCGTATAGATACCTTGTTCTGGCTTTGCGCCTGAGGCAATGGCAAAGGCCATAGATAGAGGAAGCGTAATGACTCCTATGATTGTTCCTGCAACAAGATTAGGAAAAAAATTTCTAACATTGAAAGCCCCATATTTATAGGCTTCAACTATGGCTATCATGAAAAGAACACTATTCTAAAGTTTTATAAACTCACAAAAATTATAATCCTATCGTTTTAAAAAATCAATATTTGTAAAAGTTTTTCTTAACACTCCTGACGAATTTTATTGTCACTCTGTGAGGGCTGCGGTAAAAAATCTCCCTATGCTGAGCAATCACTTTCAAATTTACCTGGGGATAATTAACCTTGACTTTATTAATAGCGACCTATATTTCTGAAAAGATGTTGGCTTAATAAAGTTTTTAGGCGTTCTAATGGTTATATTATTGCGGGTTGCTCTTGCCTCTTTCTTTGTCCTCTCCTCGCTCCTTTGCAGTGAGCTTTTTGCAGTATGAGGAGAAAAAGATGATGCATCCATAAGAATTACGTCCAAGAAAAGAAAAAGAGAAATTCCCCTCTCAGGGCAGCGGCAGATTACAGATTTTTTTCATAAAACACCAGACACCCCCCATCTAGCAGTGGCGCACATCCAAGGACGACCACTCAGTACTATAGAAACACCTTACCACCTTTTCGTCGTCATATGTGGATAACACCGAAAAGCCAAGACATGCAACATTCGCCTAATCAAACCCATTATATTGCTCACAATAACAGAAACAGTGGATTTCTTGAGAAAAAGAAAGATTGTTTTGCATCAAAAAACCCATCCGCCTCTTCAAGCGCTAATACAACAACTCACGCTATGCCCCTTGATGTGCCTCAAGTAGTGGCGCCCACTTTGCCTACTATTCACAGGGCAGCAATAGTATCTAGCCCTCCATCGCAGGATTATCTAATTAAATTTATTGCAGGCCGAAGGCAACATATTAAGGAAATAACCAGGCTTGTTGACAACGCCGAATATGAAATTTTGATTGCTTGTTGGAAACTTCAGCACATTCCGCGTTCTCTTTTGTCTTCCCTTATGAAAGCAAAGAACAAAGGGATTAAACTTAACTTTTTTGTTAGTGAAGTGGAAAATGAAACAGCCGCAAACTACTTCGAAGAAACGCAAGATGAAACGGATGATTCAGAGGATGAAATCAATTCCTTCACAACATATGTCACCAAAACACATGCTAAATTTGTATTAGTGGACAACAAAAAAGGCATATTTGGATCGTTTAATGCTTTTGATTCGCGTCGTAATGACGACTCCGATTCTTCCTTCAAGATAAGCGGAACAATCAACCAAATGTGGCCTTTTAGTATAGGATTATACCATGCATACAAATCAATAGGAGATGGGTGCGAAAAAGGCTTTGGAGGAATAGTAGCCATAAGTGCTGAGAAAAATCAAAAAAAACTCGGTCCCGTGTGCCGTACGATCCGTGACGGTTCAAGGTTGTGGTTTTTAACAAACCTACAAGAGCATGAAGACTTTTTTCGCAAGGTCTGTGTGCCCCATGGCGACTATAAGCAGGTCCATATTTTTTCTCCTTTTATTTATGAAGATAATGCAAGAAGTCGCTTAAAAGAACTGAACGATAAGCTTCCTAAGAGCACTAAACTCTATCTTCATACCCGCCCAGAATTTAAAGAAAAGCTTGAAAGCATTGTTAATGCATCTGACTCTCTAAGAGAGAAAACAACGATTAGGGTAGGTGATTTCCATGACAAACTGATGATTATAGATCGAGAAACTCTATGTGTGGGCTCTCTCAACTGGATGTCTTTTACGCGAGTTCCAGAAAGTTCTCACAACAACATAGAAGTTTCGATCGTTCTTCAAGGCCCCTTAGCTCAATCAACCATTGAACATTCTAAAGGGATTAAAAAGCTAATGATGTTTTCTTCATGACCCTCTCTAACCGGAAACAATTTTACATCTCTCAAATTGTGGGCTCATTACCTCGGTCATATCACATGCTAGTAATAATCTCCACTTGAGATCTTGGATCAAGAGCTTAGAAAGACTATTAATCTTCTCATTCTCAGGTAAGGTTCGGCTTCTCTATTGAATCCACCTTTTGCAGCAGACTCTAACTAACAAAAGCTATGCGAGTAAATACTATAACGCCAATTACATAAAACACAATGGTAAATAAAAGTGAAAATTGATTAAAGAAAATGGCCTTTTCTTTTTTACCAGAAATAGCAAGACGCTGCGTGGCAATAATCACCAATAATGTGTAAAATATGATTATAAATGTGATTATCTGAATAGCGTCAAATAATAAAACAAAAGTGTTGGGAGGGATAGATTGCTGAATAACATACTTATTGCCAATTGCTGAAAAAATAGCTCCAAGAATTATGCTGCTTCTAAAATTAACTGAATCAACAGGGCATATGTATACTATCAAGCAGAGCAAAAAAGCAATAAAAAAACCCATAAATAAACTAGCATATAACCTGCCTCCAAACCTTTTTACGTGAAAGATTAACTTTAATCTGGAAAATTTACTGTTTTTAATAGATTCATCGCCAAAATTCGTGGTGTAGATATGCGTATCAGTTTTCATTTCAAATTTATCCAAGGACCAACCTTCAATCGAAAAAAGAGGATCTATGGTACTATTTTTAGCATCAACTATATATTTCAGCCCATTTTCCTCATGAACAATATCTTCCATGATAACTTCTAGAATTTGACGGTCGAAAGGAAAATAGGTTAGGTCCCAATTTTTTATGACTGATGCATTGTATCGAACATTGCTTCGATCAAAACCTGGCACCTTATCCATTTCATTAAATTCTAATTTGTATTCTGTGGCATTAGAGATTTCCATGTTCTTTCCAGCATTGTACCCGGTTTTGGAAAGGCCCCAATAATAAAATATTACTTTAAAATTATTATGCGTAAAGTCTAAGTCATATATGCTGATTGGGTAAGATCCACAAATAACATCACCATATCCTTTTGCAAAACAATTTAGAGTGATTAGACTGAATGACAGGAGTAAGATGGAGATGTATCTCATTATTTCTCTATAAGTAGATTATGACAGATCCAATAAAATGATTTTTACCTGCCTCCGCAAAGCCCCGTGCCTTGGCCCATGGAGTTTCACGCGACGCTACTGGATCTACGGATTTTTCATTCGTACCCGTCCATTGAAGTAATATAGTAGAGTCTAAATACTTGCCCATTTTAAAAACTTTACTAATTTGAAGGTTATAGTGCTTGTAACTATGTAACCCAGCATTTTTTGAGGGGTATGTTACCCTATTTCTCCACTCATGTTAATCCTCTTAATATTGCAGGGGCCCCTCATGAAGATTTTTTAGAAATGAGCTGATCGAGGGAGTGGTCATCCCAGGAGCAGATTTTTCTAAAGCCTCTTATGGACTGGCGTTTAGGCTTATATTGTTGCAAGAGGTTGAGAGCGAAGTGCCGGATAATAGCCATGACTTGTGGCGCATTTTCTTTTCTGATACGAGAATAATCCTCATTAAAGGACATGTCTAAAATCCAATGTAAAGAATTCTCAATTCCCCAATGGATACGGATGGCTTTTAATGTTTGCTCAGGAGAGGAATCCTTGAGGGACGATACATAATCCCGACTTCGACGGAAGATGAGGGAGGAGGCAAGTTAAGTCATTGAAAAGATTGATGTGAGATTTTAATTCGTCATATATGGACGAGTGGAGCAGGTCAATAGAAAAGGTCATTAAGAAAGGTGTTAAAATAAAGGACACTGTCATATATCCACATGCCGAACATTCATACTCACTTACCAAATCTTTTAAGACAACTTCTTCGCCTGCCGGTAGTTCTAAAGTTGATCAGTTTTCGCATATGGCATATGTTTTATGTTCCTCTCAAAAAAATCAAAGAGGGATTCACTCATTCTTCAAATTAACAAAATTTTAATCTTTCTCGATTAGCATCCCATATGGGCATGAAATATATTCAGAGAAATTAAACAATTATATAATAGGAAAAACGTCATGAATAAGCCATTTCTATCATTTTTAACCTTTTGTTTATTTTTTTCAGAAGCGAATGCAGGGACAGGGACAAGGTGTCAGTGTAACTATGAACCAACTGGGTGGAGCGGAAGTATACGTGTATTCACTAATACTGGTGGGACATATACGCCTTGTTTGAAGTCCTCTATGACGACTTGTGATAATTGGGGGAAACAAACGGCCCAAGCTTCCTATAGCCAAGGAGCGATTGGACTGCCAACTCCTCCTGATTTGCAATGCATTCAATTTGGGTCATGTAGGACTGATTAAGGATCAGTTGTGGCTATGAGGAGAAAAAAAGAATAAGGGCTTGAGAAGAAATAAAGTAAATGATTTTTAAGGAGATCTATGCTAAGATCTCTGAATGACAGATAAAAAAATTGAAGA
>MEMA01000008.1 GCA_001767835.1 Alphaproteobacteria bacterium GWC2_42_16
TTACGGGAGACTCTTTCCATCCTGAATGGAACTATACGATAGCCCCATAATCATTTAACTTATTTTTTCTCAAGCCCTAACAGTGCTGATGTCCGGAGGAATTTTTTATGCATTTTATATTTTCCTTCTCTGTTATTAACCCCATCGAATTCAGCGCTTTTTCCGTTAAGGAATAAGACGTTTCTTTTTCTCAAAACAGATGCATAAGGCATATCATTTCTTTCCGTTCTTTGAGTCTCCTTTTATTGAAGATTGCACTTCTGATGATTTAGGCTTACGTTTTTTCTTGCGATGTTTTGCCTTTTTTGAAAGGGGATCTTTCTTTTGTGCCTTTTGAGTATGCGCTTTTGAATCTGACTTTATCGAGGAAGATGGCGTTATTTTTTCCTCTTCTCCAGCTTCCAGAGTAACCGAACTCGGGGTAGGTTCAGGAGTTTCTATCATCTTTAGGTTCAATCGTAATTCACCGGGTAATGAGTAAAGAGAGAGCGGAGAAATTTCCTGAAAAAGTTTGGGCTCTTTGAGTAACAAATATTGGATGAGCCTCGGTTCGAAATCCGGTATGTCGACCTTAATCCGTAATCTTAAATCTGTCGTTTGACTGACCTTTCTAAGGGCATCTCTCGCCATTTCATAAGAATCCTGTTCCGCAGTTAGACTTGTTAAATCACATTTCATGGGCTTTATGAGAAATACTATGTAAACACCTTCTCTTGGAATAGAGCGTTTAACGAGAGGACAGATTTCTTTATGTTTCATCCACCCTGGAAAAGATGAAAACAAAAGAGCCCGTTTCCCTCCTGGGTTTTCATGATTCCCCCGACCTGTTATAATTTCACATGTTTCAGCGTAATTCGCATACCTTTCTTGAATAAAGGCTTTAACCTGTTCAAAGGCTTCCTCAACAGACATCTGATGAAGATCCAATCT
Source organism: Alphaproteobacteria bacterium GWC2_42_16 (assembly GCA_001767835.1). GTDB lineage: Bacteria > Pseudomonadota > Alphaproteobacteria > UBA9655 > UBA9655 > UBA9655. Next base: position 931 of record MEMA01000008.1, read on the forward strand.
CTTTCTTTGATCATTGGAAAAGCATAAATAAAGGCGCCTCTCCTTCTCCTCAACAATTGTTGCGAGGGGAAATGGCCTTTCAGTTTTTAAAAGATCTTGGGTTTTGAAAGACGCTGAGGCAGGAAGTTCGAATACAAAAGCCACAAAAGGTTGAGCGGCCTTGGGTAGGGTTGATTCAATAACACCTTGTATTTCTTGATTGCAAAGAAGCGCCGTCGTTTGTTTCAGCGTTATTGGTTTTACAAAAACTCGCTCTTGATAGTCATGCTTACCCTTTTCAAAATCTTCTGGGCTAAATCCAGCCCTCACCATAAGATTGTAAAAGGTATTCGCGTTAATGTGAGATTCATCAAGGGTTCCTTTAAAGAAATGATAAGCAAAGTCTTTGCGCGCTTGCTCTTCTTTCTTCGTCATATTGATGAGCGTGAGCTCCTTGTTATAAATTTCATAAAGTCCTTCAACTCGATCACCTACTCCACCTCTATTCGTGCTTGTGTAGCCAATAGGATATTGAGAACTGCTAATAAGGTTGATATCCCACTCTATATATTTTTTCCAGTCTTCCCTTTTGATTTGGAAACGAAATGTGCGGCTCTCATAAGAAGGGTCAATAAGAGTTTCCTTAAGAAGAGTCTCAAGACAAGGCTGCAACTGCATCCAAGGCAAAGGATCGATCTCTACTGCGTCAACACCCAACTTTTTAATGGGGGAGCTAAAATCTGGTGTTTTTTTATCACTTTCAGCTATCTTAAGAGGAACAGTTTTTGCTGCATCACCCGAAGAAGCTTCTTCATCTGGGTCACATCCAAGGGTGAAATCCAGAGGATAAATTCCAAGGAGAAAGGCAGCAAAAAGAAGAGATAGAGTTCGATTCATCATAATGTGTTGCTCACCTTCTAAAAAGTTCAACGTACAATTTGAATTTTATTAACAAATTCCTGTTATAGACATGAGAACACCAAAGTATTTGAAAATAGTACCATAGCTGTATTTATGTGGATAGATCAAAATTATTTGAAGGCCCTTTTCGTCACTTTTGGCTACTCCTAAGTTTGTTCTGAGAAAGAAAAAGATATACCAGTGAGGAGGCTTTTGTGAAAATAGCCCAGTAAAGAATGAAAAAGATAAGGATGGAGGCATAAAGAAAAAATACCGTTATAAACTCTTTGATGTCAGAATATCTGAACTTAGAGAGAAGGAAAGTATACAAATCAGGAAGAAGGGAGGCATAGAAAATAAAAATTATTATAATTCCGCTAATTATCAAGGCTGGTGATAAGATTAATAAGGTTAACCCCCACATTCTTAACACATTTCCTTTCATTAATCGCCAGCTTTCCCTCATGGGTTTGTCAATCCCTGTAGAGATAAGAGGCGCTACTAAAGAAAGCCGAAACCATGAGTACAATACAAAAATTGTTACGACTAGGAAAATAAATAAACCTAATATTGAAATAGCCTTATCAAATAGAAAACCTTCTATGTATCCAAAGTAAAATACTAAACTCCCAACTAAGATAGTATAAACAAGCATTAAGGAAACCTGATGTATGTTAGGCATGTTCCACCACTTGTTTCCACCTTCGTCGAGTATTCCATAGCGGTATCCATTAATCCAAAGACTAAAGTGTCCAATTCCATGAAGAATGAGCAAAGGATAAACAAAAAGGATTTGTATCGATTCTATATTTTCTATATTTATTAATTTAAAGATATAACCAAGGATATAACCACTTAGGTTTGCAAAAAACAAAAGGGTTATTGGAGCAAATCCTACTTTAAACCAAGATAATTTGTTTGATAACACATTCTCATAGCTCTCTTTAAAAATTTTTATTATCGGTATTCTCAAAATGGACTCCTTTTATGTGATAACTTTGCGCAGTGCAATTTCTGTAAATGTATCATAAACAGACTCTTTTACAAAATCCAATGAAAATACATGTCTTTATTCCAACTGTTCCATCCCCTGATTCATAACTACTCTCCCAAACAAAGGAAAAGAATTAATTTTTCTTTAACGGAAACCCTTATAAAGTCAGCCGCTAAAAACGGCATAAGGGTTTGAAAACAAAACGAAAAAGGAGAGAATTGTGGTTGCAAAATCACCAGATTTTGATAAAAACTTAAAGAAACCCCAGCATACATATCCCTAACCGTATTATCTAAATTCTCTAATAATTTCCGCTGCTTTGGGGCCTTGAAGAACTAGGGATAGTTCTAAATTGCTGTAATCGGATGCGGCGCTTTGTGCCGCAGATAGCCAATTCAAAGACCCTATACAAAGGGTTTCATCGCCCAAAATGATAACCTTTTGATGTGAATTTGTAGATTCAACATGGGTATGACTTTTAAGGCTTGGGAAACGTTCCAGTAACTTTGTTAGGTCTGGTTGAAATTCTGGGAGAACTTTTAATGTTACTTTGACTCCGCTAGGAACTCTTTTCTGTAAAAATTCTAGCCTTGTAAGAGTGTTATCACGGAAACTAAAGGGCGAATAAATGGTAATGTGACCATTAGATGGAGTTGCTAATCTGAAAAACTCTTCATGATCATGTACGGTTTTTAGGAGATGAATACGCGTCCCGCAACTGAGTGTCCTCTGCAAGTGAAAGCGGTTTCGGTTTCCATACCTAACGCTACTAATAGCAGCTATGCAGCCAAAAATACTATCCACTGTTTCTTCTTCATCAAGCTCGGTATATATATCTCGAATTCTCATAAAATAGGGCCACATTTGTTGTATTGATCCTTCAATAAGGAAAGAAGCATCCTCACTTTCTTCAGGAGAATCTCCTAAGGCATTGAATGATCCAAGTACGAGCTTTTGACTATCAACAAACAAGAATTTCGCATGAGAACGAGTTTCAGCAATTACGAATGAAGAATCTTCAAAGTCATCATCATATTCATCAGTGAAGGGTTCTAGGGTTTCCTTCCGTTGAATCGAATTCACAATAAAAGAAAGAGAAACTCCATTCCTTTTTGCCTTCATCAACGCTTGGAAAATGTCTTCCGGAATAAACCCAAGCTTCCAACTGGCGAGAATAATGCGTTCACGAGCTGAATTAATAAGGTCGGCAAAGACTCTTATATGGTCGTCTGTTCCTCTTAGAAAAGTGATTTTCTCAGTTCCTCTGTTCGTTTTATCATCTGAAACTGTGGGAAGAAGACTTGCTGTTCTGCTAGATGACGAAGAGAGTTCATCACTAAACGAAGGGGGATGTACAGCCTTGGCTACAAAAGGTGATGCTCGTGTATCTCCACCAATAGGCAGAGCAGGGATACTTGGGGGATAGGTTAAATGAGAAGAGTGAGCAATTAAGGCCCGTGGCTGAGGTAGACTGCTCGAGGGGAGGGCTTTGGAAAAGAAACTTGTAATTTGTTGTTGTCCTGGAGGAAGCTCTTCTCTTTTTCGTTTTCTAGTGGAGCTTATTTTGGATTTGTCTTCTTTTGCTGTTTCCATTGCAAGGAGCTCAAAACAAAAAAATGACAAAAAGATAGAGAAAGTTATGAAAAATGAATATACAATTTTAATCATAGGGACAAAGATTCCTTTTTATTGATATCTATTCAACAAATAAAGCCCACAATGAATAAATTCAACTTTAATTTTATCCCACCCACTTCTTTCTGAACTTGCTTACTGTACGTGTTTTATAGATCAAACTCTTTAGTCCTCTTTAATGTTTGTAACATCGCCTCCGTTGCCTTCTCAACGGAATCCCGCACAGGATCGAGGTTTAAACGAGCATAAACAGCTGTGGATTGGGAAGACTTATGACCGAGAGATCTACCGATCATAAAACTATTGGCTCCTGTCGCTGCTTGCCAGCTTCCTAAAGTCCGCCTTAGATCATGAAGCCTTAGGTCTTTAATATTGGCTCTCTCTAAAATCCGTTTCCATCCGGCTTTAGGTTCCATGAGGTGCCCCGTTTTGCCAGGGCCTTCAAAAACCCATATCTGTTTCCCGTATCTCTCTAAGCGTCTTTTTAAAATATCAAGCACAGATTCAATAAGGTGGACTCTTAAGGGCTCTCCATTCTTGGTCTCAGGAACGAGCCATTCTTTTCTCTCAAGGTGAATCTCCTCCCACTGCATAGCCAGAACATTTGATTTTCTTGCGCCTGTAAAAAGAGAGACATAAACATAATCTCGGATGGTATCATTTTGTTCCTGGTCTAAGCTTTCAAAAAAACGAGGTAATTCATCGGGGTGCAAAAATCGGTCTCGTGATTTTTCCTTAAACTTCTTCACACCTTGAGCCGGATTTATCCCCTCCCATCCCCATTCTATGGCTTTGTTGTAGATAATGTGGATTCTTGCTAATAAACGGTTAGCTTGATAAAGGCCATTCTCCTGGCGGATCTTTTCATGAAGAGATTGAACTTCTTGTTTTGTAATGGCCGAGAGCTTTCTTTGAAACCAATGGCCTAAAAATCTTGGCACATCTCGTTCATCATACTTCCAGGTCTTTTTATGGTGTTTACTATACCGCTCCATGTATAAGGAAAATATCTCGCCAAATGAAGTTTCTGCTCGAAGCTTCTTCTTTTCTTCGTTGGGGTTTTTGCCCTTTATCATTTCTGAAATAACCTTTTGAGCCTCATTCCGAGCTTGCTCAATCGACATTTCTGGATACTTCCCTAAAGTCACTCGAATAGGTTTGTTGTTCAGCTTTCGGTATACTTTAAAAGACTTCGATCCCTGTCCTGTGACCATCAACTCAAGTCCCCTGACCTTAGAGTCATAAATGTAAAGTCTTTTCCCCACAGCTGGGAATCGAAGCGCATCTAAGCTTTTTTTGGTAAAATTCAAATTATTATCTTGCAGTTTCATTATCTCTTCCTCTTTCCAATTTTACAGATCTACTGATTATACTCAGTGATCCTTCCGGTATCCCCGGGTATACTTTAGAGCGCTATTTTGATATAAAATAGCATAGCTCTATAAAGATGCAATCCTCAAAAACACAAGCATTTATATAGCTTCTTACAATTTAAGATAGAATGGAAAAGTTTAAACCATGCGACTCTTAATCAGCGGGTCGCAGGTTCGAATCCTGCAGCGCCCACCAGGAAAATCAAGGGGTTTTTGGTTTCCTTAAAATACATAAAATATTAATATCTCCAGAACGGGCCCTGTATTTCGCTGGTGTGCCCGGCGGGATTCGAACCCACGACCCCAAGATTAGGAATCTCTCTCTTAAAATCGCTTTTTATGATTGTTATTCAATAGGCTAGTCCATAATTTTAACGGGATAGTTTTTATATTGTCACCAAATTGTCACCAAGAGGATAAAATCCTTTGTTACTTCGGCAATCTCTACATTTCTGCTTTTCCATTTTTTCCCTAAAAGAAGTTGAATTCGCTGTTGATGAAGAACTAACAAAAGCCGATCTTTCTGATTGAGTGTCTGGCCTTGAACTAAATCTTCCTCCTCTTTCCTTTTTTTCATCATGATTCATCAAAAGAAAACGGGTAAGATTCTCAAGATCCTCGTGTTTTTTTCAGATTCTAGTTCAAGAAATTCAAGAGTTTTTGGATCAGTGTTATCAAGTTCAATTGTTCTTGCTAAATCAGTATCAATTTTTATATACCATGAGTTATTCGCGAAAGTTGGTGACGACCCATAATTAAGCGGCGGTTTTCATCGTTGGAGATGATGACCCGACCATTAAAATTTGACACCTGAAATGACCTTTGGCAACTTATTTTTTACCAGCCCCTGTAAAGGTGAGTTTTCCTGTGTTTGGTAGGTTTCCGCTCTATAAAAGGTGTCTCTGGATTCCAAGCTCAGCAAAAAGCCAATCAAAATTATAAGGCGATGATTTACTTCCTTGTTTGACAGCTCGTAGCTCTGCATTGACCATATCTTTTATAAGATCAATAACATGTTGAAGGCCTGTTTTTGTTTTAGCAGCAGCTCGGGGGGTTTTACCTTTCAAGGCGGGAAGAGGAGAGTCTATCCATTCTCTGTAATGCCGATCAAAAAATTGCTCTTTGAGTTGTTCTTCCTCTTCCATTGAAAGTCCCAATGTGAGCTCGTTTGAAGAAAGGTTCGTCTCTTCTGATGCACGTTTTAGATCGTGTTGAATACGTATTGGTTTACCGGCAAGGGACGTTAGGTGAGTTTGGAAAAAGTCTTCACTCATATTGGCGCGTTGCTCCGAGTTCACATCGATGATCAGTTTCTTTCCCTTTATTTTAAGCTCAGCGAATAAACGGTAACTTCTGCCATCTTCATAATCTACATGAGTATCTATAAAGACTTCTCTTATTTTCTCTTGTTTTGGCTTTTGTTTATGGCGACGAGAAACATCCTTTCTTTCTTTAAGAGGCCAAATCCATGCATGGGCTACATCTTCCAGATCATGAGGCTTTAATTCTGGAAGTTTGTTGAGAATCTTAACGACTTCAGTCAGAGATCCTTTAAGAGGAAATTCAATTGTATAAAATTGAAGTTTATCTCCATCGTAATTAAACAATGTAGGCTCTTGTCTCTTCTGCATTTGCTCCATAAACCAGGCTTGAGCAATCTCCTTAACCCACATCTTTTTTATCATGAGGACAGGATCCTTCGTTTCTTCTTGAAAAAAACGAAGGTTTTTCTTGCTCATCATGACTTTTGTAATTTGATGAATGACCTCTTTGGCTTCGTTTGCTGCATCTCTCGAAAGTAAGAGATTTCCCCCTGCAAGGAGATGAGCAATTGGAGTTTTGACAACGCGAGCGCCAACCAAATCCCACTGGCAGATGAAATGGGTCCCCCGCTTTTCTTTGAGAGTAATGAGGGGTTGATTTTCTTCAAGAAGATCTCTCAAAGTTAGGCTTTGGTTTAATTTTACATCTATCACTTCATAGAGGCTCATATGGGAATCTCTGAGCCCTTTCAGATACATCCTATCCTGTGAGGGAAGAAAGGGTCCTCTTTTTTTGAGAAAAAAGTCAATGGCATTCCAAGTGCCAGAGTCTCCGGGGTATTCATTGGAAAGAAAGAATTCTACAGCGCACATAAAAAGAGGGGAAAAGATCTCTTCTCCCGCCTTTTCTTTGAAGGTTATCAAATCTAATTCATGCGTCTCAAAGATAGAAAAGTCAGGGGAAAGACTTTCTCCAAAAAAAGAAGACAGGGCCTCCTCAAAGCGTTCTTTTCCTCGTTCATCAAGATGTCCTATACCTCAACGCCCACTAAAAATGATCCATTTTCGCCCATAAAAATTGGCCGCCTCCCTCAATGAGCGGCCAGTAAAAAAATCCAAATCTTAAAAA
>MEMA01000009.1 GCA_001767835.1 Alphaproteobacteria bacterium GWC2_42_16
TCTTCTCTACTTCAGCAACCTCGGCTTCCTTACGCTGCCGCTCTGTTTCTGCAACTTCTGCATCCTTACGTTTCTGATCTTCAACCAAATGCTGTTTCTCAGCTTCCTCCTTACGTTTCTTTTCTACTTCTACAGCAGCTTCAGCTTCTTTACGCTTCCGCTCTACTTCTACAGCAGCATCTGCTTCCTTACGCTTCTCCTCTACTTCTGCAGCAGCCTCAGTTTCTTTACGCCTCTTCTCTACTTCAGCAACTTCAGCTTCTTTACGCTTCCACTCTACTTCTACAGCAGCCTCAGCTTCCTTACGCTTCCGCTCTGTTTCTGCAACTTCTGCATCCTTACGCTGCCGCTCTTCAGCAGCTATGTGTTCTGTTTTTAGACGTTCTTCCTCAATTCTACGCTTCTGTTCCTGTTCAAGTTTAGCGGGTTCTTCCTTTTGACGTTTCAATATAAATTGTGCTGCTTCGTTTGCTGCTTTTATACCATCTTCCTTACGGCCCTCCTCTTCAACCCTTACTTCTTCCCTACGTTGCTTTTCTTCCTCATTTACTAAGGCCTTCACAGGTTCTTGATTTCGATCGCTTTCTTCTTTTTTATCAGGCAATGCTTCTTTCTCAGCCTGCATTTTTTGTTGGTTTTTCTCATTCTGTAACTCAAGGGTTGGTTTTAATTCTTCGCATTTATGAGCTGCGGACTTTATAACGCCTGTTCCCAAATCATAGTGAAAAAAGCCTGGGTGATTAGCCAAGCATGTATTCAGCTCAACAGCGCTCTGCGGATCCGTTTCATCATACCCTGCTGGATTCTCATAAGTCCCATCGCCCTTCGCCCCGGGTTTTGTAAAGATAAAGTTGCGGCCTGAGGGTTGGGGCACTTCCCTTTGACGCGTCACAACGTCGATATCGCGCACAATGTCCGTTTGCATTCGCTTCTCAAGAGGTGTCAGGTGTTTTTCCGTTGTCTCTCCAAAAGGAATCCGTATGGTAAAGCCAATATAAGGAGCACTATGGCGCACATTATCATATTGATATTCCCCATCAATATTAATGTATTTATTGACCTCTAAGCGAAAGCGAGTGCGCACCCCATCGATGGATTTGACGTCTTTGGCTTGGAAATGATAGCCCGCCACATAAAGTCTGAGGCAGTCAAGTCCAGGAACGCTCCGCCCTATTTCATAATCCAATCCTCTGAGGGCAAATTCTTTGCTTTTATTAAAATACTCAGAGTGCCCCCGAAAAATAGGCTTTTGCGTCTTTGGGCGGATTGTTTTCGATTTTGAAAGCGGAATATAAAAGTTTGTGCGCAGATCATAATGTTCACTTAAGGCCTCTACCCCCAAGGTTGTCTGCTGAAAGCGGTTATGGTGCTCGGTCCAACGGTTATCAAAAAAGCCATAGCCACCAAAAATCCAGTCAAGGGAGGGAATAATTTGGCGGTGAGCAAGCCCAAAGTTACCTTCGGAATTATCCTTGGATGAGCGGAAGTAACGAATGTCTGCAAAAAGAAGCGACGTGTCATTTTGGAACAAGGGAGAGAAAAGCCCAATTTGGCCTAATCCTTGTTGCCGCCCTGCCATTAAGCGGAGGCGTGCTTCACTGTTCCATTTCGGCAGCCCGGCATGACATGCGGGTTGAGGCGCCTCTGTTGCCCACACATCTTCTTTCACAAGGAATTGCGAAAGAGAGGTATAGACGACAATTTTAGCGACACCACAGACGAATTGATTATTTAAAAGATCAGATAAACCTTGATTTTTTTTTGTTTTTCTTATTAATCGCGTATGTTTCTGTAGTATGTAGATCATATAATGCTTGTATCAATTTAATGTAAAGATTTATTAAAATTCAATTAGTAAAGATATAGAACAAACTATGCACGTGCTCAATTGCTTTTTTATAAGCCTATGAAAACAAAGGATTAAATTATTAACAAAGGGTTAATTTTAGCCCACAAAGACGGGATGTGACATCTTTTCAGTACCAAGTACTTTCACCCGATCTCCCGAGGAGAGGGCGCCTCCAACCCATGATCTCCAGCCTAAATAGCTCTTTTCCTCAAGCTCTGTTGAGGGGGGGGCTTCTACATCATAGACAATACTAAAATCCAATAATGGCCCCACATAAAGGCGCGTAAGATCGCAAAGACGATCATAGGCTTTTCCATTAGGAAGAAAGAGATCCAGTTCTTGAGGCGTTAAAGGGCCGAGGTGAAGACGAAAATGTCCCATCTGATCCCAGGCACGTACTCCTAACGCTGCTCCCTGCCCCAACTTTTGCCATTGACCTGTGCTGCCTATTTTTGTTTGCTCCTCTTTCTCGATAGGGCGCCATCGCCCTACACACTTTTCCACGCGAATGGGAATACGGAAGTAGCTTTTTAAGATGGAGGCAAGCCCCACCGCCGAATGTGGATGTGACCAGAAAAGACCGGCATAATCAAAAAGACTCCTATCGGGAACATGCAGGCGGTTTTGAAGGGATTTTTGATTAATTCCTATAAAAGACCGCAAAGCCACAGCTACGTCAATTTTTTCAGGAGCATGTGTATTGAGACTAATTAAATATTGTTTGCGAATCCGATGGAGGATAGATGCGAATCGATGGTTAAAAATATCAAGAAAGTCTTTTAAGCTCTTGTCTCCACTTCGCATCCGTTGGATGAGCATTTCTGTATAGGGATAGGGAAGAGGTCCCTGAATCCCCGCAATCCCCATAAAATTAATATTGAGGACATACTGCTGCTTTTCCCCTTTCTGTCCGCCTTCCAAGGAGTAAATATCGCTTGCCATGGATTCCAAGTAGATACGTGACTTTACTACAACCACCTCAGAAGTAAGAGTACCCGCCTCACCAAAAGGAGCAGCTTCAGGGTGCAAATACTCTAACAGCTTCACGGCCTGATGAAACTCAAAGCGGTAAGGTTCTTTTAAGAGGACGTCTTTTACAGTAGTGGCTGATTTCCGATGTGAGCGGGCCATTGTTTCCAAACTCCGTCAGTTTGTGTGCTAACCAGGGTTAATTCGGTAAAAGAATTTAAAGAGACATAAAGAGAGAAAAATTCATTTAAGACTGAAGCGAGCATATAGCCCCCATGCCCTGCATAGGGGAGCTCATCCATGGTCAAGGTAATTCTCATTCCCTGTACAAAACCTCGCCAAGCTTCTATTCCTCGACGGCGCATAACGGACTCATAGGTAACATCAGATATATCCGTAATAGAGGGGTGGGATTTATTACGATTAAATCCGGAATAAAGCTGTAAAAGCTCCTTGAGGGCGGATACAGCTTTCTTTTCTCCCGAAAGGCTTAAATGGTTTAAGGACAGCTGAGAAATCAAGCGCCATTGAGATTCTCCATTAAGGGATGGCTGTACTTCCGCACTTGGACGATCAATACATTTGATAGTCACGGGAGGAATACTTCCATCTACTTGAAGCTCACCACCAGCCGGAATAAAGGAAGCCAAATCTCTGTTTGTACAAAGAGTATAGGCATAGACCACTTGATTGCTGGGCTTCTGTGGCGTAAAATTATAATCGACAAAGGAAAGAAAAACATCCGTTCCGAGCGTATTGGGAATCTCTGAAGGCTCACGTGTTCCATACCAAAACAAGCCCTTTCCCTCTTCTTCTGTCTGATAGTCATAACAGAAATAGGGTGCATAGACATCGGGTTCATTTCCTCCAACGACGGCCCCAACCACCTTTAAGACACTATGAATTTCTGTTGTGTCCTCATTTCGCTGATCCCCCACCAATCGATAGGAAATCGATTGATAGTTTAAATTAATGGGTTCACTGATCTTGGGAAACAGGTTAATGATGGGCGTGGCACCAAGAATAAAGTTATCCTTATTGATACGAAACTTATCAACTCGACTTCCATCTGCCAAAGGAATAAAAATATCCACATAACGATTGGCCCCAGTGGTTGAAAAATTCTTAATATCAAAGAATTTAAACTTGTCCGGAAAGACAAAATATTCATGGAGCAATCGATAAGCATCCAAACTCTTGTGGGGATAGGGGATCAGCGCTTCTGTTTCTTTAAACCCTACAGCGAATAGAGAGGGATCTCTCAGCTGGGTTGGTGCATGTGCCGTATCTGCTTGAATGAAGACAGGAGTTGGCTCTTTGGGAAGGTAGGCAAAAATGCTGTCATACAAGCACTGTATTGTGAGTATGTCTCCTGATAAATAAAAACGAAGGAAATTGGGAGAAAGCTCGCCCATAACCCCATCATATCTTTCTACACGAATTTTCAACACCCATTGGGTTTTGAGCTGTATGGGATCGAAGGGGCTTTGATCAATATTTAAAACGCTAGCCTCCTTAACTTCAAAGGGCCACAATTCAACGGGATATGTGGTTTGAAAGCGACAGATTTTTTTCTCCTGAGCTTCCGTAAAAAGAGCTGTTCCTCGAGGCACAGTATAACCTGAAGTTGATTTCCCTAAGCGAGGAGAGAGGCGAAATTTAGCCACACTCGCAGCAGGAAAAGGGGCAACAAATTGAGGATAGAGAATGCCTAATAAGGTGGAGGTGAACTGGATATATCGGTTGTCCACTTCCTTTTGCAAACGCCCCGCCATAAAGGCAAAGGACTCGAGTAAGCGTTGAACATGGGGATCTGCTGATCCCGCGGGAGACAGGTTGAGATTTTCCGCAATTTTCGGATACTGTTCAGCAAAACGCTGTCCCATACGGCGCAGATAGATCATTTCTTGTTGATAGTAATCGAGCATTTGCTCGAAATTTTCCTTATTCACGGCCTATCCCCGTTTATCATCTTTTCCTTAGTGTACTGGAAAATTCTACTGGATTCTATAGTTCTTTCTTGACACGTTCTTATCTCCTATGAGATTTTCCCTGAAAAATAAGGATGCTTCTCATGGATATTTTTGAATCAATTTATCGGTTTTTTGGTTGGTGGATTATTGAGATAGACATCTTTTTTCTCGCACTCCTTTTAATGGGAGGCACTTTTTTAATTCTTAACAAGAAAAAATGGGGGCGGAAATTTACCTTGGCAGCTTGCCTGGGCTTTGTTTTTTTTGGCATTGTTCCCATTGGGCTTTGGAGCATTGTAGCCCTTGAAAATCGCTTCCCTAAAGTAGAGCAGTTCCCCACCGAAGCCAAAGGGATGATTTTGTTGGGAGGGAGCTTTGATGAAATGACAAGCAAAGCCCGGAATGAGCCCGCCTATAATTTAACTGTAGGAAAACTGATCCGCTTTGTTGAGCTTGCAAAGGCCAACCCTGATCTCGTGCTTGCCTATGCAGGATCGCCCTTTGAGGCTAAAATGGGGCAAATTGAATTTAAGGCTTTAGGACTTGATCCCTCCCGGGTGGTTTTTGAACAAAATTCAAAAAACACCAAGGAAAATGCTCTCCAAAGCGCCCTTCTCCTTCATCCCAAACCTGATGAAAAGTGGGTCCTTATGACCTCTGCATATCATTTGCCACGTAGCGTTGGCCTTTTCAGAAAGGCGGGGTTTAATGTGATTCCGTTCCCAGTGGATTATCACACAACGGGAAAGTATGAGCCCTGGTTTTTCTTAGGCCTCAGGTTAAATCTGGAAGCATGGGCTGCAGGATCTCGCGAATGGCTTGGAATGCTGATGAATTACCTTATGGGTCGTTCAGATGAGCTTTATCCATCCCCTTAAGATAGGGTTTCTACATCATTCCGTATCTTTTCCCATTGATTCCAAAGGGAACAAAACCTTATAGTAGTTCCCAAAAAAGATAAAAGGAGCACCTCTTGGACGACTTTGATAAAGATGCGAATAAGATCTTGGAACAGCTCTCTCATTTTTTCGAGAACTTTTGGGCTGATACAGATGTGGATCTCTTTGAAGACTGCCTTATTGTTATCCTCCCAGATGGACTTCAGTATTTGATTAATAAACACGGCCCCACACACCAGATTTGGATTTCCTCTCCCTTCACGGGTGGCCACCATTTTAAGCAAAAGCAAGATACCTGGATCCATACGCGCACAAACGAGCAGCTGGAACACTTCTTACAACACGAAAAAAATAACCATGCTTCGTGAACCTAGCTATTTTGACGCCGAAATCAAAGAAGCGCGTGCCGAGGGAAAAAGCCTGAGTGTCTTAGCAAAAATACTACCCTATCTTTTCCATTATCCCTGGCTCCTTACCCGCTCTCTTCTTGCGGTTGTAATTGCATCTGCAACGGTCCTCGCCATTGGCGCGGGCTTGCGTTACTTTGTGGATTATGGCTTTTCGCAAACTTCTTCTTTAGAGTTGCTTTATGCCCTTCTCTTTCTCTTTGCAATTATCTGTGTTATGTCTTCTGCAAGTTATGGGCGTCTTCTCTGGGTCTCAGAGCTGAGTGAAAAAATTATTGCCGATTTACGCAAGGAGATTTTCAACCATCTTCTTAAGATGGACATTGTTTTTTTTGAGCAGACCAGTATCGGAGAGATTCAATCTCGCCTTACAACGGATACAACACTCCTCCACATCATCCTTGGAACCTCCATCCCCATTGCAATCCGCAATATACTCATTATTGTTGGAGGTCTTTCTATGTTGTTATTAACAAGCTTGTCCTTGACAATTATTATTTCTATTGTAACCCCTCTTGTTCTGATTCCCATCCTTGTCTATAGCAAAAAAGTACACCATTACTCCCGTTTGGCCCAGGAGAAAACAGCGGCTGTTTCCTCACAACTGGAAGAAACCTTTAGTGGAATCCGGACGGTTTTTGCCTTTTCTCAAGAAGAGCGCATGAGCTATTTATTTGCAGAAGACGTGGATCAAGCTTTTAGGACATCCCTCAAGCGCATTAAAGCCCGCGCACGCCTCACAGCCTTTGTCATGATCCTTGTGTTTGGAGGAGTGGCCGTCGTTCTTTGGATGGGGGGACAGCATGTTCTCCAAGGTGATATGACCCCAGGACAATTGTCAGCTTTCCTCTTCTATGCAGCCGCCGTCAGCGGGGCCTCTGGTTCATTGAGTGAAATTCATGGGGATATCCTACGTGCCGCAGGAGCTGTCGAAAGAATTTTCGAATTTCTAACGCTCAAATCTTCCCTTAAAATCCCCTCTTCTCCTCAACCACTCCCCTCCCCTCATCGTGGACGCATTGAATTTCAAAAGGTGTCATTCGCTTATCCCTCTCGGCCAGACAGAAAAATTCTCAAGGAGATCTCCTTTGATGTAAATCGTGGAGAAACCGTTGCCCTTGTGGGACCATCAGGCGTTGGGAAAACAACAATTTTTAACCTTCTTATGCGGTTTTATGATCCTTTGGAAGGCACCATTTATCTCGATGGTCTTCCCATCGACAAGCTTGATCTTCATATCTTGCGCCAAAAAATTGGCCTTGTGTCTCAAGACCCATTTTTATTTAGTACTAACTTCTATGAAAACATCCGCTTTGGAAAGCTGGATGCGACACATGAAGAAATCGAGAAAGCCGCAAAGGCCGCCTATGCGGATGAATTTATTGAAAACCTCCGTGATGGATATTATACACATTTGGGAGAAAAAGGAGTGGCCCTTTCGGGAGGACAGCGCCAACGTATCGCAATTGCCCGCGCCATCCTTAAAAATCCTAGCATATTACTTCTTGATGAAGCCACAAGTGCCCTGGATTCAGAAAGTGAAGAAATGGTTCAAAAAGCCCTTAAAACCCTAAAGCACAACCGAACGACACTTGTGATTGCTCATCGCAATTCTACCATTAAAAAAGCCGACCGTGTCGTTCTTTTCAGCCGCGGCGAAATTGTGGCAACAGGATCACCGGATATTTTGAAAAAAGAAAAGAAATCTCGTGGCGTTTTATTCCCTCACTAACGCAAGGTAACGAAGGGTTTCGAGGAGTTCTTCATAGCTTGTCTTTTGGTGAGCCAAAGCTGCTTCATCTTGTCCCCAAATGCGCCGTTGCTCCTGCTCATGCAAATGGGCAAGATTCCAGGCTCTCTCCGCGGTAAGTTCATCATTAAAGAGGAGATATGAAATGGCAAAGGATGAGGTAAGTGTTAAAAGGTGCACAAAACCTGACAATTGAAAGGTGGTCAGATGATAAAGGAACCCCCTCACCTTTTCCTCCTCATGGAGACCAAGGGCAGGGATAGAGAGGGATGTGGTTGCTTTTAGCTTTAAGCCTAAGGCCTCATTAATTTGAGTAATCAGAGGCAGCCATTCCTTTTTCTGTAATTTCATTAGGGTTGGAGGCTCTGGCGCCCAAAACAAAATCACATCCCGCACGACCGATTCAGCGATATAGGAAATATAACTCTCTCGTGCCTCTGCTACACGATCTAAAGTCGTTGCGGCCAACGACGTCAGCGGTTTTCGTGAGTAATGAGGCGAAGGGTCCTTTTTCCATTCTTCCTCAATGGCGCGCGCAAGAGCTAGCGTGGGCACTTCAAAGGGATGGCCTTCAGGTGTCTTTAAAAATTCATTCTTCATATAAATATCAAACATGGTCTAACCCTTAATGGTACTAACTTGGTAGGGAACGATATTTATAAAAAACGCCTCTATGAATTTTGAAGTTTTTCAATCTCTTCTTTTGAAAGCTAAGTGGTGGTCATAATAATGCTAATGTCAACTCCTTGTAAAAGGAGAGACTTAGCCATTTCCAACCCTCTTTCTCGCTTTCCTTCTTCTCTTCCTTCTTCTCTTCCTTTCTCAAGGCCCTCTTCACGTCCTTTCTCAAGACCTTTTTCAAGGCCCTCATCATATTTCTGGGACATGGAGGCAATATAAGCTCCTTCGTACTTTTCGGCTTGATCATACGTTAAAATTTCTTCCTCATTCCAATGAAAGCGATCCAGCTCCTCATAGGCGCGCTCGATGATCATATCGTTGCCAATAAGCTTTTCTAAATCCCTATCAGACGTTTTTTCCGCATTTTTAAAAAAATACATCCATTTGTCTGAAATCGTGGAAAGCTCCGCAATCGATTTTTGAAATTTAGGAAGCTCCAGAAATGTAAAGGAAAAATCCTTCAAATCATGTTCGTAACTGTTCTTATCCAAGGTTACGTGTTCTGACTTCCATTGTTTCTTTTTCGGAAACATGACAAATTCAGCAATGGCGAGAAAAATAACTTCCTTTAAGTTATGGTATTCTCCCCCCGCATTAGCTTGGGAGACATAGGCTTTAGAGGCGTAATATTGGGCACGCTTTTCAAAACCTTTTTCTTTAGCGACCTGCATTCCCACGATGTAACGATTGTCGTTTTCATCTTTGCAGAGAATATCCACGATACTGGTTTTTTTTGAAGCAGTTTCTGGATCTTGGATGGTTTTAAGAAAGGTCACATCTTGAATCAATGCCCGATCCTTAAAGGTGAGCATATCATTCAAAAAATGAATCAAAATATCCTTATTCTTTTCGGTTCCAAAAATCCTCTTAAAAGCAAAGTCATTTTTGGGGTCTAAAAACTTTGTGAGCATATTTAAGTATCCTCTAATGATACTTTCAATATGATTTGTTTCATCTTAAATGGCAAGGGGTTAAGCCTAGCTGAATACAGGTTGCTTGAAAATACGGAGGCAGAGGGGCTTCAAAAGTTTTGAACTCTCCCTTTGGCATGGGTATCGCAATTGTACGCGCATGAAGGTAAAGCGCCGACTTTTCTTTCAAAGGAAAGGCATCCTTCCCCCCATATTTTCCATCTCCTAAAATGGGGGTCTTCAACCCTTCCGCACAATGTACCCGCAATTGATGCATGCGCCCTGTTTTAGGAGTCAGCTCTAAAAGGGCCATTTTTGTGCCTAAGGTCTCTAGAATGCGATAATATGTGGTCGCGCGCGCGCCGCTCTCAGTATTAACCCTCACCTTTTCCCCATGAACGCTTGCTTTCTTAGAGAGAGCCAAGGTAATGCTGCCCTCTTTCTTTTTAGGAACCCCACATACAAGCGCCCAATAGGTTTTCTGCACTTTCCTCTCCTTAAAGGCTAGGGTTAACCAGCGAGCCATAGGCAAGGTCTTTGCTATAATAAAGACACCCGAAGTGTCCTTATCAAGGCGGTGTACAAGACGTGGCTTAGCGTCTTCGAAATAGCGGATCAACAAGGTATCCAAGGATTTCCCTTGTTTTGTTCCACCTTGAACCGCAAGGCCCGGGGGTTTATTGAGAATCAAAAGGTCCCCATCCTCATAAAGGATCATCCCCTTAATCCACTTACGCTCAGCCTGGGTTAGAGGATAGGTTATCTTTGGCTTTCTTTCTCCTTCTAAGGATAAAAAACTTTTCGGAAAAGAGATGGTTTGATCTTTCGCGACACGGCTTTTAGGAAGGGCCTTTTTCGCATCAATTTTAAGGGTACCTTTTCGAGCAGCTTTTTCTATTAAGCCTTGTGGAAGGCCAGGAGCCCAAAGGCGAAGACATCGATCCAAACGCATTCCCTCTTCTTCTGAAGACACTGCCTTATCCACCAGTTCTACTATGCTATTTGTCTTCATTCCCATGAAAATCTATGGTACCTAAATTTTATGAATCTCTTTGATCCAAAAGCATATCATCTTCACCACCAAAGGGCCAAGAAAACCTTTCATCATTATAACTTTCTTTATGCTCATGTTGAAAAGGAGCTTAGCGGCCGTCTTCAGGATTTTCGAAAAACATTCCGTAAATCCTTAGGCCTTTCGGCATACCCCCTTAGCTTTACCCAAGAAAACGCATCCCTTTTCGAGTCTCCCCTTCCCTTCTCAGAAGACTCTTTTGACCTCATCATAAGCTGTCTTCAAGCCCACTGGATTAATGATCTTCCTGGATTCCTCAAGGTGATTCGGGCAGCTCTCAAAAACGAGGGCCTTTTTCTAGCGGCGCTTTTAGGGGGGCAAACCCTTGTGGAACTGCGGGAAAGCCTTGTCCAAGCTGAGCTGGAGCTGAAAGGAGGCGCTTCATGTCGTATTTCTCCCATGCTCCATTCTGCGGATGCTCCTCTTCTTTTATCTCAAACCCCGTTTTTCATGCCAGTAGTTGACACAGAAACCATACGGGTTACCTACCCTTCTCTTGCGCACTTAATGAAAGACCTCCGCGGGATGGGAGAAACAAACAAACTTTATGAACGTCCCAAGAGCATGACTTCGCGGCAACTATTTAAAGAGACTGAAACCCTTTATTTCGAAAAATATGGGGCAGCAAACCTCATCCCCGCAACTTTTGAGGTAATTTATCTCACCGGTTGGAGGAAGGACTAAGCTTCTTTTTTCTCTCAATAGTTATCTTAAAATAGAGGACACAACTTGCGAAAAGAAGGGTTCCTCCATTGGTTAAGGCCAGCGAGATGGACCCAATAGAAAGAGCAAACACAAGCCATAAGAAAACACCAATACAAAAGGCTGAATACATAATAAGAGAGATGGAACTGACATCCCGGGTTCGCCATATTTTAATGACTTGCGGTAAAAAAGAAAAGGTTGTGAGCGTTCCTGCAACAAGCCCCAAACATTCTAACAATGACAGCATTTTGTGTTTCCCTTTCGCTAAGCTTCTTTGATTTTATACCATAGGCGCTGTAAAAAAAGAAGGCCCAGGATGGGCCTCGAATCTTTAGGTCTGAAAAGTTATTAATATATGCTTGTGGCCATTTTTCGCAGATTAGAAAAAAATTGCCATACGCTTTCTTTAAGCGTTCCAGAAGAAGTCTCCCAGTTAATAGTTGGGGAATTTGCTCCCTCTGATGGGGTTGTAGTCTCTGCTGAGGGTTGCTGTTTAGCAATTCTGGATCCAGCTTCGCTGGAATGGCGCGCGATTCCAGACGCAACGTTCTTCCAGTCTTTACCCCCCCACATCGTCCTAAGTGTCACTCTCTTATTATTAGCGGCAAGTTTGATAGGCGCCTTTCCTAAGCTCTTTGTTGACTGAGAGCTTACAGAATTAGGCGAAAGCAAAGGGAGCAAGGTAACTTTGGAAAGATAATTTCCCACAGGCAGACGTTGAGAGTTCACAACTTGACCTTTTCTCTCTGGGGACGGAAGTGTTAACTGGGCTGCTGTTGAAATTTTAGTCGAAGGTTTTTGCCTTTTTGAAGGTCCTTCCACTGCAGCCGATTGATTAGCCCTATTCCCCATTGCATTTGGATCTTTGTCATGATGCACAACGTTATGACGAGCAATTATCGCCCGCAGGGGGTCTTCTGCAATAGCTATATGATCAGAATAATCCCGAACAGAAGCCCTGTGTCTGTGAGTGTCATCTGCTCGCTGGGTCAACTCGCTCATCCTTGTTTTTTCAGCGTCAGGACTTGAAAAAGCAAGTCCTTTCTCCTGAGTCAGAAAATGAAATCTCGCCACTGTTTTATGAAAATCTCTTTCCTTCTCGTTAAAGTCCTCTCTTGCCCTACCTACGAGAGAACTTAAAGTGACGGCCTTTTCTAATTCTTCCCGTGTCGTTCCCCCTTCATAACTTTCCAATTCATCTAAAGCTTTGTGGATGGCATGCGCTTTTCGTTCGAGAGCACTTAATTCTTCAGCTTTTTCTACTAGTTCCTTGTCTGATAACCTTGAAAACTCTTCTTCAGAATGTGGAGGATTAAAAGCATCTATCTCTTCGCGTATCTGATCGAAACGTAATAACTGTGGATCGGGTGTATCAAAAGGCATGCTAGAGCTTGACGATGACCCAGAAACCTTTTCCATCTCTGGTGTGGGTGTTTGGAGAGGCTCAGGTATCTTTTGTTTTGTAATCTCCTCAAAATCCTCATGACTGATACCAAGCGTTGAAAAATCGAGTCCTCTTTTTTCAGCGACATATTTGACCCTTTCTAGAAACTTAAGGAGTTCGCTTTCCTTAGGTAAAAAGGCATTCTCAGTAAGAGCAACTTGAATCCTGTCGCTCTCACTCTGTAAAGAATCTTTCAGTTCATCTAAAGCGCTGTGAATGGCCTTCGCGTCTTTGACTAATGCTCTTACTTGTTTTTCGAGTTCTTTATCATATAATTCTTTATCATATATTTCTTCATCAAATAAGCCCGCAACATATATAGGAACCTTAAAATATCCTATTTCTGCCTTTATCTTCTCTAAAGTCCTTTCCATTTCACTATCAGGTATTGAAAAGCTATATCCTTTTTTCTGGCTCACATGATGAAATCTTGAGACTAGATTGTGAAAAGCACTCTCTTTACGTACAAGCTGCTCCCTTGCGCTTTCTATTAGAGAAGTTAAAAGCAAAGCATCTTCTAGCTCTGTTTCTGTTGTTCTCTCTTGAGAGACTTGTAGCTCATCTAAAGTTGTATGAATGGCCCTCACTTTTTCTGCGAGAGTCCTAAATTCTTCGGCTTTACCTCCCAATTCTCTATATGATAAAAGTGAAAATATCTCATCTATATGAGGGTGGAAATTATCGATTTCTTCGCGTATCTTCTCGAAACGTGAAAAATATGGATTAGATGTGTCAGGAGATATAGCTTGTGTTAATCCAGAAGCTTCAGTCATCTCTGGCGTTAATATAGGTGTTTCAAGAGATGTTTTCTCAGGTTCATATTCAAGCTCAGAGTCATCATCATCTCTCCAACTTTTCATTTCTAACAAACGCTTATACTGGTATTTAGTAGCAGGGGTAAGGGTCCCCGAATCAACTGCCTCTGAATCGGAATCCTGATCTTCAGTTTCTGCAGCTGGATGTGAATTATCATCCGGATCTTTTTCAGCTTGTTCAAATCTCTGTGGTTCGAGCCCCGCAAGTATTGAAGCGGGATCATATTTCTCCTTATCTGATTCGTCTCCAGCCCCCAGAAGAAAAGCTTTAAGCCTTTCTTCTTCAGGATCCTCTTCCAGAAACTCCTTAAGCAGTGCATCAGCTTCTTCCAGCTCCTTTTTGCTTGGGCCTTGTCCGACACTTTCTTCCTCGTCTTCAAAGAAGGTTCCTAAGAAGTCAGAATGTCCCGCGCTTGAGCTTGAACTGTGCGTCTCATCGGAATGAGCTGCAGCATTTACGCTAGGTGGAGGTTGTTGGGGATCACCAACCAACATCCACCCCTCCTCTAAAGTCTCTTCGGCTGATTTTTGTTTGACTGGAATACGGCGATCATCTTTCTCATCATCACCAGGAACTGCGTATAGAGCCTGTGAACTACATAAAATTGTTGTCACAATTAAACCAAAAGCAAATTGCTTCCTCATGATTAGCCTCCCCTGTAAAAGTAACTAAAACATAATTATTATGATTAACTTAACTTTACACGAGAAATATTAAATAAATAATAAGCCTTTATTTACTTATTATTAATAATACTTTATCTATAAAATATATGCTTGATTTTATATTTATTTGAATTTATTTATTATTGAGAAGCTAAGGTGTTTATTAATACAGAAGCCAATTGATTACAAATTAGGCTTTCAGGGGAGTCTGGGTTCCTATGAATAAGTGGAGTCCCTTTTTCAGAAGCTTCGCGAATATCCATGTGCAGGGGAATTTCAGCTAAAAGAGGAAGACCTATTTTTTCAGCCTCTGCTCGCACACCCCCTGTGTCAAAGATATCAGAACGCCCTGAACAATGGGGGCACATGAAATAACTCATATTCTCAACAAGCCCGAGGACAGGCACCTTAACTTTTAAAAACATGTCAAGCCCTCTCCTTGCATCAATAAGGGCAAGGTCTTGTGGCGTTGAGACGATAATTGCACCTGAAAGAAGCACGGATTGAGCTAGAGAAAGATGGATATCCCCTGTGCCTGGGGGTAAATCAATGAGCAAAAAATCCAACTCCCCCCAATTCGTTTGATGTAACATTTGTTGCAACGCCTGTTGGGCCATAGGCCCCCGCCATATGGCAGGAGCCCCTTCTTTCAACATGTAGCCCATGGACATGGATTTTATGCCATAAGCTATAATAGGAGACATCGTTTTCCCATCTTCAGAGGTTGGTTTTTGACTCGTACCTAAAAGACGCGGTAAAGAGGGCCCATAAACATCTGCATCTAAAATCCCAATGGCTAGACCTTTCTGTTGAAGGGCACATGCTAAATTCACAGTTACGGTTGACTTACCCACCCCTCCCTTCCCAGAGGCAATGGCAACACAATGTTTAACGTGAGGGAGTGGTTTTTGGTTCGAGTTTTGAGCTTGAGGCTTACGTGAAGCAGTCAAAGCAATATTAACTTCTCTCACGCCATCAATCCCCTTAAGACGAGCCTCAATGCTGTCTTTGAGCTCCTTTCCCTTTTGAAGATACATGGTATCCACTTCTAAAACTAAGAAAATTTTCCCGTTTTCAACAACTTTGAGTCCTTGAGCAATGCCTGAAGAAAGGATGTCTTTTTGAGTGAATGGGTCCTTCACCATTTTCAAAGCTTGTCGAATTTGAGCGTCAAGGGTCATTAAAGCACCTAATTGCTTAATAGATTGAGATCATCTATAGTCAATATTTATAAAAATGAAAAGGAGCTGTTGAAAAATGAGCTTTAATGACGATGATGATGGCCCCTGGGGGCAAGGAAATGATGACCCCTGGAAAAAAAAGCCACGCCAGCGCAACTCAGTCCCTGACATAGAAGTTTTTATTAAAAAAGGCAGGGATCGCTTTAAAAAGTTTTTTCCTAAAAATGGAAAAATAAACAACCGGCCTCTTTGGTATGCGGCGGGAGGAATTTTTGTACTTTGGCTTTTAACGGGGATTTATACCGTCCAACAGGATGAACAAGCAGCCATCCTTCGCTTTGGAAAATGGATTAGAACAACAGATCCGGGATTAAATTATCACCTCCCGACACCCATAGAGTCAGCGCTTGTACGTAACGTGACTGCAATTAATGTTCTTACAAATACAAACACCAACCCCTCCGATTCAGGAGATCTGGGCGGCGAAGGGGCTTTGATGCTCACGGGAGATGAAAACATTGCAGACGTCCAATTTGCTGTGAACTGGCGGATTAAGGATCTGGGTGATTTTTTATTTAATGTCAATTCACCTGAAACAACCATACGGGCAGCGGCTGACAGCATCGTGCGCTCTGTTATTTCTCAAACGCCCATTGCTCAAATTCTTTCAGAAGGACGAAGCCAAATCAACATAAAGCTAAAAGAAATGCTTCAAAAGCTCCTTGATGAATACAAGCTTGGTGTGGAAGTCACTCAAGTTGAGCTTTTGAAGGTAACGCCGCCCACAGCAAAGGTCATGGATGCTTATCTTGATGTTCAACGTGCTAAAGCCGACATGGAACGCAAGCGTAATGAAGCGGAATATTATCGTAACTCCATCATCCCCGTTGCGCGAGGGCAAGCTAAGAAAATTTTGCAAGATGCTGAAGGCTACAAAAAAGAAGTCATGGCGGGCATAGATGGAGAAACCTCACGCTTTGACTTGGTCTATAATCAATACCGCACGGCTCCAGATATTACCCGCAATCGCCTATACTTGGATACGATGCAACACATTCTTGAACCTGCCCAAAAGCTTATTGTTGATGGGGAAAAAAACCAAGGGGTGCTCCCTTATCTTCCTCTCCCTGAGTTAAAGCAAAAACCTGAAAAAACGGAGGCCTCCTCATGAATCCCAAATCACTTATTGTTTTTGCCATCCCTGCTCTTGTGATCATAGGGGTTTTGTTTGGCTCTGTTTTTGTGGTCCAGCAAACGCAACAGACTCTGGTCCTAGAGTTCGGAAAACTAGTCAGGGTTATCAAGTCTCCGGGACTTTACTTTAAAATTCCTTTCATCCAAGACGTACGAAGTTATGACACGCGAATTCTTGATTTCGATCTTTCCTCAATTGCCGCTACGCTTGCAGACCAAAAACGCCTTTTGGTGGATACTTTTGCCCGCTATCGTATTGTTGACCCCACCCTTTTCTACCGCACTGTTTTCAATGAAACTGGGGCTGAACAACGCTTGCGTATTTTAAACCAGTCCATTGCCCTTGGCGTTTTAGGTAAAGTCACCTTAACAGACGTTTTATCTCCAAAAAGAGAGGCAATTTCAAAAGATATCCGCAACCAAATGAATGTGGCAGCAAAAGCCTTTGGCATAGAGGTTGTTGATTTGCAGTTGCGTCGCACGGATTTACCGGCTCAAAACAGCGAAGCGATCTTTAATCGAATGATCAGTGAGCGGAATCAAGAAGCCCAAGAGTTCCGATCTCAAGGAGATGAAATTGCTCAAGAAATCAAAGCAACCGCCGATAAGGAAAGGACAATTATCCTTGCAGAGGCAAACAAACAGTCTGAAATCATTCGTGGGCAAGGCGACGCGTATGTCACGGAAAAGGCAGCAAAAATCTACGGGAAGGATCCCCAATTCTATGATTTTTATCGATCTTTAAATGCCTATAAAGCGGCCTTGAAAGATGACACAACAACATTTATTCTATCACCAAAAGAGAGTTTTTTTAAGTATATGCATCGCTAAGGAGTTTAATCAGTAATGTCAGTAAAGTCATATCTTAAAGGCGTTTTATTAAGCCTTTTCTTTTCTTATTCCGCCCTTGCCGTAGACCAAGCTCAAGGAGTTCAAAATTTAAATGGGAGTTTTGCAAACCTTGTTGAACCCCTTTTGCCGGCGGTTGTAAACATCTCAACCACAACAGTAGTTCGTGGGCGAACAGACCTGGGATCACCGTCTTTGGATATGCAAATTCCCAAAGGATCTCCTTTGGAAGACTTTTTCAAGGATTTCCTAGATCATATGCATCCTGAAGGTCCTCGCAACACAGTCGCTCTAGGCTCCGGCTTTATCGTTGATGCAGAAGGATACATTGTAACAAATAACCATGTTGTAGCAGATGCAGATCAAATTACGGTTACCCTTAGTGACAACACAGAACTTAAGGCAACGCTCGTTGGGCGGGATCGCAGGACGGATATTGCCCTTTTAAAGGTTAAATCCGATAAAAAGCTTCCCTTTGTCCAATGGGGAGATTCAGAAAAAATCCGTACTGGTGATCGCATCATAGCGATTGGAAACCCCTTTGGTCTTGGAGGAACGGTAACCTCTGGAATTGTTTCTCATTTGGGGCGCGACATAGCGGAGGCAACCGGCTCTGATGACATTGTTGAGGGCTATATTCAAACAGATGCCTCCATTAACTTAGGCAACTCAGGTGGTCCCATGTTTGATATGCAAGGGAAAGTCGTTGGAGTTAACACCGCTATTTTTACGGCCACAGGGGCAAGTGTTGGGATTGGTTTTGCAATTCCATCGAATATTGCTAAAAAAGTGGTACAACAAATTCGCCAGTATGGTCGCACCAAGCGAGGATGGATTGGCGTTCATATTCAAGCCATTACAGAAGATATCGCCGAAAGCCTAGGATTAAAGGACCTTAAAGGTGCTCTTGTGGGCAATGTTGTGAAAGACGGCCCCGCAGCAAAGGCAAAACTACAAACAGGCGATATTATCCTTAAAGTAGGCAATCAAGAGGTTAAAGACATCCGCAGCGTGCCAAGGCTCGTTGGAAACCTTTCTGTAGGCACGGATGCCACTTTGACAATTTGGAGAAGAGGAAAAATACTCACCGTTCCTGTTCGAATTGGAGAATATGAAGAAGCGGAAGAGACTGGTGTTATTTCGTCCCCTGAAAGCGGAAAGGACGTTCCTAAAGGTGTCGAACTTCATGGTATGACCCTGCAACCCTTAACAGATGCCATTCGCCAACGTTTCTCAATTTCAAATGACATCCAAGGTGTTCTCGTCGTCGATGTTAAGAGCAAAAGTTCTGCAGCAGAAAAAGGCGTCCGCCCTGGAGATATCATCGTTGAAATTAGCCAAGAAGGGGTCAAAACGCCTCAGGAAGTCGTTGATAACTTAAAAAAGGCAGAAAAAGAAAATCGGAAATCTGCTCTTCTTTTGATTAATCGCGATGGCGAGTCGAGGTATATTTCAATCAAATTAACTTCTGAGGGAAATTCTCATTAGGCGTAGGCATCTCACGCTAGAGGTGCTTAAGCATTAAGCAATAGAGATGAGAACATGCATACTAAAGCCATAAAAACAACGCCTATTGAAGCCAACCATTCTCTGACGGCTCTTTTAGATGAGTACGTTCCTCCTTTAAAGGAAGGAACGATTTTGGCTATTTCCTCTAAAGTTGTGAGCCTTTGTGAGGGGCGCATTGTCTCGCATGAAAAGGCCTCAAGCAAATATCCTCTCATTCAACAAGAGGCTGATGCTATTCTAGAGGCCTCTTCCAATCCCTATGACCTCTATCTTACGCTGATTCATGGAATTCTTATCCCTTCGGCAGGGGTCGATGAATCCAATTGTCGGGAGAATCACGTCCTTTACCCACAGGATCCTCAACGCTCTGCAAATCAAATTTGGGAATATTTGCGTGAACGAGACGAGCTCATACACGTTGGTGTTATCCTTACTGACAGCCGCTCCACCCCCCTTCGTCGAGGTGTGCTAGGCTTTGCCCTCAGTTGGTGTGGTTTTAATCCTTTGAGAAGCTATGTTGGGAAACCTGATATTTACGGGAAAGATCTCCGCACAACGCAAATGAATTGTGTGGACGCTCTAGCAGCTTCTGCTGTGTTAGTCATGGGAGAAGGAGCCGAACAAACTCCTATTGTTCTCCTTACCGATGTTCCTAGCATTGAATTTCTCGTGCGCCCTCCTCTCGAAGAGGAAACTAATTATTTCAAGGTTCCTATGAAGGAGGACCTTTATGCCCCTCTTCTCCAAAGTGCGAAATGGATTCACCGCATCCCATCATAAAGTGAACTACTTCCCTGTTTTAAGATAGTGATTGATTCGTTTGACCATCTCTTCCGGTGGGGTTGTGTGATCAAAATGGGCAACAAACTTTCCGTTCCGATCCATTAAGTAAATCAAAGAGGAGTGAGCCATCAAATAGTGCTCTTCACCCCGATCTTTAGACGTACGAGCAGCATAGACAAGGTAGTTTTTTACAGCCTGGTTAACCTCCTCAGTTGAGCCGGTTAATAAAACAAAGTCCTTATGAAAGTTTTGCGCATAAGTCTTCAGATGGTCTACTGTATCTCGCTTGGGGTCAAAAGAGATAAATACTGGCTGAATTTTCTGGCCTCCTCCCAATTGATTCAAGGCGTTTGTCATATTGTAAAGGGCCGTCGGGCATATATCCGGGCAATAGGTGTAGCCAAAATAGACCAACATGGGCTTGCCCTTAAAATCAGCCTCAGTGCGAACCACACCATATTGATCAACAAGTCTAAACGGCCCCCCAATTGTGGGAAGCCCTTCTAATGGAGCTTCAATCTCTTTTGACAAAGCAACAGTGTGAGAAGATTTTTGAGCTTGAATAATGCCCAAAATACCAAAGAGTAGAAGACTAAAACTAATCGCACCAACGGTCCATAAGTTACGCCGCCTTCGCTCCATAGATCCTCCTCGATTTGATTCAAGAGAAGTATACCATGGGTAAAAAAAACTTAAAGAAGGATATTAGCCCAAAATCCTTTGTTGACAATTTCGTCTCAATTACCTAAATGTAAAGTAAAGCTTTTTCATTGGAGTTTAAATCTTATGCGTTTTTATAGTTTTCTTATAATATCCTCTTTTTATACTTGTATGTCTTTGCTGAGTTCGAATCCCAGCATAGCTATGGGCGCGGATGAGGACGTTCAGCATACGCCCGTTGCCATTGTGGGGGGTGGCCTTGCAGGATTGTCAGCGGCTTTAACGTTGGAAGAAGCTGGACAAGATTATGCTCTCTTTGAAGCTAGACCAAGGTTAGGCGGACGGGTTTATAGTGAAACCGTTGGGGGAACCGTCTTTAATATGGGTGGCCAATGGATTGATCCAGAACACACAAATATGCAAAAATTGGCAAAGGAGCTTCACATGACATTAAAAGAAGAGCCCCTAACAGGTCCTATTTACATAAAAGTTGGAGAAAGAGAACAAACTCTGAATCAAAGCATTTCTATGCTAGAGTCAATTGTTTCAAAAATCAAACCCGTAGAAAAAGAAGCAACAAAAGGAAAAATTCTTCCAGGGACGTCCCTACAGCAAGTTTTGCCCCGTACCCTTTTTTCTGATGGTGAGAGAAGTTTGCTTCATACTTACCTTATAGCAGAATATGGACTTTCTGAGGACGAATTAAACGCTTACGTTGTTTCTTATCTAAAAAAAGAATTAAACAACTTTTTAAAGCTCTTTAAATGTAAAGCAATGTATGTTCCTTCACTTGTTCCTCAGCTTGCCGGTGCCTATGAATATCGTGTTCAAGAAGGAATGACCCCGATGATTGAGGCCATTGCTCACCGTTTAACACCCTCAAGAATTCGTACAGAGCATGAATTAATAAGTATTTCTAAAGACGCGACGGGGAAATTTCATTTGCATTTTAAAGGTGAAGGGCGAGGTGAGGTTGTTGCTGATGTTGTCATTATGACCATGCCTTTTAGTGTTCTTCGCTCTTTTGATGATTTGGCAAGCCTTGGCTTGCCTGATCTTACAACGAGGGCTATTAAAAACCTTTCCTATGGCAACAATACCATAGTTAGAGTCAGTGGAAAAATAAAACCTGATTTGCGGGATTATATTCACGGGAACATAGGGGCCATTTCGTCGACTCCTGTGTCAGGTCCAGGACTTTCGATTTACACGGGCGCGGAAGTAGCTGATTCCTTAACACAAGAAACAGCTTTTCCTCTAGTGGATTCAGTTCTAGGAGATCTGGAGGCCATATTCTCTTCTTCGTCTTCTTCGTCTTCTTCGTCTTCTTCGTCTTCTTCGTCTTCAGCACCATCACCTACCCCCAGATTTTTAGTTAAAAACTGGAAAGAGGATCCTTTTGCCAGAGGCAGTTATTCAACGTTTGGTCTTCATGGCGATGAGTTAAACCTATCAAGTATTCTTCCCGACTTTAAAGGTTTCCGCCAATTTGCTGAACCTGTTGGGCTTTTCATGTTCGCTGGAGAACACACACAACTGGAAGAAGGTTATATGGAAAGCGCTGTTCGGTCAGGACAAATGGTTGCTGAATATTGCCTTCGTCATCCCAAGAAGTAAATGCATACTAAGGGGGGCCAGGAACCTAATGACTACTATCTAACTTCTCTTTCAAAAGTCTATTTAACCTCAGTTTGGATAAGGATGAATTTTTTTACGTCATTGCGAGGAGGAACAAAGTTCCGACGAAGTAATCTAGTATAGCGTTTTCATAAAACTATTACATTCAGCACATTTAAATCTGGATTGCTTCCCACCCGCTATGCTCGTGGTCGCAATGACAAAAAAACAACGTCTTTGCGAGGAGCTAAAAGCTCCAGCAATCCAGACGAAGGAGAGGCTCATACAAATCTTGCCATTGAGGATTTATAGATTCAATAAGTCTCAATTTTTGTTTTCTTGATCCTCCCTTTAATTGCTTCTCCCGCAAAATAGCATGTTCCATATCATAAAATAGTTCATAATAAACAAGCATCTTACATCTATAACGATCAGTAAACCCTTTGGTAATTCCATTTTTATGTTGGTAAACACGCTGAATAAGGTTAGAAGTGACTCCTGTATAAAGAGTTCCATTACGTTTGGAGGCCATAATGTAAATAGCGGGCTGTTTCATTTATATTTTCTGGATTGCTTCGTCACTTCGTTCCTCGCAATGACGATATCGCATTGTTTTTAAAAGAAAAAAT
Organism: Alphaproteobacteria bacterium GWC2_42_16; assembly: GCA_001767835.1. GTDB lineage: Bacteria > Pseudomonadota > Alphaproteobacteria > UBA9655 > UBA9655 > UBA9655. Next base: position 22,564 of record MEMA01000009.1, read on the forward strand.
GGTTCCCTTATCCAAAACTCAGGTTAATTACGGTCTAGCTTCCCTTTCAAAAGCTTATTCACCGCCTCAGGGCTCGCTTTGCCTTGGGTTTCTTTCATGACTTGGCCTACGAAAAAGCCAAAGAGCTTATCTTTTCCCGCTTTATAGTCTTCGACCATCTTTGGGTTATCCTTGAGGACATTCTCAATGACAGAAAGAATGGCCCCCTCATCAGAGACTTGCTTTAAACCATGTTCCTCTATCAATGCGGAAGCTTCATTCCCTGTCTCCCACATGCGTGCAAAGACATCCTTTGCAATTTTCCCTGAAATGACACCTTCAACAATTTGATCAATTAATCCTGCAAGATTAGCCGCAGGAATAGGACACTTCTCAAGGGTTTTATCCTCTCGATTTAAGGCACCAAAAACCTCCCCAATCAACCAGTTGGCCAAAAGCTTAACGGATTTGGGCTCCCGTGATTTCAAAGCTTTGACGGCCTCTTCGAAGTATGCCGCTGTTTCTGTTTCCCCAACAATGATGGAGGCATCATAGGCTTGAAGCCCATGCTCTTTCATCAGACGGGCTTTTTTTGCGTCCGGAAGCTCTGGCATAGATTTGCGAATCTTTTCAACCCAGGATGCTTCTAAAAGCAAAGGAGGAAGATCTGGGTCTGGGAAATAGCGGTAATCATGGGCGTGCTCCTTGGTCCGCATGGGGCGTGTTGTCCCCTTGGCTGAGTCAAAAAGCCGCGTTTCTTGAATAATTTCTCCTCCCTCCTCTAAAATCGCAACTTGCCGCTCCGCCTCATAATCAATGGCTTGGGCTAAGAACTTGATAGAGTTTACATTTTTGATTTCAGCCCGCGTTCCAAAAGAACTCCCAGGTTTGCGAACGGACACGTTCACATCCACCCGCATGCTACCCTGATCCATGTTGCCATCACAAGTACCTAAGCAGCGAACAATGGAACGTAACTTTCGCACATAGGCTGCCGCCTCCTCAGAGCTACGCATATCGGGCTCTGACACGATCTCCATTAACGCCACGCCACAGCGGTTGAGATCAATATAAGAATTCTCAGCATGCTGGTCGTGGATACTTTTGCCTGCATCTTGTTCAAGGTGAAGGCGTGTGATCCCAATCCGCCGTGTTGAACCATCCTCAAGTTCAATATCCAAGTATCCTTTTCCCACGATGGGCTGACTGTTTTGGGAAATCTGATAGCCCGCAGGAAGATCAGCATAAAAATAATTCTTCCGATCAAAAACAGAACGCAAGTTAATTTCACCATTAATCCCCAATCCTGTCCGAATGGCTTGCTCCACACAAATCTCGTTAATGACAGGCAGCATGCCTGGCATGGCAGCATCTACAAAGGAGACTTGAGTATTGGGTTCAGCACCAAAGGTTGTTGAAGCGCTAGAGAAAAGCTTGGCCTTTGAAACAACCTGGGCGTGGACTTCAAGCCCAATCACAAGCTCCCATGGGCCTGTCGTTCCTTCATAAAAATAACGATTTGTCATGATACCTGTCCTTCTAAAAAGGATTTAAACTGGGCTGCTTCCTCGAGAATGCGAGCTGTGCGGAAGAGCACATTCTCATCAAAAGCGGGCCCTATTAACTGTAATCCCAAAGGAAGCCCTTCGCTAGACAGTCCCGCTGGCAGTGAAATCCCAGGAAGCCCTGCTAAGTTTGCAGGCACTGTTAAAACGTCATTTAAATACATGACAACAGGATCCGTTGGTTTTTCATCCAAGGCAAAAGCAGCTGAAGGCGTTGTGGGCGTTAAAATGACATCTACCTTTTGAAAGGCTAACTCAAAATCTTGGGTGATTAAGCGGCGCACTTTTTGAGCTTTTAGATAATAAGCATCATAATACCCTGCGGACAGGACATAAGTTCCGATCATAATACGACGTCGGACTTCTTCCCCAAAGCCCTCACTGCGGGTATTTTCATAAAGCTCATCCAATGTCTTCCCTGGCACACGCAACCCATAACGCACCCCATCATAGCGTGCCAAATTTGAAGACGCCTCCGCCGGCGCTAAGACATAATAGGTAGGAAGACTATATTTCGTATGCGGAAGGCTGATGTCCACAATTTCAGCTCCCGCTTCTTTGAGCCATGTTTTTCCACGCTCCCAGAGTTTCATAATGTCTTCAGACATGCCTTCAAGGCGATACTCCTTAGGAATACCAACTCTAAGGCCCCCTACCCCCAAATCGAGAGCCTTTTCAAAGTTGGGAACCTCAACCTGTGCTGAGGTTGAATCCTTAAGGTCGTGGCCCGCCATAACTTTGAGCATAAGCGCTGCATCGCGCACATCGCGGGTCAATGGACCTGCTTGATCGAGGGAGGACGCAAAGGCCACGATTCCCCATCGGGAACAGCGCCCATAGGTAGGCTTGAGGCCCACAACGCCACTAAAAGACGCGGGTTGGCGAATGGAGCCACCTGTATCTGTCCCGGTCCCTGCGAGAGCAAGACCCCCAGCCACAGCCGCCGCTGTGCCTCCTGAAGAGCCCCCGGGCGTCAAATCTTTCCCATCCTTACGCTTCCAAGGATTTACCACGTTTCCAAAGTAGCTGGTGATATTAGCTGAGCCCATGGCAAACTCATCCATATTGGTTTTTCCAAGAATGACACTGCCGGCTACCTTTAAGTTCTCACTCACCGTGGATTCATAGGGAGGCGTAAAACCTTCTAGAATATGGGAGCCTGCTGTTGTTTGAACATCCTTAGTACAAAAGAGATCCTTTATAGCTAAAGGGATCCCTTCCAGAGGACGCCCCTCACCCTTGGCGAGCCGGGCGTCACTTTCTTTGGCTTGATCAAGAGCTTGCTCACGGGTTTCGAGGATATAGGCGTTCAAATGACGGTGTTGCTCCATGGAGTTAAGATAAGCTTTTGTAAGCTCCACAGCAGAAAACTTTTTCTCTTCAAGACCATGCCTAGCCTCAGCAAGGGTCAAATGAAGGAGATTATTTTTAAACACAGCCTTTTCAGCACGATTTGTCATTTTATTTATTCCACCACCTTAGGGACAACGAACATATTACACGCGATATCAGGCGCATTCTTAAGGATTTTATCGACCATATTTTCTGCTGTAACCACGTCTTTTCGCATAGGCATAGATGTGATATTCACTCCAGCCATGGGCTCAACGCCCGACGTTTCCACTTCATTTAATTGGTCAATAAAATGGAGAATATGATTTAAATCTTCTTGCGTCGGTTTGATGCGCTCTTCCGGTAACTTAAGGCGTGCCAGGCGTGCAATTCGTTTGACCGTATTGTGATCCAATGACATAGTCATCCTCCAGGAATAAATATTAATAGTTATTCATAATAGGTTTTTATGGGAAGGGTAAGGGGAAAAATCACATAATGATTGAAAATCCAGTTCTATTCCCGAAGGAAATTGTGTATATATTTTTTCAATAATAAATAAAAACAGGGTCTTCCATGAAAAACAAAATTGCCCACTTACTTCTTGCTAGTATGGTGATGCTGTCTCCTTTAATGGTTCCAAAAACACAGGCTACGGAGGCTACGTGGACTGGCGCTGGTCTGGGTACCGACTGGGATACCGTTACTAACTGGACCCCTAACGTTGTACCGACAAACATTGCGACATTCCCCGGCACCGTCGTAGAGACAACAGTTGTTACTATTGGAAATAGTTCTATTGAGCAAATTCAGTTTACTTCAGGAGCAACTGCAAATCAATTTAGCCTTAATGTTAACGTGGGAAGTACGCTTAATATGAATGGCGCTGGAATAACCAACAACACTGGCCTAGCGCAATTTTTTACTGCCAATGGAACTGTTAATTTTAATAATGTGACAACGGCAGGCACGAATACGCAAATTACAATTAATAACACAGGAACCTTAAAATTTAATGATACCTCTTCTATTGGAAGTTTAACCATAACTCAGAACGACGGCAGTCTTGTTTTTAATCAAACGAGCAATACCGGTTATACCAGGAATATTGCCGGCGCAGGGACAGTTACAAAATCAAACACGGGAACACTCACTCTGAGTGGAACCAGCATCTACTTGGGAAATACGAGTATCGATGATGGAGCTCTTATCAACAACGGGAATATACAAAATTCACCCGTTATTGTGAGTTCAAGAGGAACCTATGGGGGAGTTGGAAGTTCAGGACCTCTTGTTAATAACGGAACCGTTTCGCCTGGGGGGTCTGAGGGGTCAATTGGAACTTTGACCGTGAATGGCAATTATATTCAAGGAGCAAGTGGAAGTTTAAATATAGAAATAGCCGAAGGAGGCGTATTGGACTTGCTCCAGATCACAGGCATTGCAACGCTTGCGGGAACGTTAAATATTTCAGCTATTGGAAACATCCTTAGTTCTATGAGTACTTATACGTTTTTAACGGCAGCAGGTGGTTTTGGTGGAACTAACTTTACAACTTTTAATCTTCCTGCAGGGTTAAAGTTTGTAATCAGCCCTCTCACCAATTCTATAGAGCTTATAACACAAGGGACAAATTTTGCTTCCCTTAGTTCAACGGGAAATGCGGGGATCATAGCTCAATATATCGATGCTATTGTTGCTAATGGCACGGCAAGTGCAGATTTAAATACTGCTCTTACAGCCTTAAGCAATGCAGCGGAAGAAGGAACGACTGCCCTTGCAAACGCCCTCAACCAAATCAGTCCCGCTCCCTATCGTGAAATAGGGACTCTCGCTTTCGAACAAACAAATTCTGTGAGACAATCAGCTGCAGCACAGCAACAACACATTTTTGACAATGTGGTGATGAATAGATTGTCTATGGACAATGTTCCCTCTCAGCAACTGAGCAGCTTTAAATATCTCCTTAAGGATCGGATGCTAAGAGCTGGAACTCCGCCCCTCAATTTTGTCCCCCAAAACACACGGGCATCTAAAAAGGGCGCGGGAAAGTTTGGGGCCTTCTCTCTTACTGAAGGGACTTTGCCGGTTCGGAAGAGTGTTCAAGTTGGCAATTCAAGTGTTTGGGTTGAACCTTATGGCCAATCTCAGCGTAAAACCAATTCTTCACCCCTCGTAGGAACAAAAGCCAATACCTTTGGAACAACAATTGGAGGAGACACCCTTGTAGCTCCAAACACATACCTCGGCGTTCTTGGATCTATCATGAATTCGCACTTTGATTGGAAGCAAAATCGAGGACACGGAGACATTACGGGCTATTACGGAGGTCTCTATGGCCTTTGGCTAAGCAAGACGGGAGCTTATATTGATGGGCAAGTCATCCTTGGCGGAACCCATAATAAATCGCGACGGAATATCAATTTTCAAACCATTAATCGGAAAGCGCGAGAGCATCACAATGGCCTTTCAGCCACAACAGATGTTGAAATGGGATATCTTTGGGAACATGACAATACACTGGTTCAGCCCTTCTTTAACTTTGAGTACGTCGCAGCCCACGAAAATTCCTTTCGGGAAAAGGGGGCTGGGAGCTTAAATATCCACAGGGGTAAAAAAACATCACACTTTTCCCGTACTGAGTTAGGCCCCATTGTTTCTCACTTTTTCTGCGTTGGAGAGACCCTTGTTTATCCCGCCCTTAAGCTCTCATGGGTTCAAAAGCGCCCCTTAGGCAACAAGGGTAAAAAAGTAACTTTCAATTTTACAGATCAAGCCTTTGGAACGACAGTTAATGGAGACAATCGGATAAGAAACCTGTTCAGCCCAGGCTTATCCATAACCGGCCAATTTAAAAATGGTGTTTACATTATGGGCAATGTGAATGCTGAAACGGGAAGTGGCGAAAGGTTAGGACAAGTTATGTTTAATGTGGGGTATAATTTTTAAAGCCAATGAATCATGGATAAGCCCCTGTGGATACCCAGCCCCACTCAAATTGAAGAAGCAAACTTAACTGATTTCCTGGGATGGGTGAATCAATACTTTGGTTTAACCCTCAAGACCTATGAAGACCTTCATAAATGGTCCGTAAGCTGTACGCGTGATTTTTGGTGCTCTGTTTGGGATTTCTGTGGTTTGATGACATCCACCGAAGGAAAGAGAGATTTAAAGCTCCCTCAAGGTATTTTCAAACCCCGTTTCTTTGAGGATGCTCGCCTGAACTATGCCGAAAATCTGCTCCGTCCGCGGCCCCCTGAACAAGATGCCCTCGTCTTTTGGGGAGAGGATAAGGTCAAGCGAAAGTTGACCTATGGAGAACTTTATAAAGAAGTTGCTTGTCTTGCAGCCGCTCTGAAATCTTTAGGTGTTCAACAAGGCGACCATGTGGCTGGCTATGTCCCCAACACGCCAGAAGCCATCAAAGCTATGTTAGCCACCGCGTCCTTAGGGGCTGTGTGGTCATCGTGCTCACCTGATTTTGGTGTCAGCGGTGTTTTGGACCGTTTTGGCCAAACCAAGCCAAAAATCCTCTTCATGGCAGATCGGTACTATTACAATGGTAAGTGTTTTGACTCTTTCGTAAAGCTTCCGAATCTTTGTAAAGCCCTTTCCAGCCTTGAGCAGGTGATTGTGTTTTCCTATGAGGGGAAACCATTGAGCCTCCCTCCTCAAGAGGGAGTTAGTACCTGGGAGGAAATAACAAAGCCTTTTCAAGGCACCAAAGAAATTAACTTCGTCCAAGCGCCCTTCAACCATCCCCTCTTTATTCTTTACACCTCAGGGACTACAGGTGTTCCCAAATGCATTGTACATGGGGTGGGGGGAACGCTCCTCCAACACCTAAAAGAACACCAGCTTCATTCAGATATAAAACCCGGCGATCGTGTCTTTTATTTCACCAGCTGTGGTTGGATGATGTGGAATTGGCTTGCTTCAAGCCTCGCTTCCCGAGCCACCTTGATGCTTTATGACGGCTCCCCTGCAGGCGACATTTTATGGCAATACGCGCATCAGGAAAAAATCACCCACTTTGGCATCTCAGCCAAATACATTGATGGGCTTCAAAAGGCCAACATTCGTCCAAAAGACCGCTTTGATCTCTCAAGCCTACGCATTATCCTTTCTACAGGTTCACCCCTTGCTCCTGAAGGGTTTGACTATGTTTATGAAACAATTAGCTCAAACATCTGTCTTGCCTCCATTTCTGGCGGGTCTGATATCGTCTCTTGCTTTGCTTTAGGATGCCCTATTTTGCCTGTATGGCGAGGGGAACTGCAAGTGCCAGGCCTTGGCATGGATGTCCACGTTTTTGACGAAGCGGGCAAAAGTGTGGTTGGCCAAAATGGTGAGCTTATCTGCGCTTCCCCTTTCCCATCCATGCCTCTTTATTTTTGGGGAGATGAGGGCTTTAAAAAATACCACGAAACCTATTTTGAAAAGTATCCCAATGTATGGAGCCACGGTGATTATGCAGAGAAAACCTCGCATGGCAGCTTTGTGATTCATGGAAGGTCTGATGCAGTCTTAAACCCAGGTGGTGTGCGCATTGGCACAGCTGAAATCTATCGCCAAGTGGAGCAAATCCCAGAAGTTTTGGAAAGCCTTGCAGTGGGACAAGAATGGCGGGGCGATGTGCGCGTTATTTTATTTGTGAATCTTCAGGAAGGCGTGACGTTATCAGAAGCTTTAAAGGCTCAAATCAAACAGCAAATTCGCCTTAATGCGAGCCCGCGCCATGTTCCAGCAAAGATTATTGCTGTTCAAAGCATCCCCCGTACCCTAAGTGGGAAGATGGTTGAGCTCGCTGTACGGGAGGTGATTCATGGAAGAGAGGTCAAAAACTTTGCGGCTATTGCCAATCCTGAAGCTCTTAATCAGTTTAAAAATCTAAAGGAACTTCAGAAGGAATAAACGTGCGGAGCACTCCTCTAAAAGGACCGCGCATCTTTATTTGGAACCATTCTCGTAGCTCGGAGCGCTCTCTAGTACACTGACTGCTTAGTTTGGTCTATTGCCAACATGCTAAGTGTGGATTGCTTCTTCGCTTCGCTCATCGCAATGACGAGAACGGAGAGAAGCAAGAACATATCACACAGTCGTCAATTGCGACCGCGAGCGTAGCGAGTGGGAAGCAATCCATTCTTTTTCACATTAGACAAACCTAAAAAGTTACTGTACTAGATCTACTTTTCGTACGAATAAGATTTTAAATGCACCAGAAAAATATACATCTTTTGCTTTCTCTACAAAGCCTGCCAAACGAAAAGCGTCGACCAAAGAATCTTCATTAGGATCACAGAAGGCTATCACTTGATAGGGAAGCGTTGATTCAGAACCTGAAGGGCTTTCTTCAGGAAGGAGAGAGCAACCCTCTTCTGCAAAATGACAAATGAGTCCATACCCAACCTGAATACACTGGGCTTTCTTCTTAGTATCAAGAGTTGGATCTAGCACAGGAAGCAAATGCGCTAATCCCCGGCTCTCAATTCTACGAAGATTAGATTCTTCAAAGCCTTTTTCTTTGTCTTTCTTTTCCAAAATCTCCAACTCAACCCACAAACGATACAATTTTTGTGGATAATCCGGATTTGATTCCCATCTCTTTCGTTGGTCTTCTGTAGCGAAGGTTGAGCGACGCCCTAAATGGAGAAACCCAAGGAGTTTTTCACTATCTGAACCTTCGGTAATTTCAGAAACACGGTAAAGGTGATAAGGAATCCCCGCCATTTGCCTCTCCAAATTATGGGAGAAAAAGTATTTTCGAAGTAAACCTTCTTGTGAAAGATAACCATCCATAAGAACACTTAGAAAAGCTTCATACTTTTCAAAATCTTCTTTCCCTGTAGAGCGTATATGAAACACCGGCTTTTTTTCAGAATCTTCACTTTCGTTTTCTTGATTCATCGCCTCTAGAGGCAAGGAAAACGAGAGGAAATATAAAAGGAGGATCAAAAATTTAAAATAAGACATGCGCCCCTAACCCTTTGATTTTGCATGATATAAAGACATTGAACACAAGTCAATATATCAAACCTCAACTTAATAAAATTTTACCTATTTTTCATATTATTTCGTAATACCCCTCATGCAATAATTCTGATTGTCAGTGCCCCGCTCAGAGCCTATGTACTAGTAGTAACTTTTATTTTATTGGTGTTTATATGAATTTGTTTCGTTTATTAATTATTTCAACAGCCCTCGCTTCTACGAGTGCCTATGCTGAGCTTGATGTTCTGCAGAGGTCTGTTATAGATGATGGTCCTTCAAAGGGAATGTCAGTTCTCAAAAACAGAGCTCCAAGCATAAAAAAGGCTGCACAAGCTTCTTCTGCTGCTTACAATGACCACAAACTTGTAAAAAGGCAATCTCAATCCCCTATTAGAGATCAAGAAGGCTTTGAAGCCCGCGAGAAACTTATTGATTCTGGATCTACCGTTGCAAGCTTCCATGCTCAAATCGCTCCAAGGAAAACTGCTCCCGCAGGCATCGTTTCTTATAGGGAAGAAGCTGGAAAAGCCCAACTCACTGTTGCTTTTCATGGAAGTGAAGCCGTCGAAGATTTTACACAAGCCAATTTCCTTTTCCGCAAGGTGAAAAATCCAGAACTTGGAATTGAAGGCGGCATTCATAAAGGATTCAACAATCGCTACATGCAGAGCCGCGAAGCTATGCACGATCTTATTCGAGCAACGCTTGACGATCATAACAAATCTGCTGCGGATGTCGAATTTGTTGTGACGGGGCATAGTTTAGGAGGCGCTTTGGCAACTTTGGCTGCAGCTGACCTTAAGAAGAATTTTTCTGGTGCTGATAATCTTAAATTAGTAACCTTCTCTTCTCCCCGAGTTGTAAGTCATGATGGAGCTCAATCAATTGAAGATAGCATCGGGAAAGATCGTATTATTCGTGTCTGGCGTGATGGAGACATCGTTCCTTCTATCCTTTTAGGTATTTTTGGTTTCAAACATGTTGGCCACTCCGTTAAGCTTGAGTCAAAAACTGGGGGCCACCTGTCTTTACGCAACCATGGCCTCTCAAGCATTGTGGAAGAAGCAACCAGCGCTGCAACAATTAAACCGCTTCCTCATGAGGGCTACAAGACTTGGTTAAAGCGTAAAATAACAAGTATTCCTAGAGCCATTAAGACAACTTTTACAAAACTCTTTAAAAGAGTCTAAAACGGGTTTTTAAAGTTCCTCCCTAAAAAGCCACACAATCCGTGTGGCTTTTTTATTATGAAAGAATTATAAGGAGGATCAAAAATTTAAAATAAGACATGCGCCCCTAACCCTTTGATTTTGCATGATATAAAGACATTGAACACAA
>MEMA01000010.1 GCA_001767835.1 Alphaproteobacteria bacterium GWC2_42_16
ATCACATTTATCTAAAACTTCGAAGACGGGTTCTGAGTTATTATTTTAGAATCTTAGCCATTCTTTTCCTTGCATCGAATCCTCTTAAAGCTGTAGGCAACCTCACTCCGGATGACGTAAAAGATCTTTTTCCTCAACCAAGTCATGCCCTGATTAAAATTCAGCCTCTGAATAAATCAGGAAGCAACACTCAATCAATTAGCCAAGTTATTGTAGAGAAAGAAGGAGAAAAAAGGTATTTCATCTGTAAAGAATTAAAAGAGAGAAAGGAACTTAAAAATCTTACAACTTTGGAACCATTTGTAGTTGAGTATGAAACTTCTAAAAAATCCCAACCCAATGTGTTTCCTCCTAAATACCTCTCCTTAGCACGATTCAGGGGGTCCTTAAGTAAGAAGGAGCGGGATTTTGTGTTATTTGATGAAGCTTCTGGGCAGTCTGTATTCAACCTTATGATAGAATGGACTCAAAAAGGGTATGATTGGGCTGGGTTAGAACCCTCAGATATTAAAAACCACTTGTCCTATGCCTTTTCTAATGTTGGGCGCGCCATTGCTTCTTTTCATTTAAGACATGGGGAATTTGATGAAGCAACAAGTACTTTTAAGAGCATAACCCATGGTGATTTACACACATCCAACGTATTTTATAATCTTTGGAGCAATGAAACGACGCTTATTGATTATGAAACAATGGCAACATCAAGAAAAACTATTTTTTATGATGTGAACCGCCTTTTAGAATTTTCAAGAGGCGAAACAGAATCACTGGTTAGAGAAAAAGCAGCTGAAGGGTTTTTTAAATCATACGGTTCCCTCTTCCTTGATAAAAACGCCCAAGAACACCAAGCCACCTATATAAAGAAACGTTTAACCATTTTAGACGATTTTTTTAGCGCTCTTAAACAAGGCTATATTCAAATTTTCAAGGATGCAGGCTACGTTGTTGATATTAACAAGCAGCTTGTGACAAGAGGTCCGAGATCCTTGGAATAGTACAAAACAGATTTCTTTAAAACCGCCACATAGAAAGCAATAAAAATAAGGGCAATAAGATTATCAAAGACCACGCCATATAGCCAAAGAAACTTGGCATAGGAACTTTACGGCTTTCTGCAATGGTTTTCACCATAAAGTTTGGCGCATTTCCAATATAGGTCATCGCTCCTAAAAAGACCGAACCCAAGGAAATCGCTTCAAGAGTTCTGACAAGGGTTGTCATCAAGGTATTGGCGTCCCCCCCTGCCATGTGGAAAAAGATAAGATAGGTGGGCGCATTATCAAGGAAAGAAGATAACCCACCAGTTAACCAAAAGTACATGACATTCTTAGGAACACCATTAACCTCAACGAGAGAAATGAGCGGAGCTAAGGCTCCATCTTGTCCGGCTTCAAGAATGGAGATCACAGGAATGACAGTCATGAATATTCCAAAAAAAAGTTTTGCAACTTCTTTTAATGGCTCCCAAGAAAAGTGGTTCTCCTTGTGAATTTCTTGAGGTGTTAAGGCAAACGATAAGATGGTCAAAAGTATTAAACCCATATCCCGCAAGCCATCAAAAAGCTCAAGAGAAGTGATTCCGATGGGAATTAAGAGAGAAGACTGCCCCACACCACTCATAAGAACGAGTCCAATCACTCCCAAAAAGAGGAGTCCATTAAATTGTCCTTTAATAGAAACTCGCACACGTTGATGACCTTCACCATGCCCCTCCTTCCAACTAAAGTAAGTATCAATCCCGTAAAAAATAAGGAGGAGCGGAATGACTATCAGAAGGATATCAAAGACAAGATTTTTAAGGGGCCAAAAAAAATCCACTCCATTAAGGAATCCAAGGAACAGGGGTGGATCTCCAAGGGGCGTTAAGGCCCCTCCAACATTGGCTATGAGAAAAATAAAAAAGACTACCTGATGAACGCGTGTTTTCCGGTGTGCATTGATAAAGAGAAGAGGCCTAATCAAAAGCATAGAAGCCCCGGTTGTCCCAATCCATCCCGCTAAAAAAGTACCGAAAGCGAGCAACGTTGTATTCACCAACGGCGTGCCAGGTGAATGAATGTCAATTTTTATACCTCCCGCAATGGTATAAAGGGCGCCAATGATGATAATAAAGGGCAAGTAATGATGAAAAAATGTTTTCGAGGCTTCTCCATAAGCCACGTCAATTCCAAAGAAATTAACGAGTGCGAAAAGGGTCATCAAAGACCAAGCTAAAGCAATCTTGCCGTAATGAGCTTCCCAAATATGAATAGCAAAAAGGGGCATAAGGGCCAAAGAAAGAAGCATCCCCACAAAGGGAAGCCCCCACCATAAACTTAACTCTTGCCCCGGTAGACTTTCTACCGCAGCCAAAAGAGGCGTGGGGAGAGAAAAAATGAGTGCGGGGAAAAGAACTTTAATGCCCATCCCTAACCTTTCTTTTTATATATAGTGTAAGGTGAGCGGGGTTTTGTGGGAAGATATTTTTATCGAGTTTCCTTAATAAGCTTTTCTCCTTAGGATTTAAAATAATAAGTTTCATGAACCCCTAGCTATTTTAACATTTTTACCCTATATGAAGTTTATATCTTTTAATATTTACAAAGTCTGGTCATTTTAATGTCTTCATTTTCCTCCTTTTCTCTCCCGTCATTTCTCAATGACTCCCTAAAGCGTTTGGGTATTTCAACACCCACCCCCATTCAAGAACAAGCTATTCCAGAGGGGCTTAAAGGGCATGATATTTTAGCCTCCGCCCAAACAGGAACGGGGAAAACCATCGCCTACCTTATCCCGCTGATCACAAATCTAATAAAGGACTCCAATTCATCTGCTCTTATCCTCGCTCCCACACGCGAGCTTGCGGCTCAAATTCAAGCATCTGCCTGTGCTCTTCTCTCTCAGAAGATGAGGTCAGCTCTCTTAATCGGTGGAGCGCCTATGATGAAGCAAATTTCTGATCTCAAAAGAAACCCCCGGCTTATTATTGGAACACCTGGACGAGTCAATGATCATTTGGTAAGGAGGACCCTCAAGCTCACGAACACGCGTTTTTTAGTTCTTGATGAAGTGGACCGTATGCTGGATATGGGCTTTAGTGAAGCCTTAAAGAAAATATTGCCTCACCTTGCCAAAGAACGGCAAACCTTTATGTTTTCCGCTACCATGGCCGGTGATATCAAAAAAATTTCTTTGACCTACCTAAAGAATCCTCAACAAATTTCAGTGGGATCAACACATGAACCTGTTTTAAAAATCAAGCAAGAAACCTGCCGTGCTTCCTCAAATGAAAAATTTCCTTTTCTTCTCAAAGAACTGGAGATACGAAAAGGAAGCATTCTTGTATTTGTGAAAACAAAGCATGGCGCTGATCGACTTGCGAAAAAACTCAATCAACAGAAGTTGTCGGTCTCTGCGATCCATGGCAATTTAAAGCAACGAAAAAGGGATGCTGTGATCAATGATTTTCGCAAACTTAAGACAAGAATCATGGTGGCAACGGATGTCGCAGCTCGCGGTCTTGATATTCCCCATATTATGCATGTGATCAACTATGATCTTCCCCAGAGCCCTGAAGACTATATTCATCGCATAGGCCGCACAGGTCGCGCAGGCATGGAAGGATTTGCCCTTTCCTTTATTTCACCAGATGAGCTCCACAAATGGCAGCGCATCCACAACTTGATGAACAACATAAAAGCGCCAGAAAATACAAAAAAACACACGGTTTTTTCTCACAAGAGAAAGAAAAAAATAAAAGCCCCTCTTACCTCCGTCATAGCAAAGAAAAATACCTCAAAACCCTATTCTTGGAAGAACAAGCGCTTTTCTAAAAGGGGCTAAACCGTTTTTTTCACCTTTGTAGAAACATTATAGAACCAGTAAAGAATTCCAAGAAAGACGATAAGCCCTAGGACATCTGTGGAGTTGGCAAGGGCTGCAGGAACAATTTTAAAGATATTCGTGTTTTGATAGGCCACAAAAGGAATCGCAAGTAAAATCCCAACAAGGGCTTCCCCCGCAATAAGTCCAGAGGCAAACAAAAGACCACACCTTTCCGTTGCTGCTTTTTCTGCAGTGCTGACATGAGTTTTTTGTAGAGCGCTACGAGATACTGACGATAAGATCCCGCCAACAAGCAAGGGAACCGTAATATCAAGAGGCATATAAATTCCCACAGCAACAGCCACTACGGGCAAACGCCACTTTGAATCTTTATTTTTAAGTTGCCTGTCTACAAAAAGGATTACAACACCCAAGCCCACACCCATAAGTACCATACTCCAATCCATTGATTGATTAAAAATGGCTTGAGATACAGCCGCCATCAACGCTGCTTTTGGTGCACTTAAGGCTTGGGCAGGGTCCATCCCTTCGCGGGGGAGAACATCGCCAAAGCCATAGGCTTCAAATAAAAGTTGGAAAATAGGGGCAAGAACTACAGCAGACACCAAAACCCCCACAATCAACATCACTTGTTGCTTCCAAGGTGTGGAGCCCACCAATTGGCCTGACTTCAAGTCTTGTAAGTTATCTCCAGCTATACCAACGGTACATCCGATGAGGGCCCCTAAAAGAATAGTAATTCCTGCAGCGCTGAGCATAGTGTTGGGGTCATCCCAAAAATTGGGTTGCAAGCTAAAAAAGGCTAAAAGGCAAGAAGAGACAATTAAAATCCCCATCAGAATAATACCAGAGATGGGGCTACTTGAGGTCCCTAAAATCCCACACATATAAGAAGAAACAGCGCTTCCCAATGCGCCCATGACAAAAGCAATGATCGTAATAAAAAGACCTGTAAAGATTATCAAAGATGGTGAAAGCGGAATGCCGCTACTTTCAATAATATTGTTAAAAATCACATAAATAGGCAAAATAAGTAAAGCAGCCCCAAAAGCAACATAGGTAATAGGAATGTCAAATTCCGTCCGGATAATATTTAATTTCCCTTCCGTCTTTATCTTACGAACCGCTTCAAGTGAGGCCTTTATAGCTCTTTGGAGAGGTTTTAAAAGCTCGACAATCATCCATAAGCCCCCAAAAACCATCATACCAACACCAATAATCCTGATTTTAGAATTCCAAATCTCGACCGCCGCTGCATAGGCATTATCAGCATCTATAGGAAGACCATAAAAAACACCAAAAAGAGGAACTCCTATAAACCAAGCTAAAATAGCCCCGAAAAAAGTTGCAAAGGCCACTTCAACTCCTACGATGTATCCCGCGCCAACAAGGGCAAGAGAAAAACCAGCCGTCACCCCGACAACCGTATTACCAACGCGACCCCAAATGTTGATGCTATCTGCCAAAAGTTGAAAACCACTTTGGCAAAATTTGATGAGGGCCGCTGCTATTCCCGAAAATAAAATATCTTTGGCTGCTGCACTTTCACCCCCTACCTTTAGAACTTCGGCAGTTGCAACACCTTCAGGAAATTTTAGATCACTTTCAATGATCATTGCGCGCCTTAAAGGGACAGAAAGGAAGACCCCTAAAAGACCTCCAACTGCTGTGAGGCCCATTAAAATTGGAAAGGGAAAACTATCCCAATAACCAATCATCACCATAGCAGGGATTGTAAAAGCCAAAGCAGCCGCAATAACTTCCCCAGCAGAAGCCGCGGTTTGAACAATGTTATTTTGCAAGATATTTGAATTCCCTAAAGCCTTTAGGACTGCCATTGAAATGACTGCTGCGGGAATGCATGCGGAAACGCTCATTCCTACTTTCAAGACAAGATACGCATTGGATCCTGCCATCAAAATAGCAAGTAAAATACTTAAAATAACGACCTTAACTGTAATTTCAGGCAATCGAGTTGATGCTGGAATATAAGGATTAACAGCGTTGAATGATTGACCACTCATTTTATTATTCTCCTAAGGGTTATTTTTTTTATATCCCAATTTTGTTAACCATTACACAATGAAAGAAACTACGCAAGACCATTCATTTTAAATGCTTTTTTTCCAATTAAAGGCATCTAAAAAGCCTTGCAGAATATAAGAAGCGGCCAATTTATCGATGATTTTGCTACGCTTTTTGCGTGAAAGATCCGCTTCGAGTAAGATCCGTGTAACAGCAACCGTTGAGAGCCGTTCGTCCCAAAGACAAAGGGGAAGGTCACGAAGTGATAATATATTTTGAGAAAACTGACGTACAGATTGACAACGCGGTCCCTCGCTCCCATCCATATTTAAAGGCAAGCCCACAACAATTCCCATAATCAAGTAGTCATCAAAAATTTTTAAAAGGGCTTTGGAATCTTCTCTCCATTTGGTCCGCTGAAGAACTTGAAAAGGAGAAGCAATTTTAAGCCCTACATCAGAAAGAGCGAGTCCAATGGTTTTTTCGCCTAGATCGCAACCTAATAATCTCCCCCTTTTTTCAAAGGACACTTTCGTAAAATCATCAAAGATCAAGAGGGGCATTTTTCTTCACCATTTATTAACGTCTTTACCGGTATCCTCATGACATGATTTGTTTGTAGGAGATCATACATGACACTATCAAGACAAACGATAGAAATCCTTTTAGATCTCATTGAGATTAAAATGAGTAGTCTTCAAGTTCAAGACAGAGAAGATGCTCGAGAGCTTACTAAACTCAGAAAGTGTCGACAAGAGCTCTTGGCTACTTATGTTCAAAAAGGCTCCAGTCCTCTTACAAACAACCTTAAAGCAAGCGCTCCACAAGAACGACGCCTTCGCAGAAACTATTACTAAATGCCTTTGGACGACTTTGCTAAAGATACAAACAGAGCTTTGGAACAACTCTCTCATTTTTTCAAGAACTTTTGGGGGTGCCAAGGCTAGGCAAGCGTAAACACGGAGTGCTATCTTACTTGAACGAGGGCACCCTTATAGTCTGTGTTAGCCTTAAGACTATCTACTAACACGACGAGGATGACTCGAGCTCTAACACCTGTGAAGGATCAGATTCATCCTTGATGTTAGAAGCATTATAGCAGCAATATCCAGAGGGACAATCTTTATCAGAGGCTCTGCTGATTTTGGGAGTGTTATTATTTTCGGTAGAGAAAGAGTCAGACCAGGCATCCACCCAGCATTTTCCTCCCGAGTCTTGCCATGGCTTATCAGGCCATCCCCATATTTTCTTTTTCTCGACGTAATTGTAATTCTTTTGTACATCAGTCGCGTCAGGACAGGCTTTTATGGGTGTAGCATTAAGAAGGAGCATTGCAACCATTGCAAGTCCTTCAAGTGTATAGAAAAAAGTCTTTTCCATTATTTATTTTCCTTTCTATTAAGTTTCACTTTTATCAGAGGAAATGAAGAATCTATTTGTTTCTTATGTCCTCAATTAATAGGATACGAGAATAGAAGCCAATAACTCCCAGCATAGCTGGGAGTTTGAAT
>MEMA01000011.1:0-17500 GCA_001767835.1 Alphaproteobacteria bacterium GWC2_42_16
GATGATAAAGTTCACTATCGTGAGGCTCTGGGATTAGCAGGAGAGATAGGGGACAAGTCCTTGCAAGCCCAAGCTCACATCGGCCTTGGAAATGCGCGCGATGGAGATCAAAAAGTTCACTATCGTGAGGCTCTAAGACTTGCCGAAGATATAAAAGACATATCCCTCCAATGCCACGCTCTCATCGGCTTAGGTAATTTTTATTGTGGTCAGCGGATGAATGAAGAAGGAGAGAAATATTTTCAGAAAGCGCTTGAAATTGACCCCTTAAATCAACAAGCAAAAAATGGATTTGAGCGGGCTAAAAGGTTTTTAAAACTACCACAACGGGATTATAATGCTGATTCCAAAGAATCAAATTATAGGCACGATCAATTTCATAACATTCCCTTCGGAAGCTCAAGTTCTTCTTCGCAATCACTCGGAAATCAATCGGGACAAAATCCTTCTCGGGAGGACAAAAAGAGGAAAAGAGCTCCATAAGACGCTTGATGTTCAGAGCGAAGGGATAAGAGACCTCTCTACTCCCCAAGGGCAGGATTTGTGGGAGAGCATTTGCTAATGAAAAGATCCTCGAGCCAAGAAAGGCTAAGCCTCTGCTTGCGCAGAGACAAGCATTTCTTGTCCAAGGATGAAGACATTCAGACCCTTTTTTTGAGCCATATCACGATTGTCTATTCTATGCTGCTTTTAAATAAGCTCAATAAATCATGAATATAGTTTCTTAGAAAAACACTTTCGAAACCATTTTGCAGCAGTCTTTGCTACTTCTTCAAGGGTTCCCTCCTCCTCAAACAAATGCGTGGCTCTCTCAATAATCACAAGCTCTTTCGGGCACGTTAGCAACGCATAGGCTTCTTGGTTCAATTCAATTACAATATAATCATGTGCACCTACAATGAGGAGCGTTGGGGCCTTAACTTGAGACAGGTAAGAATTGGCCAAATCAGGACGACCCCCCCGAGAAACTATGGCCTTGATCGGATGTTTCGTGCGAGCCGCTGCAATCAACGCTGCGGCTGCTCCTGTACTAGCTCCGAAATATCCAAGGCTCAGCAACTTCGTATTGACACTTTTTGCAACCCAATCTGTTGCCTTTTCAAGGCGCTCTGCAAGAAGCTCGATATTAAAACGCAGTTCCTTCGAATATTCGTCAACTGCTTCTTCCTCCGAACTTAACAAGTCAAAAAGCAAGGTTGCGATCCCTGCTTCATTTAAAACATGAGCCACATATTTATTCCGAGGGCTCTTACGGCTACTCCCACTCCCATGAGCAAACAAAACAAGTCCCTTAGCTTCTCGAGGAATTATTAACTCCCCCTCTAGCTTGAGTTGACCTACAGGTATTTCTACTGCTCTATTTTCCACTGCCTATCCCCCACCTCATTTTATTAGTATAACCCGAGTATTGAATAAAAAAACTCCTTATCCAATACTAAGGTCTATGAGTTCAGCTCTTTGAAAAAACGATATCAAATTCACTAACAAAAATACCAAATAAAGATTAAAAACCTATTAAAAAACTTATTGACAAATTGTTTAAGTCTATGTTTATTGTCATTAGTTAATTTAACTAATAGCCGAGTTGTTTTTATGTTTCAGCATTTCTCCTGCAAAATTATTCCTCTTTTTAGTGTTCTTATTTTAGCTTTTCTGTGGAAAGGTGAGGTTTTAGGAATGGAAGTTGAGGCAGGTGGGAGTGGTACCACTATTGCCTCTTACCATAAGGCTAAAGAACTTTTTGATTTTACGTCCGTCCTAGAGGATCCTCAGTATCGTCCCGTACTCAAAGTCCTTGGTTTCACAGACCAGCAACTCCCTGTAATGAAGCGCAATGGGAAGCCCTATACTGCTCATGAAAACGATGGTGAATTAGAAAATACTGAGGGAGAACACCTCATCGATATTGAAAAAGGAAGTCTCATTGATGAGGATATGCTGAATCAAGTGATTGTAGGCTGTTTCATGAAAAATCGGCGGAAAATGTATGGAAAGGCACTCATAACTGAGCTCTGTAAAAATCTTACTTGTCCAGTGACATTCGCGGGAACCATCCCTATTGCCAACCTGCTAGCCGGCGGTTGGAACATGTATTCTACGGGGGTTTCGTTTCTTAGTGTGGGTATATTAAGTTCGAGCTTGCCCAGCATCCTTCCTTTGGCGAAAGGATTGATTACGACCTCGGGAGATCCTCTCTTTGAGTATGAGCGTGAGTATGCTGAAAAGAAGTTGGCCATAAATTTTTTGGATATGGAAAATGACCTTAGAGAAAAAAGGGCTCCTTTTGCTGAACAGCAATTTACAGTTGCGCGTCGTAGCGCTTATTCTCTCGAGAGTATGGGCAGGTTCTTTGATACGTTGCTAAGAATTCCAACAAAAAGTGTCCGTCCTCAATTGAATGAAGAACAATTAAAAGAGAGTTTAAACCTTTATTCTGATCAGACTTCTCGGATTATTTTGCAAGCGTGCCGTAATCACCAAGCAGCTTTTCGATCTGTTTTGGGAATCAACCCTCAAAACCGTGAATTTCTCAATCTTGTTTCAGCACCAGGAACAGGAAAATCAACGCTTGTAAAGTATATAGCTAAATCCATGGGCCTTCCAATGGCAACAATTAGCCTTGCAGGGGCTTCTCAAGAAAGGTTATTTGGGTCGGACACTTCGGCAGGATTATTCCTAGAAAAATTCAATGAAATTGGCGCACGAAATGGAATTTTGTTTTTTGATGAACTTGATCGTGTGTTAGAAGAGGAAACTTTATTAGGTATCCTCCTTCCTTTCTTAGAACCTAGCGGGAAAGACTATTGTAGCCCTTATCTCAGGCGGACAATTGATATGAGCCATTTGTTAATAATTGTTGCTGGAAATCTTGATTTCAACGATCCATCTGTTCAAAGTCGGTTTCATCGGCTCAAGACTACTGATTTAAGCATTGTAAATAAAGACCTTATGCTGAGTCTAGTTTTTTCCTCCTACTTTCCCACGAGAAGCAACGATACTATTATAGATTCACGATGGAAAAAACTTGTTGAGGATTATCTAGAAAAGCAGTCTCATCTTTCCTTTAGAGACGCTCAAAGCGCACTGGATCGTCTTATTGGAGCCAAGCGAGGAGGCCATTCTGATGAAATCGACAAAACTATTACGGAACTAGAAGCGGCTGAGATTGTTGATCCTACCCCAAAAGAAAAAGAAGGGAAAAAGAAGAAATAAATGGTAAAAATAAGGGAATTGCAAAATTAAGCCGCAGCTTCAACTTTACTTAAGACATCTCCTGCTATCAGCTCTAAACGCCCTTGCGGAGATTTTAAAATTAGAAGGCCCTCGTCGTTAATACCTTCAAATTTCCCTGTATAAATCTTATCATCACATTCAAAGGTAATGATTTGCCCCAAGTGTGCCGCCCGCTGCTTCCAAAGGTCCCGAATGGAGGCGAATCCTTCCTTTTCCCACAGAGAAATATAGCGATCTAAAGATGAACCAATCCCACGCAAGGTATCTTCTAGGACAAGATAAACCCCCTCCTTTTCAAAGGAAGTTGCTGGATAACGAACTTCTTGGGGATAAGTTTTTAAATTCAACCCACACCCTATTAAATATGCGATTTCCTTTTTTCCTGAAAGGGACATTGCCTCTAACAAGATGCCCCCTACCTTCTTCTCATTCAAAAGGATATCGTTGGGCCACTTGTAAGATAAGGCTTCCGTCGGTGGAAGTACACCCATGAGTTCTTCACCAATTGCAACACATGCAACGAAGGACAGTTGTACAGCCTGAACTAAAGGAAGGTTTGAATAGGTTATATAGGTCAAATGTAAATTGCCCAAGGAAGATTCCCACACGCGCCCCCTACGTCCTCTTCCTGCATCTTGCCTAAAAGCAACAATAACCGTTCCATCTTCAGCTCCAGCTAAAACCTTTGACCGCGCCTCATCCATGGTACTTTTTAAAACGTCAAAAAAATAATAAGAAGTCATAAACGCCTTTAAATGCGAAGTGCAAAAGCTGCTCTCTGGGCCATTTCCAACACAACATTTGGAAACATAAAAAACAATAAAATAATAGCAGCACAAATATTCAAAACAACAGTAATTTCTGCTGACAAAACAAGGAGTTGTCCATGAGAGGGGGCTGGGGTTTCTGGAAGATCATCAAAATACATGGCCTTGACAATCTTTAAATAATAATAAGCCGCCACAACTGAGGTGAGAACACCGACAATTGCAAGCCAAAACAGCTCTGCGGCGATTGCTGCCTTGAATACATAGAGCTTTGCGAAAAAACCACCAAGCGGGGGAATTCCTGCCAAGGAAAACATAAACACTGCCAAAATAAAACTTAGCTTCGGATGAAGCGTTGCAATGCCTTTTAAATCCTCAATGTCTTGAACTCCTTCGGGCGTCTTGCCTTTAAGGCTCAGAAGGCAGGCAAAAGTTCCAATAAACATCACAAGGTAAAGGGTCAGATAAACAAAAACGGCTTGAGCTCCCTCGCTGTTTCCTGCAGCAACTCCCATTAAAACATAACCCATTTGTCCAATGGCACTATACCCCAAAAGGCGTTTTAAATTAGTCTGCCTTAAGGCAGCAAAAGCACCCACGACCATGGATGCCATGGATAAGAATATTATAAGAGAGTACCATTCCCCATAAAGAAGAATAAAGGGAGAGAGTAAGAGGCGTAAAAAAACGACCATTGCTGCTACTTTGGGAACCCCACCAATAAAAGCCGTGATCGGCGTAGGACAACCCTCATAAACATCAGGTGTCCACATATGGAAAGGAACGGCAGAAACTTTAAACGCAAGAGCTGCCATAACAAAAACAAGACCAACAAAAAGGCCTAAGGGGAGCGCATTAATACTTTCTGTGCGAATAACTGAGGCAATAACCTCAAAATTTGTTGCCCCAGAAAAGCCATAAATCAAACTGATGCCATAAAGGAAAAGACCGGTAGCAAAGGCCCCCAAGATAAAGTATTTTAAGGCCGCTTCAGAAACACGGAGATGCTCTCGATGAAGAGCTGCAAGCACATAAAGGGATAAACCCTGCATCTCCAATCCTATAAATAGAATAAGAAAATCATTGGCTTCTACCATCAAAAGCATCCCAAGGGTTGCAAACAACACAAGGGGGGGATACTCAACGCGAGAAAGGTTTTCCTTGATCATACTCGGCAAGGACATAGAAAGGGTTGCTGTTGCCCCTGCAAGGACTAATATTTTGGCAAAGAAAATAAAGTCATCCTGCTTGATTTGTCCCTCAAATGTGACCCATGTTTGTCCCGTTTCAAATTGAAACAAGCATAATCCCAGAGAGAGCCCCAAGGCTAAAGTTCCACAATGAACAGAGTGACGAAATGAGACTTGTTTCAAAAACGCCCCTTCCATTAAAATGAGAAGGGCTGAAAAAACCAAAATCATTTCAGGAAGAATCAAGGTAAAATCTGGCCAGTAAAAACTTGTCATTTGGTCAGAACCCTCTTTTCACAAGTGCTATTTCAAGAGTTTTTTCAGTGTCAACAAGTTCTTCTCCACCCCCTTCAAGAGCCAAATTAAATTGATCAATGACTTTTACAACGGAAGCTTCCGCCATGGTTAAAATCGGTAGCGGATAAAGTCCTAACACTAAAACGCTTACTGCGAGGGGTGCAAAAACAAGATCCTCTCGCCAATTTAGATCTGAAAGGGATTTTAAACTGGGTTTAACAAGGGGACCAAACATAACCCGACGATAAAGCCAGAGCGCATAGGCTGCTCCCAAAACCATGCCAGTGCTGGCCAAAACCGTTGCCAACGAATTTACTTGGAAAGTCCCTAAAAGAACCAAAAATTCGCCTACAAACCCACTTGTCCCTGGCAAGCCAATTGAGGCTAAGATAAAAAACATAAAGAAGGTCGCATAGCGTGGCATAGTATGAACAAGGCCTCCATAAGCTGCAATTTCTCGACTATGAAGACGATCATAGACCACACCCACACAAATAAAGAGGGCCGCTGACACAAGCCCATGGCTAACCATTTGCATAATAGCCCCCTCCATGCCTTGAGAATCGACCGTGAAAATACCTAAGGTAACAAAGCCCATATGGGCAACAGAAGCATACGCAATCAGCTTTTTCATATCTTGTTGAGCCAGGGCCACCAAAGACATATAGATGATAGCAATAATGCTGAGTGTAAAAATCAGCGGCGTAAAATAGGAGGACGCTTCTGGAAACATCGGGATAGAAAATCGAATAAAACCATAGCCGCCCATTTTCAAAAGAATGCCTGCGAGAACAACAGAGCCCGCTGTCGGCGCTTCAACGTGAGCATCCGGCAGCCACGTGTGAAAGGGCCACATAGGAATTTTAACAGCAAAGGAAGCAAAAAAAGCCAGCCACAACCAGGTTTGAATTTGAGGATCAAAAGAGGTGATGAGTGCGGTTGGAATATCGCTGCTGCCCACTTCAAAGTAAATATAGATAATAGCAAGCAAACTTAAAACCGATCCCAAAAGGGTATAGAGGAAAAATTTCATGGCTGCGTAAATCCGATCGGGGCCTCCCCAAATGCCGATAATAAGGAACATGGGGAGAAGAACGCCTTCAAAAAAAACGTAAAAGAGAATAAAATCAAGGGCTGAAAACATGCCCAACAAAAAGGTTTCCAAAACTAAAAAGGCCATCATGTATTCGGGGACTTTCGTCTGAATAGAAGACCAACTCACCAAAACCGCAAGGAGTATCAGAAGGGCTGAAAGAAGAAAGAGTGGTAAGGAAATCCCATCAAGGCCCACGTGATAACTTATATCTAAGAGAGGCATCCATTGAAGTTTTTCCTCAAATTGGAACTCCCCTGAAATAGGGTTAAAGTGCCACCATAAAATTAGGGCAAGGACAAAAGTAACAAGTGACGTCCACAAGGCGACCCACCGAGCATTGATAGCAAGGGATCTCTCCTTATTCCCCCAATTTAAAAGAATGACGAGGGCTCCAAGGAGGGGGAGAAAAATAGTGATACTTAAAAGTGGAAGTGAGTCCATCATTCAGCTCCATTTATTCCAAGAAATACCAAGTCATCATCACCACAACCCCAATAATCATGGCAAAAGCATAATGATACACATACCCAGTTTGAAAACGACATAAAATACCGCCACTTTTCAAACTAAGGTCTCCAATTCCATTGGGGCCAAAGCCGTCAATAATTTCTTGATCTCCCCCTTCCCAAAGGATGTGGCCTGTTTTCAAGGTAGGATTCACAAACCAGCTCTCATAGAGCTTATCAAAATACCATTGATTGCACAAAAAAGCATAAAGACTCTTGAAGGTTTTAGAGAGCCTTTCAGGCCACAAACTTTTATAAAAGTAAAAACAGGTGGCAAACCCAAGGCCAAGGAGAGCAGCAAAAGTGGGAGCCCAATCAATCCACCATTTCACATGATGGGCCGCTTCAATCACCTCATTTTGAGGTAAGACGAAAATAGCCGTCCCCCAAAAAGTCGTTTTTTCGCCTACAAAAAGCTGCTCCAAAAAGTTTCCTGACAGAACAGAGCCAATGGCTAGAACAACAATAGGGATCAACATAATGAGTGGAGATTCATGGATATGGCCCATAACCGCCTCATCGGCCCTTGGCTTTCCATTAAAGGTCAGAAAAAGTAAACGCCAAGCATAAAACGCTGTCAAAATGGCCGCGAAAATCCCTCCTAGAAATGCAAATTTTCCAAAGATTAATGGAGCCACCCAGTTTACATCAATAATGATGTCCTTGGAATAAAAGCCAGAAAAGAAAGGAATCCCAGCAAGAGCCAAGCTTCCCACCCACATAGTCGCATAGGTCACGGGCACAAATCTCCAGATTCCCCCCATTTTTTGAATATCATGTTCATCAGACATAGCATGGATGACAGACCCAGCGCCTAAGAAGAGGAGCGCCTTGAAAAAAGCATGTGTCGTCAGATGAAACATGGAGGCACCATAGGCGGAAGCTCCTGCGGCCATAAACATATAGCCCAATTGGCTACAAGTAGAATAGGCAATGATACGCTTGATATCGTTTTGAACGCAAGCAATTGTGGCCGCCATTACTGCTGTAACAGTGCCCACAAGGATAATAAATTCACGCGTTAGGGGTGCATATTCCAAAATGGGTGAAATGCGAACAACAAGAAATACTCCTGCCGTTACCATAGTGGCCGCATGTATCAGTGCGGAAACGGGGGTGGGGCCCTCCATTGCATCAGGAAGCCAAGTGTGAAGACCTATTTGGGCTGATTTCCCTATAGCTCCAATAAAAAGAAGAAAAGAGGCCAAAGTCAAAGCGTGGGAATTACCACTTAAAAAGGTTATTGTCTCCTGTTGATGGTTTTCAACCAACTCAAACACACCTGAAAAATCAAGGGTTCCGAAAAGGCTAAAAATAAGGATTACGCCAAGGACAAACCCTATGTCTCCAATGCGGTTCATTAAAAAGGCTTTAATCGCCGCGGCATTTGCGCGATCCCGATCATACCAATACCCTATCAAAAGATAGGAACAAAGACCCACCCCTTCCCATCCAAAAAACATTTGTAGGAAATTAGGGGCTGTGACCAAAGCCAGCATAAAAAAAGTAAAGAGACTTAAATAACCCATAAAACGCGGAATGCCAGGATCCTCTTTCATATAGCCTATGGAATAGATATGGATCATAAAAGAGACGAGGGTCACAACCGTTATCATCACAAGGCTAAGGCTATCAAGCTGCAGCCCCCAGGACACATCAAAAAGCTCGACACGAATCCATGTAAAGAGAGGGACAACAAAGGTTTTTTCCTTAAGTCCCATTTGAAAGAAGAGGATGGCAGCAAAAACTGTGGAGAACCCCATAAGGCTACAAGTCGTTATCTGCGAAAAACGATCTCCCAACTTTTCTCCCAGACCTCCAGCTAGAACAAAACCGAGAAGAGGCAAAAAAACAACTAAGATAGCAAGAATATTCATCTTCAACCTTTCATGATGGGCGTATCACCCACATAAATATCGCCGCGGTTGCGAAAGTAAACCACAAAAATGGCCAACCCTATGGCGGATTCAGCAGCCGCAACCGTCAACACGAAGAATGTAAATACCTGCCCCACCAAATCACCAAGAGACTGAGAAAAGGCAATAAAGTTTATGTTCACAGCCAAGAGTATCAACTCAAGAGACATTAAGATGACGATCACATTGCGGCGATTCAAAAAGATTCCAAAGCTTCCAATGGTAAAAAGGAGCGCTGCAACAATAAGATAATGGTCAAGGGTTATAATCATAACTTTTTCCTCAAACTCCTGAACCGCTTGGAATATCAATAAGTCTCAAGCTTTCCCTTACCTGCCGCTCTTGTTGGTCCCTTATATTTTGTTTTCGAACACCTTCACGATGGCGCAAGGTCAACACAATGGCTCCTATCATGGCAATAAGAAGAATAAGCCCAGCCCCTTGGAAGCCAAGAGCATAATGGGTATATAGCAGATTTCCTAAGGCTTGTGTATTTGTAATCTTCAGGCCAGATGTAGGTGCTGTTGTTAAATCAAAGGCTTCTGGCGCTGTATACCAACTCAATCCCATGAGTAAAAGCTCCACAAGCAAAACCCCTCCAATCAAGACTCCCATGAAGGTATAGCCTTTGATACCCCGGTGCATTTCGCCCCCTTCAAGATTAAGCATCATGACGACAAAAAGGAACAGAACAGCAACGGCCCCAACATAAACTACGACCAAAATCATGGCGATGAATTCAGCATGAGCCAAAAGAAAGAGTGCGGCTGCATTAAAAAAGGCCACGATCAAGAAGAGAACGCCATGAACTGTATTCCGCGCGGTAACAACCATTAGACTTGCTGAGAGAAGGACGCCTGAAAAGACGTAAAACAAAATGGGTGCTATATTGATCATACCCTTCCTCTATCCCCCTAAAGCTTCTCGCTCAAGGCGCGCTGCAATTTCAACTTCCCACCTATCGCCATTAGAGAGAAGTTTTTGTTTATCAAAGTAAAGTTCTTCACGTGTTTCTGTTGAAAATTCAAAGTTAGGCCCCTCCACAATGGCATCAACGGGACATGACTCCTCGCATAACCCACAGTAAATACATTTTGTCATGTCTATATCATAGCGTGTTGTACGGCGGCTTCCATCATCTCGCTCTTCTGCTTCAATAGTAATGGCTTGAGCAGGACACACTGCTTCGCAAAGTTTGCAGGCAATACATCTCTCCTCCCCATTAGAATAACGTCTAAGAGCATGTTCCCCCCGAAAACGGGAAGATAAGCTTCCTTTTTCATAAGGATAGGCCAAGGTGACCTTTTTCTTGCTAATCATGTATTTGAGGGTTAAAAGCATGCCTGAGAGAAGCTCAACCAAAAAGAAGCTGTTAAAAATCTTAATAAGAGGATGGGAACTTATTTTCATCACCCCTGCCCTCCGGAAAACAAATTAAAGGCCACCATAACAAATCCTGTCAGAACAACCCACCCCAAGGTAAAGGGGAGAAAAACTTTCCACCCTAGGCGCATAAGTTGATCATACCGAAAGCGCGGGAAAGTGGCCCGCACCCATAGGAAAATAAAGAGAAGGAATGACACCTTTAAGGCAAACCATATAAAACCCGGAATCCATGTGAAAGGGATCACATGAAAAGGAGGAAGCCATCCCCCTAGGAAAAGAAGTGCTCCAATCGCACTCATCAAAATCATGTTGCCATACTCCCCTAAGAAAAAGAGGGCAAAGATGATGGCGGAATATTCAACGTTATAGCCTGCGACAAGTTCTGCCTCAGCCTCTGGCAAATCAAAGGGAGACCGATTAGTTTCAGCAAGCGCTGAGATCATAAAGATGACCGCCATTGGAAGATGGGGAACCACATACCACATGGACTTTTGTGCTTCCACGATGTCTGTTAAATTCATGGAACCTGAGGAAAGAAGAATGACAATAATGACAAGGCCAATGGAGACCTCATAAGACACCATTTGGGCAGCGGATCTTAAAGCTCCCAGGAAAGGGTATTTTGAATTGCTAGCCCACCCAGCAATAATAATACCGTAAACCCCAAGAGAAGAGATGGCAAAAAGGTAGAGAATCCCAACATTAATATTGCTGATGACGACACCCGGCGCAAAGGGTATCACCGCCCAAGCGGAAAGACTTAAGCTAAAGGTGACAAGGGGTGCGCACAGAAAAATTATAGGATTGGAACGTGTTGGAATAATGGTTTCCTTATGAAGGAGTTTTAATCCATCAGCAAATGGCTGGAGAAGGCCAAACCAACCCACCACATTAGGGCCAATTCGCAGTTGCATGGCTGCAATGACCTTACGCTCAACATAAGTTAAATAAGCAATAACCAAAAGCAAAGGAACGATAATAAGAAGCACATATCCTATAAGGGGAAGAAGATATAAGATGGACTCAATCATTCTCCTTCTCCTGACTCAAAATTTGCTGGACGCATTTTGCCATAGTTATGGAGTGGCGCGAAATAGAGTCGGTCATATAGAAATTCTGAATGGCAAATTCAAAGGGCTCAGGATCCAATTTTCCGTCCTCCCCAAAGGGTTCCCAGCGTGCTGGTTGAAGGCAATCCACCTCATCAAAAAGAGGATTCACCTCCACAAGCCTTGCCCGAATTTCCGCTGGGGTTCGATAAGGCAATGCGAGACCAAGCTTATCTGACAAGGCCTTAAGTATTTTCCAATCTTCCTTGGCCTCCCCAGGCGGAGGCGTTGCCTTAAGCCCTTTCTGAACCCGCCCCTCGGTATTTACATAAAGGCCATCCTTTTCCGTATACGCACACCCAGGCAACACGACATCTGCGACAGAAGCTCCGCGATCCCCGTGATGTCCCTGGTAAATCACAAAGGCCTTATCCAGGGGCTTCATATCAATTTCATCTGCGCCTAATAAATAAACAACTTCGATGTTCTTTTTCCCAGCCCTCTTTAGTATTTCTTTAACCCCATACCCCTTGCGCCCAGGAAGGAACCCTAAATCAAAGCCAGCCACACGACTAGCTGCTGTTTGCAATACGTTAAATCCATTCCAAGTTCTTTGAACAAAACCATAGGTGTCTGCAATTTGTTGTGCACGCTTTAAAATGACACCCCCATCCTTGCGCCTTAAAGCTCCCTGACCAAGGATCATCATAGGTCGTTTGGCGGCCCTTAAGCTGGAACAAATCCGGTGTTTCCCTTTCACAATCTGATCAAGAATGAGAGGGTCATTTCCCAACTCTTTCACAGGATATCCCAAGGGATGGGAGGGTCCAATTGAGGTAACTCGCAAAGCATTAGCCAAATAATTTTTCCGAATGCGCGCGTTGATGAGAGGGGCCTCCCAACGAGGATTAGCTGCAATCAAAAGGCAAAAATCTGCGTCTTCAATACCCGCAATGGTCGTATTGAAAAGATAACTGCAGCGCGGGCCTTCCCCCAGACACGGGCTATCTTGGCGACAATCTAGATGAGGAGAGCCAAGGGATGTCATGAGATCCTTCAATGCAACGATGGCTTCTGCATCTACCATATCTCCAACGATAGCAGCCACATGATTGCCGCGCACTTGCTGAAGCTTATCTGCAATACGCGAAAAAGCTTCCTCCCAAGTTACTGGATGGAGATAGCCATCCTCTCCTCGGACATAAGGGCGATCGAGACGTTGATATTTAAGACCATCATAGGCAAAACGACTCTTGTCAGAAATCCAGGTTTCATTAACCTCATCATTTTGGCGCGGCAAAATCCGCATAACTTCCCGTCCCCTTGTATCAATGCGAATAGCACAACCCACCGCATCGAAAACATCGACCGAAGGCGTATGAGAAAGTTCCCACGAGCGACCTTTGAAATTATAAGGCTTTGAGGTCAACGCCCCCACCGGACATATATCAATCATATTGCCCGAAAGTTCGGAGGTAATCGTTCGTTGGATATAAGTACTAATTTCCATATTTTCCCCTCGCCCCGTAGCACCTATTTCGGGAATGCCTGCGATTTCAGAAGAAAAACGGACGCACCGTGTGCATTGAATACAACGGTTCATAGCTGTTTCAATCAGGGGACCAAATTCTTTGTCAGGAACGGCCCGTTTATTAAGGTCAAAACGACTGATGTCCCCTCCATAGGCCATCGTAATGTCTTGCAAATCACACTCCCCTCCTTGATCACAGATGGGGCAATCCAAAGGATGGTTGATGAGTAAGAATTCCAAAACGCCCTTTCGGGCTTTTTCCACCATAGGAGTATTGGTGTGAACAACCATCCCCTCGCACACAGGCATGGCACAGCTCGCAACGGGCTTGGGCGAATTATTGACCTCCACAAGGCACATACGACAATTACCAGCGATGGAAAGCTTGGGATGATAACAAAAAACAGGAATCTCAATCCCTGCTTCTTCAGCCGCTTGAAGTACGGTCATGTCCTCTGGAACTTCAATCTCTTTATCGTCAATCACAATTTTTGGCATGTGTATCTCTATGCTATGCGTTTCTTCGTGAGGCGCCGCTCAAGTTCGGGACGAAAGTGCCGGATCAGTCCTTGCACAGGCCACGCAGCCGCATCTCCCAAGCCGCAAATAGCATGTCCTTCAATTTCATAGGTCACTTCCTCCAGGCGATCAATATCGTCTCTAGTCCCAATACCATCAGCGAGTCGCTCAAGCATGCGCCACATCCATCCTGTCCCTTCGCGACAAGGGGTGCACTGACCGCAACTCTCATGCATATAAAACTTTGAAAGGCGTGCAATGGCCCGAACAATGTCCGTTGATTTATCCATGACAATCACTCCCCCTGTCCCCAGGCCGCTTTTTACCTCAGCAAGGGAAGTAAAATCCATCAAGACCTTCTCGCACACATCCTTTGGAATTAATGGTACGGAAGATCCTCCAGGAATTACAGCGAGAAGATTATCCCACCCTCCCCTTACACCACCACCATATTTTTCTATCAACTCTTTGAGAGGAATCCCCATAGCTTCTTCCACATTACAGGGTGTATTAACGTGGCCTGAGATACAATAGATTTTCGTGCCTGTATTATTAGGCGTTCCAATACCGGCAAACCAAGCCCCTCCCCGACGAAGAATGGCGGGGATAACAGCAATGGTTTCAACGTTATTCACAATAGTAGGACAGCCATAAAGACCTACAATAGCAGGAAAGGGGGGTTTTAATCGCGGCATTCCCTTGCGCCCTTCAAGGCTTTCTAAAAGGGCTGTTTCCTCCCCACAAATATAAGCCCCAGCCCCTCTATGAACGTATAGATCAAAATCCCAACCCGATTTAGCCGCATTCTTGCCCAAGAGACCTGCCTTATAAGCCTCTGTAATGGCTGCATCCACATGATTAGCTTCCTCGTAAAACTCGCCTCGAATATAAACATAGCCTACATGAGCCCCGATAGCCACAGCAGTGAGCAAGGCTCCTTCGATTAATTTATGAGGCTCAAAGCGAAGAATATCGCGATCTTTACAAGTTCCAGGCTCACTTTCATCCGCATTGACAATCAAGTATCGTGGCGTTTTCTCGTCATCGGGCGGCATAAAGGCCCACTTCCGTCCTGTCAAAAAGCCTGCACCGCCCCTCCCTCGTAAGCCAGAAGCGCACACTTCTTGAATTATCCATTCTCGGCCTTTTGAAATAAGCGCTTTAGTTTTATCCCAATCACCCCGCGCGCGCGCTCCTTTTAAGCGCCAATCATGAACCCCGTAAAGGTTCGTAAAAATATGATCACTTGCCTTTAGCATGGGCTCTCCTCTTCCCTTTATAAGGAGCCGAACCTTGCCGACCAAGGACAGAGCCGGGTTTCACCTCACGCCCAGCCTCTAGGTCTTTCAAAATTTGAAGGAAACTCTTTTCATCTAAATCTTCATAATAGACATCATTAATCTGTACGACTGGCGCATTTGTACACGCACCAAGGCATTCAACTTCTGAGAGAGTAAAAAGACCATCCTTCGTTGTTTCCTTATTCTCAATACCCAAATGACGCTTGCAAACCCTTTTTAATTGCTCGCTCCCCCGCAACATACAAGGGATTGTCCCACATACTTGGAGATGATATTTGCCAACAGGCTTCAGGTTAAACATGGTGTAAAAGGTCGCAACCTCATAGCCACGAATAACGGACACACCCAGCATTTCTGTAATCGTCTTGATAGCCTCCATCGGAAGCCATCCCCCACATTGCCGTTGCGCGAGTTCAAACAAAGGAAGAATTGCACTTGCCTTTCGATCAGAGGGATAGTGGGTCAAAATTTCCTTAACGCGAGCTACATTTTCCTTTGAAAATTTAAAAGCCGTCACCGATCAATCTCCCCAAATACAATATCCAGCGAGCCAATAATACTGGGCACATCCGCAAGCATATGACCCTTTGTCATAAAATCAAAGGCTTGCATAAAGGCGAAGCTTGGCGCCCTTATTTTACAGCGATAGGGCATATTGCTCCCGTCAGACACCAAGTAGACTCCAAATTCTCCTTTAGGCGCTTCGACCACTGTATATGTTTCTCCAGCTGGCACATGATAGCCTTCTGTATAAAGTTTGAAGTGGTGAATCAGGGCTTCCATGGAAGTCTTCATTTCTGTCCGCGGGGGCGGCACAATCTTATAATCATGCACCTTCACGGGTCCCGCTGGCATTTTTTCAAGGCATTGTATGATAATGCGCACACTTTGACGCATTTCTTCCATACGTACAAGATAACGGTCATAGCAATCCCCGTTCTTTCCGACGGGAATAAAGAAGTCAAATTGGTCATACACCTCGTAGGGCTGGTTGCGCCTTAAATCCCACGCCACATTGGAAGCCCGCAGCATAGGCCCCGTAAAGCCCCAGTCGAGAGCTTGCTCTGCGGTCATTGTCCCAATATTCACGGTCCGTTGCTTGAAAATGCGATTTTCAGTTAAAAGGCCTTCTAAATCATCAATCACTTTCGGAAAGCGGTTGGCAAAGGCTAGAATATCCTCAGCTAAATCAGAAGGAAGATCCTTGTTCACACCCCCAGGACGAAAATAGTTGGCATGCATACGCGCACCAGAAACCCGCTCATAAAAGCCCATTAAAATTTCCCGTTCTTCAAACCCCCACAGGAGAGGCGTCATAGCGCCCACGTCGATGGCCATCGTCGTGATGTTCAGAAGGTGATTTAAAATGCGCGTGATTTCGCAAAATAAAACGCGAATATATTTGGCGCGCTCTGGAATTTCGAGACCCAACAATTTTTCAACAGCAAGGGCAAAGGCATGCTCTTGGGACATAGGTGAGACGTAATCTAGCCGATCAAAGTATGGGATAGCTTGTAGATAGGTTTTATACTCAATCAGCTTTTCCGTCCCGCGGTGTAAAAGCCCTATGTGGGGATCTGCCCGCTCCACAACCTCCCCATCCATCTCAAGAATGAGGCGCAAAACCCCATGGGTGGCCGGATGCTGTGGGCCAAAGTTAAGGGTAAAGCTTTGTTTTTCAGAGGCGTCCTGCTTGATCACCTCGCCTCCTTTTTCAAACTTGTTTTCAGAGACCCTTCCCAGGGGCTTTCAAAATCAAAGGTTCTAAAGGCTTGCGGCAGCTTCACGGGCTCATAAATGACACGTTTTTGTTCCGTGTCATAGCGCACCTCCATATACCCTGTAAGCGGGAAATCCTTACGCAGAGGATATCCCTCAAAACTGTAATCCGTGAGTATACGCCTCAAATCTGGATGATCTTCGAAGGAAATGCCATAGAGGTCAAATACCTCCCGCTCCCACCAATTGGCGCTGCTGTAAACGGAAGTGACAGTGGGGATAGGCACACCCTCATCCACCTGAACCTTGACGCGAAGGCGCCAGTTACGTACAAGGCTCAAGAGTTGATACACTACATCAAAGCGCGGCTCACGACCTAAATAATCCACCCCACATACATCCATCAATTGAGCAAATTGAAAGGCTTCTGAATCTCTCAAGTAGGTTAAAACCCGCGCAATAGCGGGCCGCTCCACAATGAGACAGAGTTCTCCCCGCTCAATAGACCATGAGACAAGGTCCGTCTCCAACTCTTCTTGGATCAAGTGTCCTAACTCTTCAAGGGACCGAGGAAATGCCATGTTTTAAACCCGTGAGAAATGTTTTTCGCGCTGAATTTTTCGCTGCAATTGTAAAATGCCATAAAGGAGCGCTTCTGCGGTTGGTGGGCATCCGGGGACATATACATCCACCGGTATAATACGATCACAGCCACGCGTCACCGAATAGGAGTAATGATAATATCCTCCCCCATTCGCACATGATCCCATGGAAATCACATAGCGTGGTTCAGCCATTTGATCATAAACCTTGCGCAAGGCGGGAGCCATTTTATTGGTGAGTGTTCCTGCTACAATCATCAGGTCTGCTTGACGAGGGCTTGGCCGAAACACAACACCAAAACGATCCAAGTCATAGCGCGATGCTGCCGTTTGCATCATTTCAATGGCGCAACATGCAAGCCCAAAGGTCATAGGCCAAAGGGATCC
>MEMA01000011.1:22500-53235 GCA_001767835.1 Alphaproteobacteria bacterium GWC2_42_16
CGTTTGTTTACCACCGGGGGTAGAGCACTGGATGGGCTAGGGGGGAGCGATCCTTACCAATCCTAACCAAACTCCGAATACCGGTGAGTATAGAACGGCAGACAGACGGTGGGTGCTAAGGTCCATCGTCGAAAGGGAAACAGCCCTAACCGCCATCTAAGGTCCCCAAGTTATGGCTAAGTGGGAAAGGATGTGGGAAGGCCAAGACAGCCAGGAGGTTGGCTTAGAAGCAGCCATCCTTTAAAGAAAGCGTAATAGCTCACTGGTCTAGTTAAGCTAGCCTGCGCCGAAAATGTACCGGGGCTAAAGCCATGCACCGAAGATGCGGGTCCGTAGGACAGTAATCAGTAATCAGATGTCAGTAATCAGAAGGAAAAAAAAGATGAAAAAATTTGTTCACAGTGTCGAGGAGTTAGATGTATTTCAAAAAGCCTATAAAGCTTCTTTGATTGTTCATAAGCTAACACTTACCTTTCCTCAAATCGAGCAATATGCTCTTGCGGATCAGCTTAGACGGGCAACAAAATCTATTTGTGCTAATCTAGCAGAAGGGTTTGGAAAGCAAAAAGACTCCAAAAAAGAGTTCGCACGCTATGTTTCATTAAGCGTAGGGTCAAGTGATGAAGTGCGTGTTTGGATTCAATATGCAAGTGATTTAAAATATATCGATAAAAATTATGCTGCAGAACTAAAAGAGCGCTATATAGAAATTTCTAAAATGCTGAGAGGATTACTAGCCGCTCTTACTTAACCTTTTCTTTTTTTCTGATTACTGATATCTGATTACTGTTTTCTGCCCTACGGGCGGTAGCGGAGCGTTCCGTAAGCCTGTGAAGGTGATCCGTAAGGATTGCTGGAGGTATCGGAAGCGAGAATGCTGACATAAGTAACGTAAAGGAGTGTGAGAGACACTCCCGCCGTAAGTCCAAGGGTTCCTGCGCAAGGGTAATCCGCGCAGGGTTAGCCGGCCCCTAAGGCGAGGACGAAAGTCGTAGTCGATGGGAATCAGGTGAATATTCCTGAGCCAGCTGGAAGTGACGAAGGCCGAAATGTGTTTCCTCTTATCGGATTGAGAGAGGCACGCTAGGACTTCCAGGAAATAACTCCAGCAATAGACCGTACCCGAAACCGACACTGGTGGACGAGTAGAGTATACTCAGGCGCTTGAGAGAATGATGTTGAAGGAACTCGGCAAATTGACCTCGTAACTTCGGGAGAAGAGGTACCTTTTTGAGGGCAACCTTAAAAAGGTGACACAAACTAGGGGGTAGCGACTGTTTACCTAAAACACAGGACTCTGCAAAGATGAGAATCGACGTATAGGGTCTGACGCCTGCCCGGTGCTGGAAGGTTAAAAGGAGAGGTGCAAGCCTTGAATTGAAGCCCCAGTAAACGGCGGCCGTAACTATAACGGTCCTAAGGTAGCGAAATTCCTTGTCGGGTAAGTTCCGACCTGCACGAATGGCGTAACGACTTCCCCGCTGTCTCCAACATCAACTCAGTGAAATTGAATTCTCCGTGAAGATGCGGAGTACCCGTGGTCAGACGGAAAGACCCCGTGCACCTTTACTACAACTTTGCAGTGGTATTAGGAGCATCATGTGTAGGATAGGTGGGAGCCTTTGAAGCTTTGGCGCTAGCTGGAGTGGAGGCACCCTTGAAATACCACCCTTGATTCTCTTGATATCTAACCGAGATCTGTAATCCAGACCCGGGACCCTGCATGGTGGGTAGTTTGACTGGGGCGGTCGCCTCCCAAAGAGTAACGGAGGCGCGCGATGGTGAGCTCAAGCTGGTCGGAAATCAGCTGTGGAGTGCAATGGCATAAGCTCGCCTGACTGCAAGATCGACAGATCAAGCAGAGACGAAAGTCGGTCATAGTGATCCGGTGGTTTCCCTGTGGAAGGGCCATCGCTCAACGAATAAAAGGTACGCCGGGGATAACAGGCTGATCTCCCCCAAGAGTCCACATCGACGGGGAGGTTTGGCACCTCGATGTCGGCTCATCACATCCTGGGGCTGAAGCAGGTCCCAAGGGTTTGGCTGTTCGCCAATTAAAGTGGTACGTGAGCTGGGTTCAGAACGTCGTGAGACAGTTCGGTCCCTATCTGCCATGGGTGTTTAAGAATTGAGAGGATCTGTCCTTAGTACGAGAGGACCGGGATGGACGTACCTCTGGTGTACCAGTTGTGGCGCCAGCTGCAGTGCTGGGTAGCTATGTACGGACGGGATAACCGCTGAAAGCATCTAAGCGGGAAACCCACCTCAAAACTAGTTCTTGCTAAGAGCCGTGGTAGACCACCACGTTGATAGGCCGGGTGTGGAAGAGGCGTAAGCCTTGAAGCTAACCGGTACTAATCGCTCAAAAGGCTTGATTCGTATTCAGTTGATTATCAGATTAGAAATTAGTAATTAGAAGTTAGTAATTAGAAAGTTTTCTAATTACTAATATAGCGTTTCATAAAAACCTGAACAGTTTTTTGTGGAATTTTTGGATTGCCACGCCCCCTTCGGGGGCTCGCAATGACGGATAACTTAGAAAAAATTGTCATTGCGACCACGAGCGCAGCGAGTGGGAAGCAATCTATTTTTTAGTACATAATTAATATAAAGCTAATTACTAAATTGAAGCAGTAAGCTGGTGGGTATGGCGAAGAATCCACAGACGATCCCATCCCGAACTCGACCCTGAAAGTCTTCAGCGCCCATGGTACTGTGGCTTAAGCCACGGAAGAGTAGGTCCCCGCCAGCTTTCTGCTTCAATTAGTCATTAGAATATTTTTAATTTTGTAAAGTCGTCTTTTGTCTTTCTATGTGCAATTGTTATAGTTATTAATCCCCTTTTATTGGTTTAAACTATGAGAGCCTGAATTAATTCACCGAGTCTCATGATTCCATGTTATTTAAGGATAAAGCAATTAAAAGATGATGTTTCTAATTCATCTATAATGCAAAAGAGATCCCTTAATAATTGATTAAAAAAGACTTGAAAAAATAAGTAACCCTATTATTATCTTAATTAGAGCAGCTCTTTAAAAGGGATGTTTTATGGGAGAAAAGCATCTGAATAAATGGTGAGAGTATGGGTGAATTAAACTTCTTAGAAGCCTTAACAACAGCTTTGGCGTTAGCCTTTGGTGGAGGGGAAAGCGAGAAGAGCCCCAGGGAGCAAATTGTACTAAACTCCATCATGCAAACTCCAACAAATGACTCGGTGGCATCTTCGATCACAAGTAGAACAAACCTAATCGGAAAAGGTGGAGAGCCAGGGGTCCACACTCTTATAGCGGGAAAAAATATTAAGCTTGCTTCTCCGAGCAATTCGCGAATCTCTAAATACGAACCCCCTCAAAATCCCTTTCCTTATGCTAAGGCGAATCTAATGCATCATGGATCCGCTGGAGCAGTTACGCTTTTACCTAAAGTAAGAGATGAAGAAGAAGCAGTTAGACCTTTAATACAATCTGCTAGGCCAAGTGGCCATAGAATGGGCAAAAGGCCTTATGCGCGAGAAAAAGATGCCTTCCAGCCCCCTTCAAAAGCTGAGAACAAAGAGCAAAAGGCAAAAAGACAAGCTAGTCAAACAACTCCCATAAAAAATCCGGTTAAATCGGAATATACTGAAGGACTGCACAAAAATACGATTACAAAGCAACGGGTGATTGCACGTAGAAAAACCGTAAAAATTGAAGAATTTATTGCGGATCAGTCTCGTAAAAAAGCAGCAGAGTTCATAACTATCGAGGACGCTGATTATCTCCGCAAACAAGAGCCCGCAAAAAAAACTACAAGAGAGCAACTTGAGGTGGAAATGGGAGTCCCTCCGCCACCTCCCGCTCCCGCTGAAAAGCCTGCCATAGAATCCACAATAGTAGAGAAAGTCGTAAAGAAAGTTCCAGTTAGTAAAGTCAAAGGTCAGGTTGTCTTTATAAAGCCTGCCCTAGAGCAGCCTGAGGAGGAAATTGGAGTTCCTCCAGCGCCTCCACCACCACCTGCTGTAGGTCTTATACCTCACAACAAATGGAAAGGATCTCGAGCCCCCAAAGGGCCGACATCTGTAAGTACAAAAAAGCCAGAGCTTAATCTGATAGGTGAATTGACATCTGTTCTTCAGAAAAGAGAAAAATCGGAAGCTAAGCAAGGCGAGGCTAAAAAAGAAGTCAAATCGCCTAAGAATGTTTTGAAATCAACGGGAGACAAAAAGGTAAAGAGACTTACTCCCCAAAAACGCCCACCATTATCGCCTATAGAAGAACTCGACGTTCTAAAAGAACGCTATGCAAAACTCAAAGTAAATTTAGGATCAAAGCCCAATCCAAAAAAATTGAAAGACCTCAAACAATTAGAACAGAGGATGGGAGAATTAGAAGATCAAGTTAAAGCTCAAAAAGCTGCTGCGAGACAAGCGCTTAAAGCTGCAGCAACACAGGAGAAAGAAGAAGCCGATACTATATTTAGCAACGTAAAGAAGACTCAAATTATTAAAGAAGCCAAGGTTGGCCATATTATAGAAAATCCTGCTATAGAATCCACAATAGTAGAGAAAGTCGTAAAGAAAGTTCCAGTTAGTAAAGGCGAAGGTAAGGTTATCTTTATAGAGCCTGCCCTAGAGCAACCTGAGGAGGAAATTGGAGTTCCTCCAGCGCCTCCACCTATGATAACATCTAGTGGTACGAACCCTAAAACAAGCGTCATTGCGACCCCGAACGAAGCGAGGGGGAAGCAATCTAGTTTTCTTTCGACAACAACAAGTCCAGGCTGGATTGCTGCGGCCCCTGCGGGGCCTCGCAATGACGGGTTATTTATGGATTCTACCGCTAGTATATATTCATCTGCACTGCCGCCCCCACCACCCCCACCTTTATTTGAACGGCTTCCACCTCCACCACCTTTGATGAAAACTGGTGATTCATTTGCGCTGCCTCCACCACCACCTTTGCCAAGTTCGGTTACTTCTCTAACTTCAGGACTCCTAGTTTCTCCGGCTTCAGGGGCTGCTCCTACAGTTATACAAAATCCGGTGTCTGATTCTATAAATATAGTTTCAGCTGCACCAAAGTCGCCGCCTGCCACTACAGGCAAACTAAAGGAAAAGGAGAAAGAGGAGGAAGAGGAGACTCTTCCGGTGCCTCCACCACCTCCTCCGCTACCACCTGATATAAATTTATTATTTGCACTACTGCCTCCACCACCACCGCCTTTATTTGAACTACTTCCACCTCCACCACCTTTGATGGAAACTGGTGATCCATTTGCGCTGCCCCCACCACCTCCTTCATCTGTAAATGTCATGGATCAGAGAGGGTCTCTTGGTCAACAAAGGAAAAATGATGCTTTGTTAGAACAAATTAGAACAGGCAAAAATTTGAAGAAGGTGGCTAAAAACCAAAATGACGATTCTCTCGGGCAAAAAAAATCAGGAGACAAGGCGGATTTACTTACAAGCATTCGAGCCGGCACAACATTATTGAAAAAAGTATCTGATCGAGTGGTTAAAGAGAAAGAAAAGGAGGAAGAAAACACTATAAAAGGCGCTTTGATTTCTCAATTTGACAAGTTTAAGAAAGGAATGCCTCCAGATAAAGATAGTACTATCTCAAGTAGTAGCGATGAAGACGAGGTTTGGGATTGGGCTACTCGAAGTTATTTAGATCGGCGAGCTGCTGCTGGTGCTCATGAGAAGAAAAAGAAAGAAGAGGAACAGCGAGAAAAAACAGAGAAGTATGAACGTCTAAACGCTGAACGACGAGAGATGGAGGAAAAAGAGGCAGATCTCCTCGCTAAAATTCCGGAAGAAGTGAAAGAAGCGCAAGCCAAACTCGATCAAGCACAGCGTGATTGTGATGATCTGCGTGTTAGTCTGAAGTTTCTTGATCTAAAAGAAAGCACAGGGCATGAACTCGACAAGTCTGAAAAGGAAAATCGGGCTCAATTTCTTGAGAAGAGGAAAGAAAAAAAAGAAGCTTTAGAACGAGCAAAAATTGCTTTTGAGGCTGTGCAACAGAAGTATTCATTCGAACAAAAAGAAAAAATGGAGCAAACTGCAAGTCACAAGTTACCTCTAAGCGGTGACAATCATAATACAGAAAGAGACCCCCCTTTTTAGGGTTTATAGCCTACACAAAGGTCATCTCGTATGCCAGGAATTTTAACTGTATGAATATTTATGAATCCTGCTTTTTCAATTAAACTGCGCAATTCTTCAAGAGTAATAATGTAACTTTTTATAACTACTTTGTTTTCTTGATTTTTAAAGTTAGTATATATGGCACAAGTTTTAATGCGTGTCCTCCAATCAAAAGTTACTTCCCAGGTAAATTTAACTTTTTCCCCCTTATAGGCTATTTCTGGAAATATAATTTTATCTATTACTCTTCCTTTGGAGTTCTTTTTTGTAAGGGCAACAATAAGCTTTCCGCCAGGTTTCAAACACTTATAGAAATTTCCCAAAGCTGTGAGAATTCTTTCAAAGATAGATTCCAAAGTTCCTGCCAGCGGCCTGCCATTCCATCCGTCCATATAGACAAGAGAATTATCCACATTTAAAACAACATCAAACCGAGTACTCGTTCTCTCACTTAATTCTTCCCATTGCGATTGAAACACGTAAACTTGATGATTGATTGTTTCCTTTATAGTCTGGAGTGCCTCCTCGCTTGCATCGCTGCAGCTAAGGTTGATAAACCCCTCATTATATAAATCAACGCTTGGAAAGCCTATGCCGCATGCTGTGTCAAGAATAGCAGGCTGCACGTCATCGGAAGATATTAATTTTTTCAAAGCTCGCGTGTATCTTTTACGATACTCTGGAGTATGAGCCGCAAGAGAGTAAAGAGTCCATATATCATTGAAAGGTAAATTTTGCATTTCTACTTTTCCTATATAACCTGAGTTGGACAAGCTTCAAATTTTCTTGCTTAAAAATAGTAGATTCCGTCATTGCGAGCAACTCCAGGAGTTGTTCGAGAAGAAATTTTGGCTATGAGAGGTATAAAAACCCTTCAATCGATTAAATTCTCATACTTTACAACATCTTCTGGCGTACTAATGTGAAAGCACTTGCCCTTATGGACGAGCCCAAAGAGACGGCCCTTTTCTAGAGCTTTATTCCATAAAACGTTTAAGGATAAGGAGCCCTCAGGGGCTCCCTTAAAGAGAGGCCTGTGTGTGAGCTGAACCCCCATATAAACATAAGGCACACTTTCACCTTTCTGTGGACGTATCAGGCGCCCATCCGGCTCTAAGGAAAAGTCCCCCCTCCCCTCATACCCATAGGCATTTTTCTTCGGAATAAGGAGCAGGAGAGCATCAATTTCGAGAGGATTCCATCTATCTTCCATAGCTTTGAGGCTTTCGCTTTCTGTCCATACCATATCCCCATTAAGCGTAAAGAAAGCCTCCTGCCCTAACAAAGGAAGAGCTTTTTTAATACCACCCCCTGTTTCTAACAAAATCTCTTCATAGGAGATCAGAATATCCGGATCAAGGGCAAAGACAAATTGCTTGATTTGATCAGGTAAATAGTGAGTGTTAACAACGACTGGAGCGGCATTAATGGTTTTCAAATGCTCATAAGCGCGCTGAAGCATGGTTTTCCCCTTGATTGGAATCAAAGGTTTAGGAATTGTATTGGTGATGGGGCGCATGCGCAGACCTAGTCCTGCGGCTAAAATCATGGCACTTTTTTTCATGGAATGACCTTTCTAAACCAGGTCTTAAGAGCTGCGAGGGAAGAATGCTCTAAATCACGCTCTAAATAGGTCCAGATGCGGGGCAGATGTTCCAAGTACTGCGCTTTCCCATCGCGTTTTGCAAGGCGCGAAAAGACACCCAAAATCCTTGTGCTCCGTTGAGCCCCCCATAAATAATAGCTCGCCATAAAATC
This sequence comes from Alphaproteobacteria bacterium GWC2_42_16, assembly GCA_001767835.1. GTDB lineage: Bacteria > Pseudomonadota > Alphaproteobacteria > UBA9655 > UBA9655 > UBA9655. Next base: position 30,386 of record MEMA01000011.1, read on the forward strand.
TTCTTGGGAGAGTTTTGGAAAATGGGTAAAATAAAACTTTATCATATCATTGGCAAAGGCAGGAGAAATTTCTCGCCGCGCATCCTCCAACAAAGACACCAAGTCGTAAGTCACAGGACCCCAGTGGGCATCCTGGTAATCTATAAATCCACAACGTTGATGGCCTTTGCGTTTCGGCAACCAAAAAAGGTTATCCATCATCACATCTCTTAACATAAGTCGATGAGGGACTTCTGGCTGATTTTTATAGGCCTCCCTCCACAATCCATGAAAGTCATCCTTAGCTTGCTGGGAAAAGGGCACATCATACCACTGGGTAAAGAGACTGGCGCGATCGATGAAAAGCTCCCCATCATAGGTGGAAAGGTCATTTGTATTTTTCTTCATTACTTTGTGAAGATGAGCCAAGGCATTAATGGCCTCTTCATACATGAGAGACTCTCCATGATCCCCTTCCAAGGCCTTCCGATAGGTCAAATCTCCAAAGTTTTCTATGAGAAGGAAACCATTTTTATGATCCGCCGCGTAAATTTTTGGGACGGTGAGCCCTGCTTTCTCTAAGAGGATCGTTACATTTTCAAAGGCCTTTGTATCCTCATGGAGAGGCTCTGCATCCATGATGAGAGCATAAGACAACAAAAAGTAACGTCGTCTTGAGGCGTCCTTTGGAAGCTGCAAAAGTTTTTCATTCTTAAGTCCAAGTTTTGCAAGAAAACTATCGAGAAGATAATCTCTATCTGCTTTAGAAGAATTAATTGTCTTCTCTCCTGAAGGTAATGATGCGCTCGCTGTCCTGCTTTCCATGATGAAACTCAATCTCTCTATAGGTATTTGGCAAATGCGTCCCCAACCGTTCCGGCCATTCAATAACACATACGCCACATCTTAAGGCTTCTTCAATGCCTAATTCAAAAATTTCGTCTGGATGATCAAGGCGATAAAGATCAAAGTGCCAAAGGGTAAACTCGGGAGCTTCATAGCTTTGCACAAGGGTAAAAGTAGGGCTCGGGACTTCCGTCGTCTCCCCACACAAGGTTTGGATAAGCGCTCGTGCAAAGGTTGACTTTCCAGAGCCAAGCTCTCCCTTTAAAAGGAGCAGGTCGCCAAGATGCAGCTCTCGTGCAACTTTATACGCCAGAGCTTTTGTTTCTTCCTCGGAATAGCTTATGATGCGATTTTCCTGTTGCATGTGGCGGAGTATGCCATTAATTTCTCTAAATCCTCAAGGGGTCATAGCTCAGTTGGGAGAGCGCTACAATGGCATTGTAGAGGTCCGGGGTTCGATTCCCCGTGGCTCCACCAGGTTTTTTAAGGAGCATCAATATGACAGATAGTCCCCCTCCCATTGAAGATCTTGCTTTGCGCGTGCTTGCAATGCCCCGCGATACAAACCCTGCGGGCGATATTTTTGGGGGCTGGGTTGTCTCTGTCATGGATATGGCCGGCGGCACGCTGGCAACTCATACTTCAAAGAGCCGTGTTGTCCTGGCGGCAATTGATAAAATATCCTTCCTTCGCCCTGTTTTTGTGGGGGACGAGGTCAGTTGTTATGCTCGCCTGATCAAAATCGGAACCTCCTCCATGCAAATTGCCATTGAGGCCTGGGTCCGCCGCACACGCGGAGAAGAGATCCTTAAGGTAACAGAAGGTCTTTTTACCTTTGTAGCTGTGGACGAAAACAGAAAACCGCAGCCCGTTCAGAAGTAATTAGAATCATTTAAAAAAGTAATTAAAAGCCCTCTCCCACCAAGAAGGCTGTTTTTCTGGATAAACGACCTTAACTTCTAAATAATGGGGATCCAGCGTGCGGCTTTCAGCTCCAGGAGAGACGTTAGCCTCATTCCGCTGGGTGAAATCGCCTTCAGGTGTAGTGGATTCCCCCACAGGAGAAGAAACCAATTTCATGTTATCTTCATCTGGATGGACAGGCCCTCCCTTGGATACCTCACCACTATCCTCCATATCAAGAACTTCAGCTTCAGCTGCGCCTGCAAGGGCGAGAAGTAGAACTTGCACTAAAATCCTTTTCATGGGGCTTCCTCTTTTTATTAATTGAGAAAATTATACCCCATAGTACATCTTGAATTCAATAGGTTGTGGTGTATGGTCAAGGGCAACAACTTCTTCCTGCTTTAACTCAATATACCCATCAATAAGATCATCGGTAAAAACACCTCCTTCTTTCAAGAACTCTCGATCGCAATCAAGAGCGTCAAGGGCCTCTTTTAAGGACCCTGCTACTTGGGGAATGTTATGTGAAATTTCCGAATCATAAAGATTTCCCTCGTGTGACTCGCCGGGATGGATTTTATTGCGAATGCCATCGAGCCCCGCCATCAGCATCGCAGAAAAGGCCAAATAAGGATTTGCCGCCGCATCAGGAAAGCGTGTTTCAATCCGGTGTGCATTACCGTTTGGTGTATAAGGAATACGAATACACGCTGAGCGGTTGCGCGCAGAATAAGTTAAGATAACTGGTGCCTCATAACCAGGTATCAAACGTTTGTAGCTATTGGTCGTGGGGTTGGTCAGGGCATTCAATGCACGGGCATGCTTAATGATCCCTCCAATATAATACAAGGCTTCCTGTGAAAGGCCCGCATAGGCATTCCCAGCAAAAATAGATTTGCCCTTGTGCCACAAGGATTGGTGTACATGCATCCCTGAACCATTATCCTTATGAATAGGCTTTGGCATAAAGGTGGCCGTTTTTCCATACGCACGCGCCACATTCTTAATAACGTACTTATAAATCTGTAGGTTATCCGCTGTGCGCGTTAAGGTGCTAAACTTAAAGCCCAATTCATGCTGACTTGGTGCCACCTCATGATGATGTTTTTCAACCTCAACCCCCATCTCTTTGAGCGTCGAGAGCATCTCAGCTCGCATATCAACCAATTGGTCCACGGGATTAAGAGGAATGTATCCTCCCTTAACCCCTGGACGATGCGCAAGATTTCCTTGAGGGTCAACCTTCCCTGAATTATACTCTCCTTCCTCAGAATCAACGAAATAATAGCCATGCTGCATGGCTACATCATAGCGCACATCATCAAAGATGAAAAACTCAGCCTCAGGTCCAAAATAAGCCGTATCGGCAAAACCTAAGTCATCGAGATAAGATTCCGCTCTAAGGGCCACCCCTCGTGGATCGCGAGAATAGGACTTTCCTGTAAGGGGCTCAAGAATATCACAATTTAACACTAAGGTGGATTGTGCCGCAAAGGGGTCCAAAACCGCCGTTGACAAATCTGGCTTCATTTGCATATCAGAATCATCAATGGTTTTCCACCCAGAAATCGAGGACCCATCGAACATAATGCCTCGTTCAAGAGCGGTTTTATCAACCGCATCCACATGAAAGGTCATGTGTTGCCAGGCACCTCGTGTATCGGTAAAACGAAAATCAACAAAAGACACATCATGCTCCTTAATAAGAGCAAAAATAGATTCACTAGATAAAGATTTCATTGGAAAGCTCGCGATGTTAAGGTTAGGTACAGATATTTACACCGCTTTTTAGCTTTAAGGGACTTTCACATTTTACGCAAGCGGTATTTTACAAAAATCTAGCCCAAGAATGATAGAGCTCCGTTGTCTTGGAAAGAAATGCTTTGCCCCCGCCTATCATATGAGCAGAAAGTCATTCCTTATTACAAAGGCGGGGGCTCTAGCATTTCTTATCCGAGGATCTATCAAAACAACCCTAATTTTGCAACTCCCTCGGAAGTTAGGTGTTTTTATAAAATGTGTTTTTATCCCTGTCTCAAACAAAAAACCATTAAGGGATGAAAATTCAACAGAAGCGAAGGATAGCTTGTGTATTCTTGTCTAATGGTTTACAAATTTCGACAGGCAATTTTTAAGGATGCCTTAACGTTTTTATTAAAAACTCAACCGATGGAAAAGAAGAAGGATCGATCGTGCTTGTAACCTACAATAAGAACAGCATTATAAAATTCTTTTTATTTGGATTTGCTTTGTTTGCCCTCACTTTAAGCTATGTTGTAATAAGGGATATAAAATATGTTTTAATTATAAACACCTCAGGTGGAGTAAGCCTGGTCCTTCAGTTAAAGCAATACTCTTTCTATGTGAAGCTCATCCTCTTTGGCCTTTTTCTTCTTGTTTATCGTAGAAACAACTTACCCAAAGTATTATTTGCAAGTATGACAAGTCTTTTAACATTATTTATTGTTTTCCACTTCTGGGGATTTCAGCGAGCGGACGAGTGGGCTCATTCTTGTTATTATCTGCTAGCAGATATTTGGGGAGCCTTTACAATTACCTTTCTCTTTTGGGCGTTTGCAAACCAGATATTTACAATAAAAGAAGCCAAGTTAAGCTATCCCTTATTAACTATTTTCCCAAGTTTAAGCATGATCATAAATAGCACATTCATAATGAACATAGTTGGGGGCGATCTTGAAAGTACAATGAGGTCCAGTGGCTTTGTTTTGTTGGGTGGGCTGATTCTTTTTATATTGAGCGCTTGGCTTATTAAAAAGAACAAGCTCACCGAACTCACGCCTCTTACCGAAGAACCTCTTCAAACAGGGAAAATGAGCCCATCATTTAAATGGATCTATCTCCTTCTTATTTTTGTTATTATTACCTCCTTTGGGTTCTGTGAGCAGTTAACAACCCTTCTCTTTACACAACTTAAAGGCCAGTTTACTGATTCCTTAGCTTATAATGAATTTCTGGGGCAATATTCCACTTATATGGGTTACGGATCGGGCTTTATCTTTTTGCTTACCTTTTGGATGATTTGGAAATTTGGGTGGCTTAAAAGCGCCCTCATTCCCCCCTTGTATGTATTGGTCACAACGTGTTTTCTTCTACTTTACATACGCTTTCCAGCCTTACAAAATTTGGTTCACAATTTATTGACGAGAGATGCTGCGCCGCTCATCCTGCTCCTGTCTGTTCAGTCCATTCTTTTTAAGGGCTTCGCCATGCTCTTCGTTGCTACAAAAGAAATAGCTTTTATCCCTCTTGGTCTCACTACGAAGGCACGAGGCAAAGCAACTGTGGACTTTCTTTTTGGAGGAGTTGGAGCTTGGTTAGTCAACGTTCCTATTTTTTTTAGCTCTGTACCCATCAATCAAAACATAGAGAGTTTTCTTCTTATCACTATAGGAACAACTCTTATCTGGCTGATCTCGGTTCTGTATTTAGGAAAAATGTTTAAATCGATAAGTGGGGAGTGAAAAAAGAAACCAGCAGTTCTTTTATTCAAACCGAATGTGCGTAGGTTTTCAAAAGTCAACACTCCCTAAAACTTGCGCCTTTGAGGAATCTTGTGTATACAAACGCAAGACGTGGGCGTATAGCTCAGGGGGAGAGCGCTACGTTGACATCGTAGAGGTCGCTGGTTCAATCCCAGCTACGCCCACCAGAACAACATGTTGTTTTTATTATATTTATCGACAGATTCATCTTCCCTCTTCCAAAAGAAATAACAAAAAATGGTTTACTTATGGTTTATGCGAAAAAGAACTTTCTAGAAAAATTTTAGGACAATTTTTAGGACAATTTTTAGCTATCCTCCAAGAGGAAGAGAAAAACTCTCAGAAACCTTGGCCTCTTCATGCGATTCGCCTGCTATTGATTACAGGATGTCGCCTTAATGAAATTCTGACCCTCAAATGGGAAGAAGTAGATCCGGAGAGCCAGTGTCTGCGTCTTCGGGATAGCAAGACAGGCAAAAAAACGTGTTTATCTTTCAAGCGTATCCATCGAATTCTCTTGACACTCCGCACGTGCCGCCTATAATAAAGCTATAAGTGGCAGCTGCGCTTATGTATTATTATTTACCTGCCGCTTATAGGAGGACTATAGGTGGCAAGTCAGATGAGCAAAATTCTTGGACGCTTAAAAGAAAAGAAACTTCTCAATCGTCTTCTCAAATCAAAAAACGCTGAATTTTTAGCGCTTTATGGGAGACGGAGGATAGGGAAGACTTATCTTGTGAAGAATTTTTTTGAAGAAGCATCTTGTGTTTTTTTTCATGTTACTGGGCTTCAAGAGGGGAAATTAGAAGAGCAGTTAGAGCTTTTTACCAAACAGATTGGAATTATGTTTTATAAGGGTGCGAACTTAGCACCTCGCAAGCGTTGGATGGAGGCCTTTGAGGATTTGACAAATGCAATCCAAACGCTTCCCAAGAATAAAAAGGTTGTGCTTTTCTTTGATGAGTTTCCTTGGATGGTCACAAAAAAATCCAAGCTGCTTCAGGCGCTTGACTATTATTGGAATCGCTATTGGGTAAGTGATCCGCGTTTAAAACTCATTGTTTGTGGGTCTTCAGCCTCTTGGGTCATTAAAAATATTATTAATAATAAAGGGGGGCTTTATAATCGGATTACCTATTCCTTGAAACTTGAACCCTTTACTCTTGGAGAAACAAGATCTTTTTTAAAGCATAAAGGAATCCCACTCAACCTTCAGCAAGTCCTGAGTCTCTATCTGGTGCTTGGGGGCGTACCACATTACTTGTCCCGTTTGAACAAGGGGAAATCTGCTGCCGAATCTATTGATGAGCTGTGCTTTCAAACAAACGGGCTCCTCTTTGGAGAATTTGAGAATCTATTTAAATCCCTCTTTCACGAGTCAGAAATTTATCTCAAACTATGCCGTACGATCGCAAAATATAGGTATGGAATAGGGCAAGCACAGTTGATTAAGGAAAATCAGATTCTGCCGGGAGGAAGGATTACCCAGCGCTTAAAAGAGCTAGAGGATACGGGGTTCATCATGAGCTTTATTCCCTATGGACATAAAGAAAAAGGGGTAAGTTATAAAATTATTGATGAATACACGTTATTTTATTTTCATTGGATTGAACCTCATTTATCAGCGATTCGCAAACAAGATCGTATTAGTGGTTATTGGCTTTCAAAGTCAAAAACACCAAGCTGGAGAAGTTGGGCAGGCTATGCCTTTGAAGCCGTTTGCTATAAACACCTTCCGCTGATTCGTAGAGCACTTCATGTAGATCCTGGTGCTGAAGTGGGCACATGGCGATATACACCTAAAAAAAGACAACCTGATGAGGAGGGGGCTCAAATTGATCTCCTCTTTGATCGACCAGATGGAATCATTACCTTATGTGAAATTAAATATACGGAGCCGCCTTTTGCCATTGATAAGGCTTATGCAAAGAATCTGCTCAATAAAATAGAAATTTACCAAAAGCATACGCGTACGCAAAAACAAATTTTTATAGCGATGATCACCTCAGGTGGGTTAAAGCCAACACTCTACTCGGAAGACCTCATCACACAACATGTAGGATTAGAGGATTTGTTTAGAGAATGAACAGAGCGAGCTTGAGAGCTAGGAAATCTACTAGGAATGAGGACGAAAGGTCAATTTGTCACTTTTCCTCTTGAGCCTGCCCCTTAAATGCTCTACTCCTTGTAAATAGAAAGGGGTAAAAAATGGCACCGTCCCAGCCGCAAGAACAGGAAATTCAAGACCTTAAAAAGCAATCCCAACCAACCCGTCGAGATATTTCTCCTGGCCTCGAAGAAGTTCTTTATGAGATTTTCCCAGTCCTAGATCATGGTTTTATTCGTATCATTGATTACATGGGAAATGACAATGCCATTGTGCAAGCGGCAAGAGTTTCTTATGGTAAGGGCACAAAAAAAAGCACGGAAGATCGCGCGCTTATTCACTACCTTCTACGTCATGCTCATACAACACCCTTTGAAATGTGTGAAATTAAGTTTCACATTAAGCTTCCCTTCTTTGTGGCCCGCCAATGGCTCCGTCACCGCACGGCTAATGTGAATGAATACTCTGCGCGTTATTCTATCCTCGACAAGGAATTTTATATCCCCTCAAAAGAACATCTGGCAAAACAATCATCTTTTAACAAACAAGGACGTGGCGCGCCCCTTTCATCGGAATATTCAGAATACGTGTGTGACTTGCTTCGCAAGGATGCAGAACTCTGTTACGCCCATTACGAAGAGCTTTTGAATGAGGATAGGGAAGGTAGAGTTTTTAATCCTGAAAAGGAAAGCCTTGCACGAGAACTCGCACGGATCAATCTCCCCCTTAATTTCTATACGCAAATATATTGGAAAATTGACCTCCACAACTTAATGCACTTTCTCACCTTACGTTCTGACTCTCATGCGCAATATGAAATTCGTGTCTACGCTGAAGTCATGTTGGAGCTTCTTAAGCGATGGGTTCCTTACACCTATGAAGCTTACATACAATATCGTAGGGGTGGGGCGTGCCTTTCAAAAAATGGTTTGGCTGTTATCAAAAGAATGTTGAAACATCAAAAGGTTACACAGGAGGAAAGTGGGATGAGCCAAAGGGAATGGACAGAGTTTTCAGACTTGCTTGATCTCTCTCCATAGACAATATATAAGGTGAAACTAACTTGGCGCAAAAAAATAATACAAAGAAAGAAGGGAATAAACAGTGTATGTCTTCAAGCACTCTAACCCTCACCAAATGGGATGCGGCCATCGTCCTTAAAAAAGATGGCTCTTTTGAAGCATCCCTCCCCCAAATTCAAGGGGAGTATATTCCTGAAAATGTCGTCCTTGGAGCAGCCATCGCCTTTGCTTTACGTAATGAAAATCTCTGTACCCTCATCCGTGAAAATTTTGAACGTGAGTGTTGTACGAAAAAAGGGGAATAGTTTATGACTTATTTTCTGCAGCTGAAGAAGTTGAAGGCATAATTGTCAATATCTTTGTACCTTCAACAGAATATTCACAACCCTTTGATAGATCAGAGGCATCAAGTGTGAAACTACTCTTCATACCATAATGCAAGAAGGCTCTATCGGTTTTTATATTACCACTCTTGATAATGTCCGTAACTTTAGGGTCTGCTGTAGCGCTTGTTAATGCTGTAACCACTTCATCAACGGTTGGACAGTCTGCAATAACTACTGTAGACGAGGCTATAAGCAAACCAAGAACGATATGTGGGTTTTTCATTATTTTTTCCTCCTATGATTTAAGATCATTATTACCCACTCTGTCTTAAGCGACAGGTCCACAAAAGCAATGTTATTTTAGAATCACTACTCTTTTTTTTCAGCTTCTTCTTCAGGCTGTGGCTCAGCGGTGGGACCTGAGTCTTGACCTTTGGCAGTTAAATCACGATCAACAAGCTCAATAATGGCCATGGGGGAATTATCTCCGGGCCTGAAACCAGCTTTGATAATACGCGCATACCCTCCCGCGCGGGTCTTATATCGCTCAGCAAGAGGCCCCATAATTTTAGCGGCAAGGTCCTTATCTCCTAAAAATGAAATGGCTTGGCGACGGCAAGAAAGCCCTCCCCTCTTTCCTAAAGAAATGATTTTCTCAACGATGGGCCGTAGATCCTTTGCCTTAGGCAGGGTTGTTCTAATTTGCTCGTGCTTTATAAGAGAAACCGCAAGGCTTTTAAAGAGGGCTTTCCTCTCATCTGAATGGCGATTTAATTTACGACCACGAATACCATGACGCATAACTAGGTTACTCCTTACTTCACTTAAAAGGGCTCATCGAGCTTTTTAATCAGCTCTTCAATATTTTCTGGCGGCCAACTTGGCACATCCATACCCAAACTCAACCCCATTTGGCTGAGCACTTCCTTAATTTCATTTAAGGACTTACGGCCAAAGTTTGGTGTCCGAAGCATTTCGCCTTCTGTCTTTTGGACCAAATCACCTATGTAAATAATGTTGTCGTTTTTAAGACAGTTGGCTGAACGAACGGAAAGCTCCAATTCCTCCACTTTACGCAAAAGAGCTCTATTGAAGGGAATGAGCGAATCTTCTTTCTCAACATAAGCTTCCTTAGGCTCTTCAAAGTTAATAAATTTTTGGAGCTGATCTTGCAAAATCCGCGCAGCTAAAGCAACGGCATCATCTGGGCGAACGGATCCATCTGTTTCAACGCGCATAATGAGCTTGTCAAAGTTTGTTTGTTGCCCTACGCGCGTATTCTCAACCTTATAAGAAACTTTACGTACTGGGCTGTAGAGAGCATCAATAGGAATATACCCGATGGGTGAATCAGCTTTTTTATTGCTCTCAGCAGGTATATAGCCTTTCCCAGAACTGATGGTCAGCTCCATTAAAATCTTAGCCCCCTGCCCTAAAGTGCAAATATAGTGATCTTTGTTCAAAATTTCTAAATCTGCTGTGGTTTCAATTTGACCCGCCGTTACAACACAAGGACCTTCTGCTTGGAGCTTTACCTTTACGGTTCCTATTTTATGGAGTTTTGTGACAACCCCCTTTAGATTGAGGACAATATCCGTTAGATCTTCATTCACCCCTGGAATTGTGGAGAACTCATGGAGCACACCATCCATTTGCACAGAAGTAATAGCTGACCCTTGAAGAGAGGATAGCAAAATGCGTCTTAAAGCACTGCCCAAGGTAACACCAAAACCTGGTTCTAAAGGATCTGCTGTTATGGTTGCTACATAATCTGGATTTTCACTATGATCCAAATTTAACTTATAGGGCTTAATCAGAGCCTGCCAATTTTTCTGTATCACGAATTCACCCTCTTGCTATAAAGATTCCAGTTAACATCAAACGTCTAAACACGGCGACGCTTTTTAGGCTTACATCCATTATGTGGGATAGGAGTCACATCCCGAATAGATGTTAAAACGAAGCCTGCAGCTTGAAGAGCGCGCAAAGCAGATTCTCGTCCAGAACCTGGTCCTCTCACCTCAACTTCAAGAGATCTCATGCCATGCTCTTGAGCTTTGTGAGCCGCATCTTCTGCTGCTACTTGCGCTGCATACGGTGTTGACTTGCGGGAGCCTTTAAATCCCTTTGTCCCTGCAGACGACCAAGCAATGGTATTCCCCTGGACATCTGTAATATTGATCACCGTATTGTTAAAAGATGCGTTCACATGTGCAACGCCCGAGACAATATTCTTTCTTTCTTTCCGACGAACTCTTTGTACTGGTTTTTGCGCCATCTAAACTACCCTACCTTTACATTTTTTTGCCGGCAATAGGCACGGCCTTACCCTTGCGCGTCCGCGCATTTGTATGCGTCCTTTGCCCACGAACAGGAAGTCCCTTCCGATGGCGGAGTCCTCGATAGGTCCCAAGATCCATCAAACGTTTGATATTCATAGACACATCCCGACGAAGATCGCCCTCAACCTTATACTCGTGGTCTATGGTTTCACGGATTTTTAAGACTTCATCATCAGTCAATTGATGAACACGCCTTTCATGAGGAATATTTAATTTTTTACAGATTTCCTTTGCCTTTGTGGGGCCAATTCCATAAATAGCCCTCAATCCTATTTCAACCCTTTTTTGAGTTGGGATATTTACACCAGCTATACGCGCCACTCGCTTCTCCTTAATCCACTTTTCATCCAACCACCTAAATGTCCTGAGCGGAGTATAGGCATCCAGACTTTCTTGTCAACACTTGCATTTCTTCTAAAAGGGCTTCTATTTCCTGATTGACCTCTTCTATAGACTTCATTCCATTAATCACCTTTAAAAGGCCTTGTTTGGCATAGTAGTTTAGAAGTGGTTTTGTTTGTTCGTTATAAACTTTGAAACGTGTTCTAACGGCTTCAGGCTCATCATCAGGACGGCGGGAAAAAGACCTTGAGCCACATTTAGAACAAGCCTCTACCCTTTGGAAAGGGAAATCTTTAGGATATGGTCTTCCACACTCCTCACACGTTACACGGGACGAAAGTCTCTCAATCAACTTATCCTCATCAACAGTAAGTTGGATGACTGCATCAATCTCATGCCCTAACTCCTTAAAGGTTTCAGCGATTTTCTTAGCTTGATTCATTGTGCGAGGAAGACCATCCAATATAACGCCTTTATCTTTTACCTGACTGAGGCGTTTTTTAAAAACAGCTAAAATAATGTCGTCAGATGGGTACTTTCCTTCTGCCATAATGTGCTCAACTTGAAGTCCCAAAGGAGTCTTCTTTTTAATTTCTTGGCGCAAGATTTCGCCGGTTGCAATTAGCTCCAGATGGTGACGATCTTGTATCAAACGCGCTTGAGTCCCTTTACCAGCACCAGGAGGACCAAAGAGAACGAGGTTCATCTCCGAGTCCCTCTTAACTGAGTTTTCTTCAAAAGACCCTCGTATTGATGGGCCAAAAGATGAGAATGAATCTGGGCTACCGTATCCATGGGAACACTAACGGCAATCAAAAAGGTTGTACCACCAAGGTAGAATGGCAGGGAATAGGCTGCGTAGAAGAATTCAGGAACCGCACATACAAACGCCAAATAAGCAGCACCCATCACGGTCAAACGGGTTATCACTGTATCCAGGTAGCTTGCTGTATTCTGTCCTGGACGATAGCCTGGAATGAACCCCCCCGCCTTTTTAAGATTTTCCGCCGTTTCTTGCGGGTTAAAAACAATGGAAGTATAAAAAAAAGCAAAGAATACAATCAAAAAGAGGTATAAGCTTAAATAAATCATACTTCCGTGCCGCAAGGATCCAAAAATCACTTGAAGCCATTCAGGCCCAGACCCTGCGGATAATTGTGCTAAGGATGCTGGTAGCATGATTAATGAGCTTGCAAAAATGGGGGGGATCACACCCGTACTATTTAATTTGATGGGAAGATGAGAACTCTCTCCCCCATACATACGATTCCCAACCTGTCGCTTTGGATATTGGATAAAGATACGCCGTTGCGCGCGTTCCATAAAAACGATAAAAGCAATCATGCCAATAGAAAATGCAAGAATAAATAAGATAAAGATATAGGACATGGCACCTGTTCTACCCAATTCAAGTGCATTTAGAATTGAAGTGGGGAGGTTGGCAACGATGCCTGCAAAAATAATCAAAGAAATACCATTACCAACGCCGCGACTTGTAATTTGCTCCCCAAGCCACATCAAAAAAAGAGTTGATCCCACAATGGTAATTACGGTTGTCAGGCGAAAGAAAAGTCCCGGATCCATAACTGCAGACCCCCCCCCACCTTGCATCGCCTCAAGTCCTACAGCTGTCCCATAGGCTTGGAGCATAGCAATAAGTACGGTCAGATAGCGTGTATATTGATTGAGTTTGCGACGTCCAGATTCGCCTTCCTTCTTCAAAGCTTCAAATTGGGGAGACACAGCTGTCATCAATTGGACGATAATGCTCGCAGAAATATAAGGCATAATGTTTAACGCCATAATAGACATACGACCCAAAGCGCCTCCAGAAAGCATGTCAACCATCCCAAAGATCCCCCCTCCCTGAGAGCGAGCAAACTGAGCAACAGCCGCAGGATCGATACCTGGCAAGGGAATATAGGTTCCTAGACGAAAGACGATAAGAACTCCAAGGGTGAACCATAGACGTTTTTTCAGGTCCTCTGCTTTCGAAAAGGCCTTAAAATTAATATTGGCTGCGAGTTGTTCTGCGGCTGAGGCCATGACTATCCTTTAGGTTTTTCTTTCTTATTCTTTTTTTCTTCTTTGAGAGGCTTTGCGATTTGTAGGATTTTGACGGATCCACCGGCCTTTTCGACCGCTGCAATTGCAGATTTTGTAGCCCCCGCAACTTCAATAGAGATCTTTTCTTTTAATTCACCTTTTCCAAGTAACCGCACGCCATCATGAAGGCGACGGGAAAGACCTGCTTTTACAAGATCATCACCTGTAATTGTCTTCTTGCCATCAAGCTTACCAGCCTTAAGCGCATTTTGAAGGGAACTTAAGTTAACTTCCATGAATCTCAGGGCAAAAATGTTTGTAAATCCCCGCTTTGGTAAACGACGGTAGAGGGGCATTTGGCCGCCTTCAAATCCATTGATAGAAACGCCTGTACGCGCCGTTTGGCCTTTGCCCCCACGGCCTCCAGTTTTTCCTTTACCCGATCCAATACCACGACTGACGCGCATTTTTCTGCGACGGGCACCTTCATTATCTCGAATTTCATTTAACTTCATCGTTTTAACGCTCTTCCACTTTTACCATATGCTTAACTTTTTCAATCATTCCACGAACCGCAGGCGTATCCTGAAGTTCACGGGTGCGTCCGATTTTATTCAGACCAAGGCCACAAAGGATTGCTCTTTGTTTGGCTTCCCTTCGAATAGGACTCCCGATTTGCAGGACGATCAATGTCTTTGTTTTCCTCTCAGCCATGACTTAGACCTCACCTTGAGCACGACGTCCGACAATTTCACCAATTTTCTTGCCACGACGCGCAGCCACCTGCCGCGGTGCATTGATCAACTGAAGCGCCTTTAAGGTCGCCCGCACCATATTATGTGGGTTAGATGTTCCGATGGATTTGCTCACAATATCTTGAACGCCCAAAACTTCAAATACAGCCCGCATTGGACCTCCAGCAATAATTCCTGTACCAGGAACTGCCGCCCTTAAGTGAACCTTTCCTGCCCCATAGGACGCTGTGATGTCATGGTGTAGGGTACGACCTTCACGAAGAGGGATGCGAATCATGTGTCGCTTGGCTTTCTCCGTTGCTTTTTGAATGGCTTCGGGGACTTCACGAGCTTTTCCAGTTCCATGACCCACGCGGCCTTTTCCATCACCGACGACAACGATGGCTGAAAAACCAAAGCGTTTACCACCTTTAACAACCTTTGCAACGCGGTTAATTGCGACCAACTTTTCAATTAATTCAACCTCTTCGCGCTCTGCGCGGCCGGTTCGATTGTTTTTTCCTTCTCGTGCCATGACTCTACTTCCTAAAATGAAAGGCCATTCCCACGGGCTGCATCCGCGAGAGCCTTTACACGACCGTGGTACAAATAGGCACCACGATCAAAAACAACTTCCTTAACGCCAGCTTTTGCAGCACGCTTGGCGACCAACTTTCCCACTTCTTCAGCCGCAGCCACATTTGAAGTGGTTTTTATCTTGCCTTTTAACTCTTTGTCTAAGGTTGAAGCTGCCGCAAGTGTACGATGCGTCTCATCATTAATAACTTGAGCATAAATATGCAGCTTTGAACGAAAAATTGACAAGCGAGCCCGTCCCTTCGTTACCTTTGCAAGCTTAAACCTTGTACGGTGCTTACGTCGTTTAAAAAGATCTTTTGCCTGACTCATAACTACTTCTTCTTACCTTCTTTACGAACAATGTATTCGTTTTCATATTTAACGCCCTTGCCTTTGTATGGTTCGGGTTTGCGATAGGCGCGGATTTCAGCAGCTACTTGTCCAACGCGCTGAGAATCTGCTCCTGAAATGACCACAACCGTAGGTTTCTCGCACCTAATCTGAATTCCTTCAGGAATAGCGTACAAAATATCGTGACTATACCCCAGCTGCAACCTTAAATTCTTTCCTTCAGCAGCAGCACGATAACCCACGCCATTGATCTCAAGACGAACAGTGAATCCTTCGGTAACACCTTTAACCATATTACGAATGCGATTTTTCCACGTACCCCAGAGCATTCTGGCTTGTTTAGATTCATCACAAGGTCTGACCAGAATTCCCTTGTCGTCTTTTGTGATTTTGACTTCTTTACTCGCTTGAGCTTTCAATTCACCATTCTTTCCCCTGACGACAATCTCTTGGCCGTTAACCTCACAGGTGACGCCTTCGGGGATTTCCACAGGATGTTTTCCTATACGTGACATCATCTTTTCCTTAAAATACGCTGCATAGAACTTCGCCACCTACATTCAACTCCCGCGCCTTTCCATCGGAAAGAACTCCTTTGGGCGTTGATAGTACAACAAGCCCTAAGCCATTATTAATTTGCTTTAGGTCTTTGATCTTAGCATAAACGCGGCGTCCGGGTTTTGACACGCGGTCTAGACTTTGGATCACTGGCTGATTTTCAAAATATTTCAGCTCAATCTTGAGATTTCCGATTCCCTCGGAAACTGTTTCATGAAAGTAACCGCGAATATACCCTTCCTCTTTAAGAACTTCGAGCACATTAGCACGAAGCTTCGAAGCGGGAGACGTAATGGTCATTTTTCTTGCTTTCTGACCGTTACGAATTCTGGTTAACATATCTCCTAATGGATCTGAGAACGACATACGTACTCCTCCTACCAACTTGACTTGGTCATACCGGGAATCAACCCAGCAGACGCAAGTTCTCTTAAAGCAATTCTTGACAATTTAAATTTGCGATACACGGCACGGGGACGCCCCGTAAGTTGACAACGAGAACGCAACCGCGTTGGTGAGCTATTCCGTGGGAGCTCAGCCAACTTAAGACGTGCCTTGAACCGCTCTTCCAAAGGCAGCGTTAGATTATTTGCGATTTCCTTTAAACGTCCCCTCCGGCTAGAATGCTGCTTTACCAACCTCTCGCGGCGGAGATTCTTTTCAATTGAACTTGTTTTTGCCATATTTTTCTCCTGCCCTACTTTTGCCCTACAAAAGGAAGATCAAAGCCCTTGAGAAGGGGCAAAGCTTCCGCATCTGTTTTTGCTGTTGTAACAAAAGTAATATCCATTCCTCTCATTTTATCAACCTTGTCATAATTTATTTCAGGGAAAATAATGTGTTCCTTTATTCCCAAAGAATAATTTCCTCTGCCATCAAAACTCTTGAGTGAAACCCCTCGAAAATCTCGAATACGGGGCATGGCAACATTAACCAATCGATCTAAGAATTCATACATTCTATCTCGCCTTAAGGTCACTTTTGCCCCAATAGAAACGCCCTCACGAAGTTTAAAACCAGCAATGGACTTCTTAGCCTTCGTTAAAATAGGCTTTTGTCCCGCAATAAGAGCGAGTTCTTCAAGGGCTCCTTGAGACTTGCGGTTATCCTGTGCTGCCTCACCCATGCCCATATTGATCACAATTTTTTCAAGGCGTGGAACTTGAAACGGATTTTTATACCCGAACTCCTTCATCAATGAAGGTTTCAGGACCTTCTCATAATGTTCTTTTAGACGTGCCATATTTCTCTAACCTTCAATCATCTCACCAGAACGCTTTGCAATGCGTACTTTGTTACCATCTTTTAGAATTTGAATTCCCACACGTGTTGGCTTCTTTGATTTAGGATCAATATGAGCCACGTTTGAGATATGAATTGGAGCTTCCTTTTGGATAATTCCGCCTTCTTTATTAAAGGATTGACGTTGGTGACGTTTTACCAAGTTAACCCCTTGAACAAGCAAACGATTATCCTTGCGCAAGACCTTCAAAACATCTCCTGACTTGCCCTTATCTCTCCCGGATATAACGGCAACTCGATCGCCCTTTTTAATACGAAATTGCTGGACCATTAGAGCACCTCCGGCGCAAGCGAAATAATCTTCATGAATTCCTTTCCACGTAGCTCACGGGTCACGGGACCAAAGATACGTGTGCCTATAGGCTCACCTTGCTCGGTAATAAGAACGACCGCATTATCATCGAAACGAATTGCAGTACCATCAGGCCGGCGAATTTCCTTTGCAGTCCGCACAATAACTGCGCGACGCACATCACCTTTTTTAACTCTTCCTCTCGGAATTGCATCTTTAACAGAAACGACAATCACATCGCCCACTGCCGCGGTTTTGCGTTTAGAGCCACCCAAAACCTTGATGCACTGCACCCGACGAGCGCCTGAATTATCGGCTACCTTCAGGTTGGTTTGCATCTGTATCATGACCTACTTCCTTTCCACCGCATACGTAAACATCTTAGCTATCACTTTCAACAATAACTTCCCACCTTTTTGATTTTGAAATGGGCTTACATTCTTGGATATTAACCTCATCTCCCTCTTTAAAACGATTTTGTTCATCATGCGCCGCATACTTCTTTGAACGACTGATAAACTTATGATAAAGAGGGTGCTTCACGCGCCGTTCTACACGAACCGTTATTGTTTTATCACATTTGGCACTTACAACAGTTCCTCTTAAAATACGTTTTGGCATTCGATACTCCTTAAACTGCTTTTGCGCGCTGTTTTAACAATGTCTTGGCCCGTGCAATGGTCCGGCGAGCCACACAAAATTGATGTGTCTTCTCAGCTTCACCGGTAACTTTACGAAAACGCAGGCCCATCAGTTCTTTTCTCAATTCAACGCACTTTGATTTGAGAGTCGCATCATCCATTTGCTTCATATCATGCCACTTCATTACTCAATACCTCTTGTTGCGCGGGAGATAAATTTTGTTGCAAGCGGAAGCTTTGCTGCCGCAAGATCAAAAGCTTCTCTGGCTAATTCTTCAGGCACACCATCCAGCTCAAACATGATGCGACCCGGAGCTACGCGACATGCCCAAAACTCTGGAGACCCCTTCCCACTCCCCATACGCACTTCGGCAGGTTTTGCCGAAACCGGCACATCAGGGAAAATACGAATCCAAACACGTCCCGTACGCTTAATATGACGGGTAATTGCGCGTCGCGCTGCTTCAATTTGCCTTGCCGTGACACGCTCTGGTGCCACAGCTTTAAGTCCATAGGCCCCAAAATTCAATTTTGTCCCGCCCTTGGCGTTCCCATGAATTCGTCCTTTGAAGGCTTTCCTATATTTTGTCTTCTTAGGTGCTAACATTTACCAAGGTCCTCTAACTAGCCGTACGATTAACAGTATGTTGAGCATTTCTTTTATCCAATGCCATCGGATCGTGCTCCATGATATCGCCTTTATAAATCCATACTTTGATACCAATAGTTCCATAAGTTGTTTTCGCAAGACCTTCGCCATAATCAATATCAGCCCGAAAGGTGTGCAAAGGGACTTGACCTTCCCGATACCACTCCATACGCGCAATTTCCGTGCCCCCCAACCTTCCACTCACATTAATGCGAATGCCTTTGGCACCGAGCTTCATGGCACCTTGGATCGCGCGCTTCATGGCCCGCCTAAAGGTGACGCGACGTTCCAATTGTTGCGCAATAGAATCAGCAGCAAGCTTAGCGTCAAGCTCAGGTTTGCGAATTTCTAGGATATTAAGGCTGATGTCGGTTCCAACAATTTTCGAAAGATCAGCCTTTAACTTCTCAATATCTGCTCCCTTTTTACCAATCACAATGCCTGGACGTGCCGTGTGGATTGTAACTAATGCCTTCTTTGCAGGGCGTTCAATGACAATTTTAGAAACGCCAGCCTGAGACAAGCGACTTCTGATAAACGCTCTTAACTTCAAATCTTGATGAAGAAGCTTATCGAAATTATGACGCGCATACCAGCGGGAGTCCCATGTTCTATTGATCCCAATTCGCAACCCTATTGGATTTACCTTTTGACCCATTACACAACTTCTCCAATCTCACTAACGACTATGCGAAGATGGCTAAATGGTTTTTTAATCCGACCAGCCTTACTCCGCCCTCTAATATCTAACCGCTTCATCACCAAGGCCTTTCCGACGATCGCTTCAGAAACATAAAGCTTGTCAATATCAAGGCCATGGTTATTTTCAGCATTTGAAATTGCTGACATTAACGCTTTTTTCACATCTTGTGCAATTCTTTTCGGAGAAAAAGTCAAAGTATTTAGCGCCTTATCAACTCTTTGCCCTCGAATCATCCCGGCCACCAGATTTAACTTGCGCGGGCTAATGCGTAGCATACGCAAATTTGCCATTGCGGAATAATCCGGTAAAGCCCTAGGTGTTTTTGCTTTTGACATCCTTATCCTTTCTTCACCTTTTTGTCACCCGCATGGCCATGATATGTCCGTGTTGGCGCAAACTCACCAAATTTATGCCCGATCATATTTTCGTTGACCAATACTGGGATAAACTTCTGTCCGTTATGGACACCAAACGTTAACCCCACAAATTGCGGTAAAATAATGGATCGCCTTGACCATGTCTTAATAACTTCCTTACGACCACCTTCACGATTTGCTTCTGCTTTCTTGAGCAGATATCCATCAACAAAAGGTCCTTTCCAAACTGATCGTGCCACTTGCCTTTGCTCCTTTTACTTACGACGGCGTATAATTTGGCTCGTCGAAGCCTTCTTACGATTACGTGTCTTTTTTCCTTTGGTTGGCTTACCCCAAGGTGTACAGGGATGCCGTCCGCCTGATGTCCGTCCTTCACCACCACCATGCGGGTGATCGATAGGGTTCATTGCTACACCACGGACAGTGGGACGAACCCCCATCCAACGCTTGCGCCCAGCCTTACCAAGGTTGGTGTTTTTCTGATCCGGATTTGAAAGCGCCCCCACAGTCGCCATGCAATCTCCGTTCACCTTTCTAACTTCTCCAGAGGAGAGTTTTAAAATGGCTTCTATCCCATCGCGGCCCACCAATTGAATATAAGTTCCTGCTGATCTGGCGAGTTGACCGCCCTTTCCGGGTTTCATTTCTACATTATGGACAATAGTTCCAACGGGCATGTTTTTAAGAGGCATGGCATTGCCTGGCTTCACATCCGCTTTCACAGAAGCAATAACCTTAGCTCCCGCCTGGAGGCGTTGTGGGGCCAAAATATAGGCTTGCTCGCCATCCTTGTACTTAATTAAGGCAATGAAAGATGTTCGATTAGGATCATATTCTAATCTTTCAACAACAGCCTCAACATCTCTTTTTGTTCGCTTAAAATCTATTAAACGATAGCGTCGCTTGTGTCCACCACCAATGTGTCGCGTTGTTATGTGGCCGTGCTGATTCCGACCCCCTGTTTTTTTCAAGCCTTCCGTAAGAGCTTTAACAGGGGCACCTTTCCAAAGCTCACTGCGGTCAACAAGAATCAAGCCGCGTTGTGATGCATTGATGGGTTTATAATGTTTCAAACTCATGGTTAAATTCCTGATCCAATATCAATTGAACTGCCTTCAGCTAAAGTTATAACTGCCTTTTTCTGATCATTCCGCTGTCCTGCGATCCCGCGGAACCGTTTAGTTTTACCTTTAACACGGAGGGTATTGACAGCCTCAACCTTCACCTTAAAGATGTCTTCAACCGCCTTTTTAATCTCTGGTTTTGTCGCATCAAGTGCCACATTCATAATTACCTTATTCTGCTCGCTCGCTTTCGTAGATTTCTCTGTGAGCAGTGGCTTCCTGACAACCTGGTAAAGTCTTTCTTTACCTATGCGAAATTCTTTCTTACCCTTACTCATTTCAATCTACTTTCTAAACTCTCAATAGCAGCCTTCGTCAACACGAGGTGCTCATGCCGCAAAATGTCATAAACATTAATTCCTTGTTGAGGAAGCACGTCAACTTCTGGAAAGTTGGCTGCTGTTCTTGCAAAATCCTCATTCACCTCAAACCCATCAATAATCAATGCAGAGCGAAGACCCAAATTTTCCAACTTCTTGGCCAAGTCTTTTGTCTTCTTTACGCCCGCCTTTAAATCTTCGACAACAAGCAGGGCACCGCTTGCCGCCTTTGAAGATAAGGCTGTCTTTAAGGCAAGCTGACGAACTTTTTTTGGCAAACTATAGCTATGGCTCCGTGTCACGGGGCCAAAAATCACGGCACCACCTCGAAATTGAGGGGAACGGAGGCTTCCTTGACGCGCACGACCTGTCCCTTTTTGACGCCATGGTTTTTTGGTTGTACCACTGATCTGGCTTATACCTTTTGTGGCATGGTTTCCAGACCTTCGCTTTGCGAGTTGCCAATGCACCATACGTGCCAAAATATCTTGGCGAAGAGGAGCAGAGAAAATTTCAGGGCTCAACTTTATCTCTCCAACCTTCTTATTATCAAAATTCCGAACTTCGTATTTCATCCTATTTTGCCTTATCAGTTTGAGCATTATCTTCTGCTGCTGACGCTTCAAGTGTGGGCTCAGCAGGGGTTTCGGGTTGTGACACCTCTACTTTTACAGTCTCTAGAGGAGCAGCTCCGCCAACCAACGCCGCAGGATAGGGTAAATCTTTTGGGGGTTTGCGCTTTACAGCATCCCGTATCAAAACATAACCTCCTGGATTTCCCGGAACAGCCCCCTTAAGGGCAATTAATCCTTCTTCAGGGTCCGTCAAGACAACCTCGAGATTCATAATGGTGACACGCTCATCGCCAAGATGGCCAGCCATCTTCTTCCCTTTAAATACCTTCCCCGGGTCTTGGCGTTGCCCTGTAGACCCATGACTACGGTGGGAAATGGAAACACCATGGCTGGCTCTCAGGCCTCCAAAGTTATGGCGTTTCATAGCTCCAGCGAATCCTTTACCAATGGAAGTCCCCGTAACGTCCACGTATTGTCCCGTTAAAAAGTGATTTACAGAGATCTGATCCCCAACCTTCAGAAGCGCATCTTCAGAGACACGGAACTCAGCTACTTTGCGCTTTGGCTCTACCTTAGCCTGCGCGAAATGACCTCTTAAGGCACGAGAAGTACGCTTGATCTTTGCTTGCCCCACCCCTAATTCAACGGCTGTATAGCCGTTCTTTTCAGCGGTTTTGGTGGCAATAACTTGACAGTTATCAACCTTAAGGAGGGTAATGGGAATATGTTCGCCTTTCTCAGTAAGAAGGCGACTCATCCCAACTTTTTCGGCGATCAATCCCGTTCGCATCTCTCAAAATCCTTAAAGTTTAATTTCAACATCAACACCCGCAGGCAAGTCGAGCTTCATCAGGGCATCAACTGTCTGTGGCGACCAATCAATGATATCAAGAAGTCTCTTGTGCGTTCTCATTTCAAATTGCTCACGCGACTTCTTATCAATGTGGGGAGAACGCAAGACAGTATACTTTTCAATATCTGTGGGAAGGGGAATGGGGCCACAAATCCTGGCGCCTGTCCTCTTCGCTGTATTGACAATCTCACTGGTTGACTGATCAAGCACGCGATAGTCATAAGCTCTGAGACGTATTCGTATGTTCTGGTTTTCAGTCATTTTAACTTCCTTTTTGTGCACCCCAATTGCTGCGCAAGAATAATTCCTATTTCAAAATTTTGGAAACGACACCGGCGCCAACCGTACGGCCACCTTCACGAATGGCAAA
>MEMA01000012.1:0-1638 GCA_001767835.1 Alphaproteobacteria bacterium GWC2_42_16
CAATCTCCTGGTCTTGCCAATGCAGGAGATATTGACATACGTTCCTCATGGAACCGGGTTATTGGAGATTTAAATGAAGACAAAACCAACCCAGTGGTTCGATATGTACACGATAGCAAGTACGAGCTTGAGACAGGATATTTTAATCTTTTACGAGCCTTTCAACATATTTTTTCCCTTGAGCTCACTCCTTTTCCAAAAGAAGGGGAGAAGATAGAAGAACAAAAGGAAAGGCTTAAGAAAGCTTTTGAAGAGCTATTTAATTTTCTCAGTCCTTCATCTGAAATTAAAATAGATTTTTCCAAAATAGAGTCTGAAACAACAAAGCAAAACGAACCAGATTTGTTCAGCGGGATTTCTATTACAGGACAATTTTCTAAAGATTTTTCTCCTTATTCTTTTGATATTGAAATGAAGCCTGGTCATTCTGAGCTCACAAATATTAAAGTTGGAAAAATAACAGAGGATCTAGATTCTAAACATCCTACAATGGTTAAAGGGCACACAGCAGAAGAAACACTCTACCTTTTGTCACAGGATTTTAGTCCTTCTATAACAGTTCCTCTTTATAAACTCTATAATCATGCCTTAGCTGACAATGATTCAAAGCTCGACTTTATTGAGACTCTCGCTTCTCAATGGAAAGTCATGATAGGTGAAAAAGGTGAAGTATCCCTGAGAGATAGGCTTTCTTTAATGCTTAAAAACGTTCTCTCTTTTCTTTCCTGGAGGGACGTTGCCACTGTAGAAAACTATACAGAATTACTGAGAGATAGGCTTTCTTTAATGCTTAAAAACGTTCTTTCTTCTCTTTCTTGGGAAGACAATGTCATTGTAGAAAACTACACAAGATTACTGAGCAAACTTTTTAAGAACTTTAAAGAAAACCCAAACGAGGATCTACAGGAAATACTCTTTCAACATACTGAGGCACTCTATATGAAAGAAACAAGCACCGTAGAAACTTTTGAGGACTTATTACAACATTTCCCTGGACTAAAGAGGTTAATATGCCTCGATTCAGACAAAAGCTTGTCATTAACTTTTTCAGCGGAAAACAAGAATTTGGAAGAACTCTACTTAGGGGGGATTAAAATTACGAGCATTATAGGCCTTGAACGACTTTCAGCATTAAGGAAGTTAGATGCCTCAAACACACCAGGCCTCACATCTTTAACCTTTTCAGCAGAAAACAAGAATTTGGAAGAACTCTACTTAGGGGGGACTAAAATTACGAGTATTACAGGCCTTGAACATCTTTTGGCATTAAAGAGGTTAGATGTCTCAAGCACAGACCTCACCTCCTTAACCTTTTCAGCAGAAAACAAGAATTTGGAAGAACTCTACTTAGGGGGGACTAAAATTACGAGTATTACAGGCCTTGAACATCTTTTGGCATTAAAGAGGTTATATGTCTCAAGCACAGACCTCACATCCTTAACCTTTTTAGCAGACAATAAGAATTTGGAAGAACTCTACTTACAAAGGTCTAAAATTACGAGCATTACAGGCCTTGAACACCTTCCAGCATTAAAGAGATTAGGTGCTAAGGATGCACAAAAACTCACCTCCTTAACCTTTTCAGCAGAAAACAAGAATTTGGAAGAACTCTACTTAGGGGGGACTAAAATTACGAGT
>MEMA01000012.1:1715-29447 GCA_001767835.1 Alphaproteobacteria bacterium GWC2_42_16
GGGGGGACTAAAATTACGAGTATTACAGGCCTTGAACATCTTTTGGCATTAAAGAGGTTAGATGCCTCAAGCATACTAAGCCTCACATCCTTAACCTTCTCGGCAGAAAATAAAAATTTAGAAGAACTCAATTTGAATTACTCTGGAGTTGAAAGTATTACAGGCCTTGAACACCTTTCAGCATTAAGGGGATTATATGCTAGGGGGACACAAAAACTCACATCCTTAACCTTTTCAGCAGAAAACAAGAATTTGGAAGAACTCAATTTGAGTTACTCTGGAGTTAAGAGTATTACAGGCCTTGAACATCTTTTGGCATTAAAGAGATTAAGTGTTTCAGATACATCAGGCCTCACCTCCTTAACCTTTTCAGCAGAAAACAAGAATTTGGAAGAACTCGACTTATCGGAGACTAACATTACGAGCATTACAGGCCTTTCTCTTTTACCAAAGCTTAAATTCCTCGATATCACAAGATGTGATAAACTTGAAACAATAAAAATAAGAAAAGGGGTTACGATTATAGGTCGTCTAAGCGGCTTAAAAGTGGAGGAAGTAGAGGACACACACGTCCGTTAAACGATTCGCAACATCTCCTGCTGAAGGGCTTCGAAGAGAGCCTTAATTCCATCCGCATTGGTACCCCCAGCTTGGGCAAGGTCAGGACGGCCTCCGCCGCCTTTTCCGCCAATAGCTGGCACAACTTTCCGAATTAATTCAACAGCATTAAAGCGCGGCAGAAGGTCAGGGCTTACCCCAATTACAAGGGAAACCTTGCCTTCATTTTCTCCAATAATGGCGAAAATTCCGCACTTATATTCCGCCTTTAACTCATCGACAATGGGTTTAAGGTCTTGAGGCGGGATTCCCTTTAAATGCCGTTTAAAAAAGGGAATGCCATTGATCATCTCTGGCTTTTGAGCCTCTCCTTTTTCACCGGTTTTGGCAAGGCGTTGGCGAAGGCTTTGAACCTCTCGCTCCAAGGCTTTACGCTCTTCAAAGAGTTGCCCTACTTTTTCCACAATGGCATGAGGAGATACCTTAAGCTGATCTGCAAGACGTTGAACGCTCTTTTGCTGGGCATTTGCAAAATCCTCGGCCAGACGTCCTGTGAGGGCCTCAATGCGTCTTATACCTGCAGCAATACCTGTCTCTGAAATGATTTTAAAAAAACCAATATCGCCGGTTCGCTCAACATGCGTGCCCCCACAAAGCTCTACAGAATAAGGCTCAAGGATTTCCTCACCCATAGCAACGACACGCACCTCATCTCCATATTTCTCGCCAAAGAGGGCCAACGCCCCTTCCTTGGTGGCTTCGTCGGGTGTCATTAAACGAACGGTAACAGCTGTATTTTGACGCACCTGATCATTAACTTCCCGTTCAACAATTTCAATTTCCTTGAGAGAAAGAGCTTTGGGGTGACTGAAATCAAAGCGTAGCCTGTCAGGGGCTACGAGGGAGCCTTTTTGAATGACATGAGCCCCTAAATTTTTGCGCAACGCCCGATGAAGAAGATGGGTTGCTGAATGATTTGCCCTTAAGAGCGTGCGCCTTTCGCTATCCACTTTTAAATGAACTTCATCTCCTACTTTAAAGGAACTCTCAACAACACGACCCATATGAACAATAAGATCTTTCAGTTTTCGTTGTGTGTCCTCAATAAGAATTTTTCCGCTTGCTGAGGTAATCTCCCCCGTATCGCCCACCTGACCACCTGATTCTCCATAAAAGGGCGTTTGATTAGTTAAGATGGCGATTTTATCCCCCTTCTTAACCTCACCAACACTTGTCCCCTCAATAAGGAGACTTGTAATAAGTCCTTCGCCGGAGGTGGTTTTATAGCCTAAAAATTCGGGGACGCCCAGTTGATCGCGAAGTCCAAACCAAATTGTATCCGTCTTGCTTTCGCCCGAGCCTTCCCAAGCCGCACGCGCAGCTGCCTTTTGCTTTTCCATGGCTTTCGTAAAGGAGGTGAGGTCAACGGCTTTGCCCTCCGCCCGCAATACGTCTTGAGTGAGATCTAAAGGAAAACCATAGGTATCATATAATTTAAAGGCTATCTCACCAGGGAGTATTTTTTGCACCCTTTGTGATTCCTCAGTCAAAAGCTTGAGTCCCTTGTCGAGGGTTTGACGAAAACGATTTTCTTCTAAGTTTAAGGTTTCAACGATCAGAGGCGTGGCTCTCTCAAGCTCTGGATAGGCCCGCCCCATTTTCTCAACCAGGGTAGGTACCAGCTTTGCCATAAGGGCATCTTTATAGCCCAAAAGGTGCACATGGCGCATGGCCCGCCTCATAATGCGCCGCAACACATAGCCTCGTCCTTCATTGCTGGGAAGGATACCATCGGCCATCAGAAAACAATTGGATCGCAGGTGATCCGCAATCACGCGATGGGAGTCCCGTGCCTTACCAACGGCCTTTGTTTTTGTGAGTTCCTCAGAGGCCTCAATGATGGCTTTAAAGATATCTGTCTCAAAGTTATCATGGACGCCTTGAAGAACGGCTGCAATACGCTCAATTCCCATACCTGTGTCCACAGAAGGCTTTGGAAGAGGCACCATCTCCCCAGAGGGCAATTTTTCGTATTGCATGAAAACCAGGTTCCAGATCTCAACAAACCGATCCCCCTCTGCCTCAGGACTTCCCGGAGGGCCTCCTGGAATTGAGTCTCCATGATCATAGAAAATCTCTGTACATGGCCCACAAGGTCCTACATCGCCCATGGACCAAAAGTTTTCCTCTTTTTCCGCGATAGGGATGATTTTATGGTTGGGAAGCCCTGCAACTTTCTGCCAAAGTTTTGCAGATTCCTTATCCTCGCTGTACACTGTTATCGTGAGCTTTTCGGGGTCGAGGCCCCATTCCTTTGTAATTAATGTCCAGGCAAGCTCTATCGCTTCTTCCTTAAAATAATCCCCAAAGGAAAAGTTACCGAGCATTTCAAAGAAAGTGTGATGGCGCGCTGTATGCCCCACATTCTCAAGGTCATTATGCTTCCCACCCGCGCGGAGGCACTTTTGGGAAGAGGCTGCCTTTGTGAAATCAAGAGTTTCTTGGCCCGTGAATACATTCTTAAACTGAACCATGCCTGCATTAGTAAAGAGAAGGGTCGGATCGTTGTGAGGAATCAAGGAGCTTGAAGGCACAACCGTGTGCCCTCGATTTTGGAAATACTCTAAGAAAAATGACCGAATATCTGCGGTAGTCTGCATGGTGTGATGTACCCTTTGCGTTTTTTAAGCCGCATCATCCTCAACGGTTTCAGGAAAGGCAAGGGTTTGACTCACCACACCTATGTTTCCCCGAATGGCCGCCTCAAGTTCTACAGCAACCGCAGGATTTTCCTTTAAATACAGGCGAGTATTTTCACGTCCCTGACCGATGCGCTGATCTTTGTAGGAATACCAGGAGCCAGATTTTTCAATAAGGTTGGCCTTAACACCCAGATCAATAAGCTCTCCAGTTTTGGAAATGCCTTCTCCATACATGATGTCAAATTCAACCACTTTGAAGGGGGGTGCGAGCTTGTTCTTCACAACCTTAACGCGCGTTTGATTTCCTATCACTTCGTCCCGATCCTTTAAGGATCCGATGCGGCGAATATCCAAACGAATGGAAGCATAAAACTTAAGAGCATTTCCACCCGTTGTGGTCTCAGGATTGCCAAACATAATACCAATTTTGTGGCGAATTTGGTTAATGAAGATGACCATACAATTAGTTTTAGAAACGGATCCCGTGAGTTTCCGTAATGCTTGACTCATCAGACGGGCTTGAAGACCGACGTGGGTATCTCCCATCTCTCCTTCCAATTCTGCCCTGGGGACAAGGGCTGCAACGCTATCAATGACCAAAACATCAATAGCACCTGAGCGTACAAGGGTGTCAGTAATTTCAAGGGCTTGTTCCCCTGCATCAGGTTGAGAAATAATGAGGTTATCCGTATCAACACCAAGCTTCCGCGCATAAACGGGATCGAGGGCGTGCTCCGCATCCACAAAAGCGCATGTCCCTCCAGCCTTTTGTGCTTCGGCTACCGCATGAAGAGCGAGGGTCGTTTTTCCCGAGCTTTCAGGGCCATAGATT
This sequence comes from Alphaproteobacteria bacterium GWC2_42_16, assembly GCA_001767835.1. Taxonomy (GTDB): domain Bacteria; phylum Pseudomonadota; class Alphaproteobacteria; order UBA9655; family UBA9655; genus UBA9655. The sequence goes on from MEMA01000012.1 coordinate 5,808, forward strand.
TCAACAATACGACCCTTCGGCAGCCCTCCAATTCCCAAAGCGATATCCAGGCCTAGAGACCCTGAGGAAACGGAAGAAACATCTGCGACTACATCTCGTTGACCTAGCCGCATAACTGAACCTTTACCAAATGCTTTTTCGATTTGACCTAAGGCGGCTTCAAGGGCTTTTTTCTTTTCCATAGACTGACTCCTCACACGATAATATTCTCTCTCTTCTATATTTCACAGCTCAGAGAGGAGTGCAATTCTAATTTATGATAAAAAGACTAGACCTATCGGTAGATCTCTTATGTCCCTGATGGAAAACTCTACCCTTCAGTAATGGAAACCCTGCCCCGCTTACTTAGACAAAACTCTCTACTTGAGTTTTGAAATGGTTTTATAATAACATAGCGCCTTGCCTAGGAAATATCCTGAAAATATACCGCTGATAATAACTTCGAAAATTGCTAATTTTTGATATAAATCGTTGTTGTGAGCATACATGTAACCATAAAAATATTTGACGATAAAAAAGGACATCAAAATTACCAGGGTAGAATAAGTACCGAAGAGTTTGATTCGAAGCCTACCTTCGGCAACTTCAAATTTTTGCCCAACTGGAAATTTAAAGAAAAGAAAAGTAGTTATACCTAGCACTATGGTGTAAGTAGCCCAACTCAAAACACTTACATTCGAATATAATGTAATGCCAATGAGGATAAGCGGGAGTATAAGAAGTTGCGGCATGTAAACGTCTCTGGTTTTAATGTTCTTAATTCCCGTAAATAAAAGATAGACAAATACAAACCACACCCACGTTGGTGTTTCAATTATTCTCTCTAATATAAATTGAATTAGGCCTTGTCCGCTCATTGTTCACTTTCTTTATAAACATCAGATTATAAGAGAATAACATTTTTTTGTAAAAATTTAGTTAATTACTCACGGTAAACACATCTAAATTGGTTGCCCTCATTGGTAAAATCGCGGGCGGTCATCCTTGGGCAAGAAAGTCTTGCCTCTGCGTAGCAGAGGCTTAGGCTTTCTTGGCCCGAGGATCCATTGGCCAAAGATCCTCGGCCAAGCATTCCTAATGTTTCTCTTCGAGAAAAAAGGACTGCTTGCCAAGGATGACGCAGTGTATGATAGGCTATGCTTCAATTTAGATGCGTTTACCGTGTAATTTACTCAGATTTTAGCTTCTTGAACGGGAGTTGCATTTACAGAAAATTTGTTGCACAATCTTTCACAGTATGAAATGACGTATTGATAATTATATCTCTCACCAAATTTCGAGAATAACTCTATTAATAAAAAGAAATGAGGCATTATAATGAAAGCCAATCAATTACTATCTATAGAGACAATATTACACTCTGTGCTCTTTCTGTTATTTCTCTCGGAGCAAGCAATTTCCTTCTCGTGGAATCCACCTACTAACAAAGCTGAATGCTGGAAAATGAATAAAGCCACAGAAGGTCCTGCGTGCCTTGAAGTAGCAGTGACAGGAGAACTAGATCAAACCTGCTATAGTGGTTGTACGAGTATCAAAGGGAATTCAGACGGGGATTGTTATAGTAAATGTTATATTGATACTACGCCCACACATGATCAAGTTATGACAAATGGATGGGCAACTGCGGCATGCAAAGAAGTTTATAGTAACTCAGAAAACACAGCAGTATCAGTCACAAATAATACAAATTGCTGTTGGATCGACATTCCAGTGAGTGCGGAGACGCGTGCTTATTATGTAACTTGCTCCCAGAAGTGGGCCACTGAGACAAGTAGTAAGACTGCGACAGCAAGTAAATAGGATACAAATAAAAGGGGGAGTGCTAATTAAAAGAGTACCTGACATGAAGGATTTTGGTTGTTGTAATTAGCTTGCTCCTTATGATAAACTTTTTTAGAAAATTATAGGGAGGCGTTGATGAAATTATTACATTTATCCTTTATTATAGCCATGGGATTAATTTTGATAGTTCCCTCTTCTCAGGCAGCTTCTGACCTTGAAAGAAAACTTATTGATTCCATCGCGATAAAGGAAAAAGAAGCCATCAACCTTGTTGAAAATGCTATTGATTTTTATATGCACAACGGTCTCACAGATTCTTTAAAAGCATTCAGTGACCCCAAGGGTGCGTTCTGTAAAAAATATGCTTATGGATACGAAGGAATTAATATTGCAACGACAGAGGGAGTTTTGCTGTCTTCTTGTAAGTATCCTGGATTGGTTGGCCATAATATAATGGGCTGGACAACACCTGATGGAAAGTTAATTAATCAAATTATCTTCAAAGAAGCCAAAGAAAATTCCTATGGTGCTCTCATAGGAGAAAACATTACAAACCATAATCCTGCCACCGGAAAGCCAAGTGGATATAGGCACTTCGCAAGGAAAATAGGGAATTTAGTTTTTTTTGCCCATATTTATGATTCAGCCCGTTTACATAAAGAAATGTTTCCTTCAGAAGATGTAAAAAAAGCGCAAGATCCCCATGCTAAATTACAATTGTTTTAATACGGTGAATTTCTCAGTAAGAAGGGGGGAGTTTTCTTATGAGCAGTATCCTCTTTGGCCCATAGTTTTCTTTACTCATCGATTCCTAAAAGCCTAGTCAGTATCTTGTTTACAATACGAGGGGCAATATCATCTTTCCCTCCATGAGGCCTTACAACAGTGCCTACACCTGTCGCTCCATGGATACTGATATGGCTACCCTTCACTGTCACAGATTGAATAATCGATGGATCTTTTTGTGCAACAGACTTTAAAATTTTTAAAACATCTCCAAATTTTTTTCGCCCTGTAACTTTAAGTTCTCCAAGTATTTGACGTTTCTTCTCTTTAGGGTCAACTTTTTGTTCTTTTGGAACAGATTTGCTTTTTGATGTTTTCTTTCCTTTCTTTGTTTTTATTGGTTTTAAATCAGCTCCTGAAGCAACACGAGAGCTTATTTCTTCTTGTTCTTTTCGCATTTGTTGTTCGTACTCCGTAAGGACCTTTTCTTCAAGCTTAGCTGCATATAATTCCAATTCCGCATCATCCTTCAAAAGGAGAGGAGCTTTTTTTGTTACTAAGACTTTTTCCTCTTCCTCTTCTTCTTCCTCTTCTTCAACTTCTTTAATTGTTCCTCCTTGTTGAGAAGTTGCTTCTGTTACTAGGGTTTTTTCCTCTTCTTCAACTTCTTTAATTTTTTCCCCTTGTTGAGGAGCAGCTTTTGCCTCTGCTATTAAATCCTCAATAAGAAGAAGCTCTACTATATCCTTCTCCTGTTGTGTTTCAGGGATGGGGATAAAAATAGCCTCATTATTTTCTAAACTTTTTACATCCTGCCAAATCTCTTTTAATATCGGATAAAAGGGAGAATCTTCATCTTCAGAAGAACGAGCGGTTGTCCTATAGGTTGTAAAAGGAAAGAGCGAGTTTTTTCCATGATATCCTTTTATTTTTATAATTTTTTGAGGAAGCCTTTCAATGACAAAGCCTGTGTCACGAATAAACTCAAGGTCAGGCATAAGGACAAAAGCTCTTTGATGTTCCTCATCAAATCCATCCAAGGGAGTAAAAATAATTTGAGGTCGCTTGTTTTTTGTTACGGGAAAAAGAATATGCCCTCTCTCCGAATCACAATAATATCCGATGCAATCCTTAGGGTTATCTTTTAACTCAATAAGTCCGAGAGAAGACCCTTCTTTAATGAAATTAAACTCTTTTAAGGTTAAAGAGATTATTTTTCTAACTTTTTGAAATTGCTCCAAACTAGGACGGCGCTCTTCTTCCGTTGCGGCAATATCACAACTTAAAACAACATCTTGAGCAAGCGAATCGACAGAAGAGCTCGAGCTAGAAGAACTCGAGCTAGATAAACTAATAAGGTATCCTCTGTGTGCATCAAGCATAAAGGATAAAAAGGCAAAAAAACCGGGAAGCAAATCTTCTTTTAGACTTTTCATACTCTTCACGGTTTTCTTAGGGATAGAGTTTGAAGAGAAAAATGCGTTAAATTGGTTAGAAAATTTTCCTATGAGGCTTTCTATCTGATTCTGCTCAATCAGTGGGAGTCCTTTTTTAGATTTGGCTTTTTGTAACCCTTCATATATATAATTTTCCAATGTTTTCCACTTGATTTCCCAATCAATCTTTTGAGAGGAAAGAGATAGAGCAGCAGGAGGCGGTGGAATCGTTAGAGCGCCTTTGCTTTTTTCTTCCTCTCCCTCTCCCATTGCATAAAGAGAGGAGCTTAAGAACAATAGAGATATAAAATATATTGTCTTTTTCATATTAATAACATACCATGTTACACTTGCATCATTGTTTTTTTAAATAATATCTTCAGTAAGAAATGTCAAATTATTTTTTAAGGATACAACTTTCATTGCTGGTACGGAAAGGAAACACAAGATGAAAAACCTGGCTCCCAACATATTTCGTCAACGCTTACTTATCGAAGGTTTTTATACCATAGAGGTTACGCAGGGAAAAATAGACGCTTATTTAAGAGAGCTTGCGAAAAGCCTGAATTTAAGAATTTATAGTGACCCTATTATTTTCTCGCCTTCAAGTGGGATGGGGGAAAAAGAAAATCAAGGATTTGATGCTTTTGTTCCTTTGATCGATTCTGGCATCGCGGCGTATATATGGAGTTCTCATAAATTTTTTTCAATCGTGATTTATACATGTAAAGGATTTGATGAACAGAAAGCCATTGACTACACAAAAGATTTTTTTAAAACAACCGCCACAGTAGAAACTAAGTCTTTTTAAAAAGGACTTTATTAAAAAAACGCAGACAACGCCTCGAAAAGCGCTGGAAATAGCTAGAAAGAGACTAAAGGAGATTTTATTATGATTAAGTATGAAAGTGTTCATAAAAAGCTTCTCGCAGATCCTCAAGTGGTTAAAGAGTATGAAGAACATAAAGCAGAGTTTGAAATTGCGCGTTCTCTTATTAAGGCGCGGATTGCTGCAAGAATAAGCCAAACTGATGTTGCACAAAAAATGCACACTTCACAATCACAAGTAGCTCGTTTGGAAAGTGGTATGCATTTTCCTAGCCTTCAAACCCTGCACCGCTATGCACATGCTGTGAATCGCAAAATTTCTTTTGAGGTTAAGCCTTAACCTCTAATGCCCGATAATCCACTTTTCCCGAGCCTAGGAGGGGGAGAGTGACCATTTTATGAATAATCCTCGGCAAAGAGAGTTCCGCGTATCCTTGAGCTTTCCAGAAGGAAATAAGGGCAGATCGATCGGCTTTGGAGTAAGTTGTAAAAAGGACTAATTGTTCTCCTTTTATGGGATGGGTTTTTGCAAGAATCGCATGCAGATGATTGGGCCAGAGCTGGGAAATTGCTTCTTCAACAAAGGATAAAGAGATCATCTCGCCCCCCACCTTAGCAAAGCGCTTCGCGCGGCCTAAAAGAAGCACATAGCCATCCTCGTCGATCTCAGCAATATCGCCTGTATCGTACCAACCTCCTGGTGGCGGGATTAGCTGTCCTGCAGAGGTAGTTAAGAGATAGCCCTTCATCACATTGGGACCTTTGATCCACAGGCGGCCTCCTTTTGTGATGCCTTCAGCGGGCTTTAATTTATGCTCTATGCCTGGTAAAAAACGTCCGACGGTTCCGGGTTTGAAATGCATGGGCGTATTGACTGCAAGCACGGGGCTTGTTTCTGTCGTGCCATAGCCCTCAAAAATGCGTAACCCAAATTTGTCAAACCAAAGGTGTTGTGTCTCTGGCTTTAACTTCTCTGCCCCTGCAAAAACATAGCGCAGGGAGTGAAAGTCATACACATGAGCCATGCGGCCATACCCATTTAAGAAGGAGTCAGTCCCAAACAAAATCGTGGCATTCTTATCATAGATAAGTTCAGCAACCACCCGGTAGTGCAGGGGAGAGATATAGTGAAAAGTATGGATTCCCGAAAGGAGCGGCAGCAGCATCCCTGCTGTGAGACCAAAGGCATGGAAAAGTGGCAGGACGTTTAGAACTATATCTTTGGGATTAAAATCAACGACAGAGGCTAATTGATAACGATTTGCCTGAAGGTTGGAATGCGTGAGGACAACGCCCTTGGGGGTGCCTTCAGATCCTGACGTAAAGAGAATGACTGCAGGGTCTGAGGGAAGAGGAGGGTTTTGATAAACCTTGTAGGGGAAAAACCTTCCATAAAGCCCCCAGAGCTTATCACTCAGGCGTATTTTTTTTGCTTCCCTTTCAAGGAAATGAATGTGGATTTTAGCCACCTTTAAAAGACGGACGGCCTCCTCGAGATGAGCTTTTTCAATAAATTGCGCTGAGGTATAGATATGGTTGATGGAGGCGAGTTGACACGCGGTGAGAAGGGCTGCAGGTCCACCCGTATAATTCAGGAGAGCCGGCAGACGTCCCACAGATTGAAGAGCCCAAAAGCTTATAATTAATCCATGGGTATTGGGGAGGAGAAGCCCTATGGGCTCTGTTCCAGGGGTTTTGCGGGTTATAAGGCGCCCCAACGCAAAGGATTTTGACAAGAGGTTTCCGTAGCTTAGGACAGTGCGGCTCGCATCCTCCAGAATCGGTGTGCGAAAGCCATAGGTGTAGCTTGCGTCAATGAGGCCTTTGAAAAGGGGTGTTTCTATGGGACTTGTTTTGAAAATCATGGTGCTCATGATGTCATAGAGCTTTTCGCTTAAGGCATGCCTTCGGGCGCGGCCCTTGATTTTGAGAGGGACATGCAGGGTTTGAGGGGGAAGGAGGGTTAAAGAAATTTTGGGAAAAAGGCGTCTGCGGAGTTGGCCCTTCAGAAGCGAGAAGAAAGTATATTGTGCGCCTTCAATGCGAATGGGCAATAAAGTCGCCTCTGCCTTTTCGGCTACCATCCCTGGGCCCTCATAAATTTTCATGAGGCTCCCCGTTAAGGTTAACCGTCCTTCAGGGAAGATAATAACTTTATGCCCTTTTTTGGCCTCCTCAATCACATCTCTTAATCCATAGGGATGAAGAGGATCAATAGGAAAAACCTTTGCTAAAACAAGGAAGGGCTTTACCCACCATTTTTGTGCCGTATAGAGATTGATGGCAAAAAGGGGCTTTTCAGGCAAGGCCACAGCGACCAATAGGGCATCTAAGTAAGAGGTATGGTTCGCAACCAAAATAACGCGGCTACCCGCCTTGTTATAATTCTCAAGGCCACGGACTTCAAATCGAAAAAGGAAACGTAAGGTCTTGTAAAGCAGCTCCTTAAAAAGAGGATCGGGCAGGATGCGAATGGAATACAGCGTGATAGCCAGCTGTCCAAAAACTGTGAGAAAAATTAAGGTGGGTATAGAGATATAAAGGCTTAAAAGAGTGAAAGAAACAGCGCTTGCAAAAACCATAAAGCCTGCATTGATGATATTGTTGAAGGCAATGACCTGAGAACGCTGGCCGGGAGGGACATGGGTTTGGATAAAGGCATAAAGAGGCACAATGAAAAGGCCGCCCATAAAAGAAAGAGAGAGAATATCGAAAATGAGGCGCCATCCTTGCAGGGAAAGAAGAAATGAGACAAGTCCTAAAGGCATGGTGTGGAGAGGGGTTTTAAAGCAAGATAGATCATAAAGAAGAGGTGCCATCGCCAAAGCCAGGAGAGGAGTTGCTTTTGTAGTGATATTTCCTTTGAAAATAACGTTGCACACTAGAGACCCCACTCCAATTCCAATTGTAAAAAGCAAGAGAAGGAAAATAAAAACGCTTTCTTCCACAATAATCACATCTCTGGCAAAGGGAGGAAGTTCGGACAAAAGAATCGTGCCAATAAACCAAAACCAGGAAATACAAATAATGGACCGAAAAACATGATGATCTTTGCGGGAATAACGAGATAAATGACGGATTTCCTTGAGCCATGACAGACGAATTTTAAGATGAGGTGCCATGGGTTTGATTGCTGGAATGCGCCAACTGGCGTATAGGCCCAGAAGAGCAATGGCCAACAATTGAGTGCTTAAAAAAAGTGCAGGGACCTTCAGATGAAGCATCAAAGCCCCGCTTAGGGTGCCAAGCATGATCGCAAGAAAGGTTCCAGCCTCCACATATCCATTTCCATTGAGGATGTCTTCTTGAGGTAAAATATCTGGGAGAATGCTGTATTTGACCGGGCCGAAAAAAGCGGCATGAGCACCCATGAAAAAAAGGGTCACTAAGAGGAAAAGGGGGTTCGATGTGATAAACCCATAGGATGAAACCCCCACGATGAGGACTTCTGAGATTTTGACCCATCGGATAAGGATTGTTTTATCAAAGCGATCGGCAAGTTGACCTGCGAGAGGAGAAAATACAAAAGCTGGGAGCATAAAAAGGCCAAAGGCTGCCGACACAAAGAGGGCAACGGCTTTGTCACTATAGTCAATGAGGTGATATGTGACGAGGGTGACAAAGGCGCTGCGGAAGAAATTATCATTAAAGGCTCCTAAAAACTGGGTCCAAAAGAAAGCATGAAAGGATTTGTTTTGGAGCAGGAGTTTCATCGTGAAGCGTACTCTTCTGTTTTTCTTATTTTTAAAACCTCTTCCCAAAATGGGCAATGGAAAAGATGGTGATGTTGTGTAATAAATTGTGATGGAATAGCGCTAAAAACAATTGAAATTTTTGGTATGATCATTATCAAGTTATCTGTACCTAAGAAATAGAAATGACAGTTTGATGACTATAGAGCGCAAATATTTTGGAACAGATGGCATTCGTGGACAAGCCAATAGAGAGCCCTTGACTCCTCAAACGCTCGCACGCCTTGGTCAGGCCATTGGGCTTCATTTTATGCGCGGAAATCATCGTCATAGGGTTGTGATCGGCAAAGATACACGCCTTTCAGGGTATATGGTGGAGTCGGCCTTGGCATCAGGATTTGTGTCTGTTGGTATGGATGTCGCAACAGTGGGCCCAATGCCTACACCTGCCGTTGCGATGCTGACGCGCTCCATGCGTGCGGACTTAGGTGTGATGATTTCAGCTTCTCACAATCTTTTTTCAGACAATGGCATTAAGCTTTTTGATCCCGATGGATTTAAGCTTTCCGACGGGGTTGAAAAAGAAATTGAAAACCGTCTTGAAGGTCCTCTCGTTTTGGCAGCTCCTCCCTCCTTGGGACAAATGGTCCATTTGGATGATGCCATTGGGAGATACGTGGAGTTTGTAAAAGGGAGTTTACCCCGCCATACACAGTTTGATGGGCTCCGCATTGTGGTGGATTGCGCCAACGGCGCTGCCTATAAAGCAGCACCTCTTGTCTTGAAAGAGCTAGGAGCGACTGTGATTCCTCTGGCTATTTTCCCCAATGGTCAAAACATTAATGATACGTGTGGAGCTACGGCGCCGCAAAAGATGTGCGCGGCCGTTCGCCAAGAAAAAGCCCATGTTGGCCTTGCTTTTGATGGGGATGCGGATCGAGTAGTTTTTGCCGATGAAAAGGGCACGCTCGTGGACGGCGATCAAATCATGGCTCTGATGGCAACTTATTGGCAAGACGAGGGCTTGCTACAAGGTAAAGGTGTTGTAGCCACTCATATGTCGAACTTGGGGTTTGAGCGCTATTTAAATCTGCGCGGCCTAAATCTTATCCGCACACCCATAGGGGATCGCTATGTAATAGAAGCTATGCGTGATACGGGTTGTAATTTAGGAGGAGAATCCTCAGGGCACGTTATTTTATCTGATTATGCGACATCAGGGGATGGGCTTTTAACGGCACTCCAAGTGCTTCTTGTGCTGAAATTAAAACAACAAGAAGCAAGCAAAATGTTAAATGTTTTTAAAGCCCTGCCTCAAGTCTTAAAAAACGTGAAATTGTCTCCACTTCTTTTAGAGTTGGCCGAAGCACAAACGGCGATAGAGCTTGCTCGCAAAAAACTTGAAAATACGGGGCGTCTCTTGGTCCGCCCTTCAGGGACAGAAGCCCTTATTCGTATTATGGCTGAAGCAGAAGATGAGACTTTTGCCCGAGACGTCGTTGATTCCATTGCCCAAACCCTCACAGATCTCTCAAAGGAAAATGTGGCTTAGGACCTTCCCTGGGTAAGAGAAGATAAAGATAGATAATGAAATATTATCGTCCTTATTCCCCTCCTTTGGCCATATTCCATAAACCCTCAAAACCACAAGCTATGTCGATAAAACTCAATATGATAGCAAACAGAAGAGTTTTCATTTTTTATAGTCTCCATTCCTACAAACAGCTCTGCTGGAAACAGTAGAGAAAATCTTTAAGATAGCTACTTGCACACTTCTGCTCACATATCGTAGAGGAGTCTACGGGTCCCCAATCGAAGCTTGTCTCTGAGTTACCATCAGCGTTGCTACATTGACAATAACATTCACAAGCGTACAACTTATCGCATGCGGTCATAACACTGATAAGGAGTCCAATAGAGAGAATTTTTTCATGATGCACTTTCCTTTCAGTGAGCAGTTTTCGTGCGGCTAATATCAGCGCTCACACCAAGAGTAATTTTGAGAAAAGTTAAGATTTTATTAAGAACATGAATGAATCAATGACCGCTATGAGATCTCATTATTTGATCGCGGGTCCCAGTGATACAGTGAAGTGCTATGGGAGTCACTGCGCATAACCCTGTAAAAGATATCATAGCCTGAACTTAATTCGCAGTCACTTTTCGGATAAGAGTTAATAGCGTCCTCCAGCGCCCCCCACCAATGGGCTAGCGGTACGGTACCGGGGGGGGAATAGCTGGGGATATGCTCTCATGAATGCCTTCATACGTATTTCAGCGTTACTTTTTAGAAATTTACTTACTTGCTTAGCACACATAACTAATTTTAACTTTTCGCTTTCAAAAAGGCGTATTTCTTCATTTATAGCACTAGCTAACTTTTCAAACTTCAACGAGGCTTCTTTTATCATTCCTTCTTCTGATTCACACATCAGTCGTCGTCCAACTATGGCCTGTTCTTCATGAATAAGGATACCTCGATAAAACTCTTCAAGAGTTGATATGCTTTTGGGGAGTTCGTTGAGGAGGACATCTACTGATCTTTTAATGTTATTAATAAAATCATTACATATTTCGACATTTTTGTTTTTACCCAAGTTTATATTCCAATAGTGGTAAATCTTGGGGGGATTATGGGGCCTAGGATCATCTACACGATGACATTTAATTTCGGCAGATGGTGGTTCATCTCCAACGAATACTGCCCGTTGCCAACTATCCTTGGGTTGATAGTCTTTGGGGAATTTATTCTTTTCGGGTTTAGGCTCATCAGCAACTGGAGGAAGACAAGTATAGATTGTAGATGGAAGAATTGGAGGGAAAATACGGTTTGGTTCAGATAGAAGAGCATCTGGACTTAAAAGAGGGATATGACGACGTTCAACCGGTGGTGGTGGTGAAGAAGGGATGGGAGGAAGAGGAGGGAGAGTGGAGGAATCTAGATACGTGCACTCAACAGGTATCGCAAATCCAGGCCCAATTTCTTCTAAGAATGTTGATGCGTCTAATAATTTTCCACAAAACGAGATCAGATTGCTACAATTAATATAATGCGTACTACCGGGGGAAGTAATTCTCTCCAGCATTGTTTTTTGATATCTTTCTTTGATTTGAGTTACTGTTTCTTTCATTTCGCGAGTATTAATTATTTCATCCGGATCATAGTACGGATTGGACGGATGCTTGTACGGATTGTACGGTTTATCGTAGTAGAATAGTGGTGATACGCTACCCCAATGCGTACAGTATTTCTCAATAGCCTTTGGTACATCAATTCCTAGTGCAGTAGGATCTCCATTCGGTGCATTAATCCCAGCTTTTAGAAACAAAGACAAGGCCTGGTCTCTTTTTTCACTGTCGGTCATTCTAATTTTAAAGTTGGGATCCCCATACGCCATTCCCAATTCGTATTGTGCCAGGATATGGCCTTGTTCAGATGCCAAATGTAAGAAAAACGCCCCTATTAATTTTGCCGGAGGGAATACTGCCGGGGCAAATTTTTTATCTTTCTCTTCTAGCAGGATTTTTCCGAGCGCATATTGATAAGAAGCGTCTCCATTCAACGCTGAGAGTCCCAAGTTACTTCTGAATATGTTAAAGAGTCTACTAGCAATTTCATCAGTATAAACAAAAGATTCTTTTATTAAATTAAGAATAAGAAATGCATTAATGACCACCTTCTTAGTACAATTGTTTTCGGCTAGCAGCCCACTTAAACAACTATCTCGTCTAGTCACAGTTCCCCATACGTACGGATCATTCGTGAGGTTATAAAAAGCTTTATTAGTCCGGCCAAGAATTATTATCCGGGGCGGATCAAGATATCCCATGATCCCATTAACAACAATTTCTAGGGGAAGACCGCTGAATAGGCCAGTCCCTTCTGATACAGCTCCTTCTCTTTTTCTTTTTCCAGCAGATGAATCACTCCGAGGGTCAATTTCCGGAGCAGCGGCCCTAGCTCCAGCTCTATCTCTATCTTCCCCAGCTTCCATAGCCCTGGCGCCATAGACAAGAAAAAGAAAAGAACAACTCATCAACAAAAATTTATTAAACATAATATAGATTCTACTTCCACATCTAATATGTACCTTATATAAGTATTCAAATCGTATTTTGTCAAGTCTTAGAATCTGTGTTCATTGTGCGCCAGGAGAAACCTGGTGTTTCTAACGGGTGCTGGAGACTTCGGCGGGGTCTGAGAACATGGCATGAATGGAGACAGTGTTATTTAAGAACGTTAAAAACATACCATCATTTGTACCTTCTCTCCACCAACTCCGCAATTGTCTCACGAAGTTCATCCAATCCTTGGCCCTTTTGGGCGCTTGTGAGAAGGAGTTCGGGGAAGGCGGCAGGATGTTTTTTTAAGGCCTCTTTAAGGTTCTGGGTTAATTTTTTTAGATGTTCTTGAGTCGATTTGTCGGCTTTTGTGAGCACAATTTGATAAGAAACAGCAGCCTTATCTAACGCCTTCATAACCGCCAAGTCAGATGTTTTTAACCCATGGCGGCTATCGATGAGAAGGAAGACACGTTTTAACGAAACGCGGCCTTTCAGATAATCATGGATGAGTTGGGTCCAGACTTTGATCTTAGATTTAGAGACAGCTGCATAGCCATAGCCTGGCATATCCACGATATAAAAGTACTTTCCCAAACGGAAGAAGTTGAGGCATTGCGTGCGTCCTGGGGTATGGGAAACACGTGCCAAGCTCTTACGTCCGAAAAGAGCATTGATAAGACTGGATTTGCCCACATTGGAGTGGCCTGCAAAAGCAATTTCAGAAAGAGCCGGCTCTGGAAGATCACTTAGCTTTGCAACACTGGTGATAAATGTGCAGGGGTGTGCAAAGAGCCAGCGGACAAAGTCTTCCTTATTTGTTGGCGCTTTGTCCATGACGTTTCTTTTTCCTCTCCGCACGCCTCATGATCACCCATTGTTGAGCGATTGAAAGGGTGTTATTCCATGCCCAGTAAATGACAAGTCCTGCAGGGAATTTGGCAAGAATATAGGTAAAAATAAAGGGCATAACAAGAAACATCTTAGCTTGCGTTGGATCAGCGGGAGGGGGGCTCATCTTTTGCTGCAAAAACATGGTGCTTCCCATAATGATAGGCCATGCCCCAAGCATAAGGAAAGAGGGGGGATCCCAAGGGATTAATCCAAACAGATTGAAAATAGTTGTTGGATCAGGCGCCGATAGATCATGGATCCAACCATAGAAAGGGGCGTGGCGCATTTCAATGGACACGAAGAGAACTTTATATAAGGCAAAGAACACAGGAATTTGAATAATCATAGGAAGACAACCCGCCATAGGATTAACCTTTTCCTTTTTATAAATCTCCATCACCTTTTCATTCATCTTTAGCCGATCTTCCTTATAACGCTCACGCGTTTTTTCAATTTCCGGCTGGAGAGCCTTCATTTTGGCCATGGACTCATAAGACTTATTGGCGAGAGGGAAAAAGATTAATTTGATAATGACTGTAAGTCCTAGAATGGCAAGGCCAAAGTTTCCAAGAAGGCCCTTCAAAAATTCAAGGGCATAGAAAATTGGTTTTGTAAGGAAATAGAACCATCCAAAATCAACGGCTAAGTCAAAGTGTGTCATCCCAATGGTTTCTTCATAGCCATCAAGAAGGTTAAGGATTTTAGCACCTGCAAAAAAATAGTCGGTCACTTCAATAGTTTGTCCCGGAGCTAATGTGAGAGGATCTCTCTGATATTGAGCTGTGATAAACGTATTATTGCCTGTTCCCGTCTCCTTATAAGAAGAAGTAATCGGGGCATGGGGATCGGGGACAAAGGCTGTGAGCCAATATTTGTCTGTGAGTCCAAACCACCCCGGGCCTTGGGGGTTTTGGATCAAGCTTGTTTTGGCAAGGTCTTCATAGCTCGGATCATGCAGTTTCCCATTAAAAACACCCACGGGGCCAAGATGCAAGATGAAAAAGCCAGATGACTTCGCTTCACCTCGTTTTGCGATGACGCCATGAGGAGCCAAGGACACAGCTTTTTGGGTGGCGTTTTTGAGACTTTGGGTGATGGTAAACATATAGTTTTCATCAATAGAAATGACCTGGCTGAAGGTGAGGCCTTCCCCATTCTCCCAAGTCAACGTTACGGGCGTTTGGGGAGTTAATTTGTCACCATGGGCTTGCCACAGTGTTTTTTCAGTGGGTAGATTTTCTTGAGTTCCTGCCCATCCAAACTGTGTAAAGTAAGCCTGAGAAGTGTTTTCAGGGGATAATAGGACAATTTCGGGGCTTTGTGGATCTATGGTTTCATGATATTTTGTTAAGATAAGATCATCCAAGAGCGCCCCGTCAAGGTTAAGGGATCCCTTTAAAGTGTTCGTTTGAATGTTGATGCGATGAGGGGTTGCCTTCAAAGCATTTTCACGGCTGAGAAAAGACTCTGGTATTGTTCCTTCTTTAGGAGTGACATCAATTTGTTGCTTGGTCTGTTGCTGTTCTTTAGATGGCGGCGGTGTCGTTGGTGAAAAGAAATATTGAAACCCAAGGATGATAATCAGCGAAAATACGATCGCCATGATTACATTTTTGTATTCTTCCATTTTTCCTCTTCCGTTACAGGATCAAATCCATGCCCTCCCCATGGGTGACAGCGGCTAATGCGCTTCAGGGCTAAAATACATCCCTTATAAGGCCCATAAAGGTCTATGGCGTCAAGGGCATATTCGGAGCATGTGGGTAAAAAACGACATCTAGGACGCAGCCATGTAGAAATAAAGAAACGATAGAAATAAACGGGGAGCTTAAAAAGAAAACGACTCATGATTTGTCCAGTTTATTCCATTTAGAAAGCACTGCTTCCAGATCTTGCCCCATCAATGCAAACTTTCTTTTCAAGGCTTCTTGGCGGCCGATCAGGACATAATCTACGCCGGGTTTATCTAAAGGAGTGAGATATTGCCTTGCTAAGGCCCGAAGTCTCCGCTTAACTCGGTTGCGCTCTACAGCTCCCCCTATTTTGCGGCTTGCCGTAAATCCAATACGACAAGCGCCTTCAGATGCCCTTTGATAGATTTGAAGGATAAAAGCTCTCGTCACCACGCGGTGTCCTGCTTTTGCAACTCTTAAAAAATCTGACCGTTTGAGAAGTTGCTCCAAGAGATAGCTTAGGCGCTCAAACGCGCCCTTCCTTTTGCACGACGACGCGAGATAATTTTACGACCCCCAACGGTGGCCATGCGCGCGCGAAAACCATGGCGGCGTTTGCGAATGAGATTGCTGGGTTGAAAAGTACGCTTCACGTTTTTATCTCCTAAGTATGAGGGTATGGATTGTTGTATAAGCCATTTTATGAGTTGAAGTCAATTCCAAGAATGCGGGAATACCTCCTGTTGCAACCGAGCAGTTAAATAGAAAGTCATCGCATCGAATTTAACTGTAAAATCAAATGGTTAAAGTGACTTCGTGAAAATTGTATTTTGAAAGTAAGATTTTCATCATAAGCTTTATTCCTATGAAAAGAGAAGCTTTTATCAAAGAAATTAATCAACTATTTTGTTATCATTAGGTTGAAGAAAAGAATGCCCGGCTATCCGGGAAATACAGCTTCCTATAAATATTTTGATGATGATACCTTGTTCACACAAGCCCTTGAGCGAAACAAAGATCATGAAGGTATTCCCCATGAACTTCTTCTAAAATTAGTCTCTGGAGAGAATCCTATTCGTGTTTGGCGTCAATATCGCGGTAAGACTATGCAAGAGTTAGCTAAGCAAAGCGGCATAACGCAATCTTACTTGTCTCAGCTCGAGTCCTCCAAAAGACAAGCATCTCAAAAAGTGCTAAAATTGTTGGCCATAAATTTAAATGTGGACATTGAAGAACTCCTCGAATCTACAAGGTCCTAAACACAAATTCACACAGCGCTTGCGAATACTGAGTTGAAAAGTGCGCTTCACGTTCTTATCTCTTAATTACGGGGTTTTTATCCGTTGAAGTCAATTCCAAAAACAAAAAAAGAAATTATGGCCCTTTCAATAGATAAGGGATTTGATTAAGCTACTGAAATTATTTTTAAAGGAAAGATGTGATTTCATGAAAGAATTTGGGCTTATTATTAAGTTAGCAGTTGCTATCCTTTTAATTATCTTTTTTGGGGAGTGGGTTCCTGAATGGCTTCAACGAACCTTTTTTACAATTAGTATGGTTTTAAAGGACACCCTCGTCTTTACCATGCCTGTCATAGTGTTTTCGTTGATTTTTGCTTGTCTTGCAGGCTTTCAAAAAAAAGCTCCGCTCTTAATTTTGATGATTTTAGTGATTGTGGTTTGTTCTAACTTTCTCTTTGTTCAATTAGGATATATTTCAGGGGACTTCTTCTTGCCACTTCTTGGCTATCACACAAGCAATGCTGCAGAGAAAGTGGCCTCAAGCTTGACTGAATTACAGCCCTTCTTTTCCATTCCATATCCTCATGTGATTGGAACAGATATAGCTCTTCTTGCGGGCATTGTTTTTGGCCTTTATGGAGCCTTTTTCGGAAGTGAGAGGTTGGCTTCTTGGGGGGATACTTTGAGAAAGTTTGTCCAAGCGGGATTAACAAAAGTCTTTATTCCTTTGGTTCCCTTTTATGTTATTGGCTTTTTATTTAAGATCCAACACGACGAATCACTCGGTGAAATGTTTGCAGGATATGGCCCTATGATTGGCCTTATCGTCGCTATGCAGGCTTTGTCTACGTTGCTGTTTTTCTTTAAAGCAAATATGGGGAAACTCAGGGATATTAAGAATTCGTTGGGAAATGTATTCCCCTCAGGGCTTGTGGCTATTTCTACCATGTCAAGTATGGCAACATTACCGTTAACTTTAGAGGGGGCAGAAGCCAATACAAAAAATAAAGCTGTGGCTCAAATCATGATTCCAGCAACTGTCAATATTCACCATGTGGGAGATTCGGTAGCTATCCCTATTCTTATGGCTGTTGTCTTAGCGACAACAGGCATTGAAGCTATGGATTACGGGACATTTCTTCTCTTTAGCATGTACTATATGGTTGCAAAATTTGGGGCTCCATCTGTGCCAGGGGGGGAGGTCGTTGTTTTGTGCCCAATCCTTGTTGACCACTATGGCTTTTCACCTACCATGATAGGGCTTCTAACGACGCTTTATATTCTCATAGATCCCTTTATTACCGTTACAAACGTTCTTTGTAATGGTGCCTTGGCAATTTTTATGGATAAGATCTGTGGGCGGATGGAGGCATTCAAAGGGTCCGATGAAGAGGCTATGGCAGAAGCTGAAGCTTAGAAACAAATAGGTAAAAAGGAGAAAAGAATGAAAAATACTTTTGGCTGGATGCAGATGAAAACATCTGATTTAAAGGGTGCAAGACAATTTTACGAGCATCTTTTTCATTGGAGACTTACTGATCATACTAAAGGAGAAAAGAAAATACCTTACATTGAGATTGATGCAGGTGAGGGGGCATGTGGGGGTATTGCTCAAGATGAAGATTCCCAATGGATTGCTTTTGTAAATGTAAGTGATATTCATGAGTATACTGAAAAAGCTGAAAAGCTGGGAGCTAAAATTGTTGTTCCAATTACGGATTTGGGTGGAGGCGAAGGGTTCTACAGCGTATTCGTGGATCCAACGGGCGCTGTCTTAGGCCTTTATGCACCTCGATAGGAACAAAACGAGACGCTAGATTAAACAAGGGATAATGAGTGAATTTATAAAAAAATTAGTTATAGCGTTGGTTTTTATATGGTTCTTTTCATTGAGCTCGCTAGCTCAGTCAACATGCTTTTTGGCTAAAGAAGGGAATAACATTCTCAAGCAAGAAGGCGATTGTTATGAGCGGCATTCACCCTGTTCAACCTTTAAGATCCCTCTTAGCCTGATGGGGTACAATGAAGGAATTTTAGTAAATGAAACAAACCCTGAATGGCCCTATGATAAAAAATCTGGAGCCCAGCTGAAAATATGGCAACAGCCTCATAATCCAACCTCCTGGATGAAGAATGGCTGTATTTGGTATAGCCGAGTCATAACTCAACGGTTGGGGATGGAGAAACTCAAGGATTATATTTCCAAATTCAGTTATGGAAACCAAAATCTTTCGGGAGAGAAAGGAAAGAACAATGGCTTGACCCATGCATGGCTTTCAAGTTCTTTACAAATCTCACCCATGGAACAAATTGAATTTTTAGAAAAATTGGTTAAATCTACTCTTCCCGTTTCTAAACAAGCCCAAGTTCATACAAGGAATATCTTGTATATTGAAGAGCTTGCTAGGGGCTGGAAGCTCTATGGAAAAACGGGATCTGGATACGCCTCTGGAGATACGGATTATCAATTAGGGTGGTTTGTTGGCTGGATACAGAAAGTTGATCGAAAAATCCTTTTTGTCTATTATCTTGAAGATGAAAAGCCTGAGACAATTCCTGCTGGTCAGCGTGCGAAAGGCCAAGCGACAGAAAAACTATCGAAATGTATTGAGACCTTATGAAGGCATCAAAGAAAAATATAACTATCCGATACGCCGTTAAAACTGATGTTTCTGCCATCATACCGCTCATGGAACAACTCGGGTATCAAAACGATGGATATATGGCAAAGCTTTATTTAAGGAAAGAATTCTGATTCAAAGGAACGTAGGCCATACAAATGCCTACAATTTGAATTTTCCTTGATCTATTGTGATTTTTTAAATGTTTTCCTATATCATCAGGGGTAGGAAGAGAGCCATTTATGATTGAAAGCCGTCTTGAAATCCTGACAGACAAAATGTCGCCAAAGCTCATGGGAGCGGGATTCATGCTGCTATGGGGGTTGGCCTTTAGTACGACCATGTCCTTGGCCAAATCCCTTTCCCCTGAAGTGGACAGTATTATTATCCTTTTTATGCGGTATTTCTTTGGCCTTATTGTTTTTAGCCCCTTCCTTTTGCAGGCAGGGATTAAAAGTTTTACAACAAAAAGACCGCTCCTCCACCTTTTAAGGGTTTTAAGTGTAATTGGCGCAATGGGTTGTGCTTATTACGCTTACAGGAACCTTCCCTTAGCCCTCGCCACATCTATTGGAATGACGGGGCCACTTTTTACAACAGTGATGTCCTTTTTGCTATTAAGGGATAGGGTTTCGCTCGCAAAGTGGTTCGTGATCATTGTAGGTTATTTTGGAGTTATTGTAATGATGCACCCCCATGAAGTGACTGCGAGCTTTGCGGTGTGGGTTGAGCTTTTTGCGAACCTTTTTGCAGCCTTCACTATCATTTGTACAAAGATCCTCTCCCGCACAGAACGTACGGTGACCATTATGTTTTATACAAACACAGTTACAACGTTTATTGTGGGATTTATCGCAATAGGTGTTTGGAAAACGCCGTCGCTGCCGGACCTCTTGACTTTAATGACCATTGGAGCCATGGGCGTTTTTTCTCAATATTGTTCTGTAACCGCCCTTAGGTACGCCACTCCTTCATTCCTGGCACCGTTTGAATATACTCGGCTTTGCTTTGCAGCTCCCATAGGCTATATTTTCTTTCAGGAAGTGCCTTCCCATTGGACCCTTATGGGGAGTTTTATTATTATTGGCGCTACATATGTCCTCACGCGCCTTGAAATTAGGGCTCTAAATTTAAAATCGGGTTAAAGGAAATCTCAAGGGAAGAACCCCCATAAACTTCTCCTGGTTTGCCGCTATTGCAGCTGGCCTTGCATGTAAATAAATCATGGTCACATGTATTGAATGTATGTGATTTAAGAGAATTACAATTAGCTTTGGCTCTATAACATGAATTTTGACATGATGAGATATTAGCATCAAGAGGTGAGGAAAGATAAAAAAGGCCGAGAGTCGTTATTGTTATTGAAAAAATTTTCATTTTTGTCTCCCAATTTAATGTTTACGCCTTAGGGATAACAGAAAATGGTTAATAAATTCTTGCTTCAGAAAGTGACTTCATGTACAAGGCAATACCATGTCCCCTTCGTCTAGAGGCCTAGGACGTCGCCCTCTCACGGCGGCAACACGGGTTCGAATCCCGTAGGGGACGCCATCAGGGGTAGTTAAATCCTATGCGTTCAATGGCAATAAAAATTAATGTCAGCAGAAATGATCAAGAAGCCATCAATGACCTTCTAGAAAAAAGTGGCTATAAGCGTCAGCGGCGAAAACATCACTGCACCCTTGGTTTTATTGACAAAATGATTCCTGACGAGGAGGCCGTTTCCGTTGGGGATGCCCTAAGCGCTGCACTTCAAAAACAGATAAAAATCCAAAAACCGTACTTTGAAATTGAAGGGGTGCGTTTTCTTTTTAAACACGTTATTGCTTTTGTTCCCACTGAGCCTTCATATACGATCCTAACTGAAATGAATGCGTGGCTTTTTGATGAGGTGAAGAGGCTTTCAAAAGGAGATTTTGAGCTCAATCAATCGACAATAGCTGAAAGTTATAAGCCCCACATGACTTTGCATCGCACGCGTCATCTGGATTCTCGTTTTGACAAGCTGGATGAGCTTACAAAATCTCACCAAAGCTTTCCCTTAAAGGAAGCCGCCTTCGTAATTCTGTGATTAATGGAGGGAGTTGCAAAATTATTAGGATTCTTAGGTCATGAGGTGATTTTCCGCTGAGGGCCGCGATGATTTTAGGACTTTTATCTGGCAAAAACGTGCATCAGCAAAGCCTCTCTCGATATGTAGATAGCCCCAATCCTCATTCTGCTCTTCGAAAAGTAGAGCGTTTTTTTGTGAAGAAGCCTTGTGTGCAAGGGATTATGCGAAGGCTATTGTTGATCTTCTTGGATTTAAAGGAAAGTTTGACCTTTGTCTCGATCGAACCAACTGGAAGTTCGGCATTAAAAATATCAATTACCTCGTTTTAAGCTAGCGAATTAGCAAAAAGATTTCGTTACCACTCTTGTTTGTAGAGCTTGATAAGGCTGGAAATTCTAATACAGCAGAACGTCTCGATCTCCTTAATCAATTTGATGAGATCTTTGGATTTCATCGTATTAAATCGTTGATGGCGGATCGAGAGTTCGTGGGAGAGAATTGGTTCAAGGCTCTTTATAAAAACAAGGTCCCGTATTTTATTCGGATGAAAGACAACACTTTGCTTCCCTGGGGTAAGGAGCCTATTCACATTAAAAGGCTCTTTCATCATCTGACTTACAATCAAACGAGGCTTGTAGAAAAGGATATGTATGGCAGCACCGTTTATTTTGCAGGAACTCGAGCTAAAGCCGGGGATCTTGTCATTATTATGACAAATCAGAAATTATCAGCCTCAAAGATTCTCTCTAAATACCGTGAGCGCTGGTCCATAGAAGAATTGTTCAGAAAATTAAAAACTTCAGGGTTTCATTGGGAAAATACCCATATGACGAAATCAGCTCGCCTCATTTCTCTTCTCATTATTCTCGGGCTCGGCATGCTCATTGCCTTTCTCATAGGCCAAGATCACCCCATTCCCTGGAAGAAAACCTTGAGCTGTCCTCTCTATTCAGTTTTTAAACAAGGACTCATTCAGTTCCACTTCCTGCTTGCTCACTCTCTTCCCAAGGCTATTGAAACCATCCTCAACCTCCTGGAGTCAGCAAAATGCTCGCTTTTCAAAAACTGACGGGTAGTGTAGAGAGCATCTCCAAATTACTCCCCTTAACGTAATTTTAACTCTTTCTGTTGTATTTTTTGAAATCAGAAAAAAGGAGAGCAACTATGGATAAAAAAATTCTTTTAACATTAAAAGCGGTTACAGCGATGATATTACTACTTACACCAGGAACTGTTTCTGCAAGTAGTAACAGTGAAACAATAACAGGTACAGACTGTAATCCTAAACCATGCCCGGATTCGAATGACTGGGAAAAGTCCTGCCCGGCTTTACAATGCAGCGAGAGACAAAGCTACTTTTGTGGTAGGTATAAGGAATGTTTGGAAAATGACTCCAAGGCCTACTGTTCAGGTTGGATGGGATGCTGCGGTTCAATTGAATGTTAATAAATGGTTAGAAACTTCAAATTAGTTAGAGAACCTGTACTCATGAATCAATAACTTTACGACTCCACGCTTGAAACATGAGGCGTTATGCAGTAGAGGTCATGAGTCCCGCTGCTTGGTCACGCAGGACCCAGGGCAGCTTCTTTATACGCCCTTAAAACCACGGGGCTAGCCCCGTGGATGTAGCGCTCCCCATGTCTTCCTGCTATAGATAAAGAATGGAGATAAGGAAGCAGGGACATTGTGCCTACCGGTGTGAATATCATTTGGTCCTCGTGAGTAAATACAGGCGAGAAATTTTGAATGCGGGGAGCTTTGAGTATTTTCAAAAGATAATGTGTCAAGTTCAAGAAAGCCTTCCTGAGATCAAACTATTAACAATGAATCATGACAAAGATCATATTCACCTGCATCTATCGATACCGCCGAAGATGAGAGTTAGCGATGTAGTAAGAACCATCAAGTCAATAAGCGGGAAATTACTAAAGAAAAAATTTGAGTATATGAGGAAGGCTTACTGGGGAATAGATGGGATATGGTCGGACGGTTATTTTGTTTCGACAGTAGGTATCAATGAATATGCGATTAAACGGTATATAGAGCATCAGGGTCAGGAAGACATGGGGCAAGCGCCGCTTGAACTCGGCCTTTAGGCCGACAAGATACCACGGGGCTTGCCCCGTGGAGGTTCATTGTAGAAATATATATTCAACCTTCTAGTAGAAAAAATGTTGACTTTCTTTATGGGAACTTATAAATAGTTGCTAGTTTGTGGTAATAATAGGGTTATTAATGATGATTAAAATTCTCCACTTATTGCTCGTTTCCTTCTTCCTCCTGTCCTCTCCTTTCCATTGTGAGCTATTGGCGATGGAAGATGGGAACCTTACAAGGGCTACACCCGCAAAAAGGAAAAGAGAGGATGTCCCTTCTGGTCAGCAACAAACTGCTTCGCCACCCCATCAATCATCTTCACTTGGAAGGCAAAACTTAGAAACCGATCCTCAACTATCTTCATCAGACCCCACAACAAAGTATACAACGAGTGGAGGCTATGTTTCTCCCTCTAGTTTTGAAACAAAACAACTTAAGTTAATTAGTGTCTGAAAGGAAACCCAAAAATTTCAATGATACTCTAGGTTTCAGCTAGAAGTTTTTGCGGGAAGATTTTGAGGAATTCCCAAAA
>MEMA01000013.1 GCA_001767835.1 Alphaproteobacteria bacterium GWC2_42_16
TCTATGGTTGATCGGATCAATGACAACTTTCAGATTCTAAATAAGGTGTCTTGAAGTAGAAGTGGTATAGAAGAACGCCTTTTTGATTGTACGTATAACAAAGAGAAAGATAATGGCCAGGGATACTATGGAATTATTTTAGAAAAATAAAATTATCAATAAGGAGGAATTATGAAATTAAATAAAAAAGTGCTCGGAGCCTCTATAATTGGAGGAACTTTAGAGATCTATGATTTGACTGTCTATGGCCTTATGGCGTCTGTTCTGGCCCCTATTTTTTTTAATCCGGCTAATCCATTCTCAAGTTTAATCCAAAGCTACGGTGCTTTTTGTGTTGGTTTCCTTGCCCGTCCTTTAGGGGCGGTTGTTTTCGGCCATATAGGGGACCTTTTAGGACGTAAGGTAGCCCTTGTTCTTTCAGCGACATTGATGGGTTTATCTACCCTCGCTCTCGCTCTTTTGCCAACTTATGAAACCATAGGGGTATGGGCTTCTATCAGTGTTTTTGTCATAAGGATTCTTCAAGGAATTTCTGTAGGTGGGGAATATACAGGAGGGCTTATCCTCACAATTGAACACACCTCTCCAGAAAAACGCGGAAAAGCAGGAGGTCTTGTCGTTGCGAGCTATATGGGAGGAGTGTTTTTAGGATCCTTAACAAGTTTCTTATTTACTTTACCAATGATGCCAAATTGGGGGTGGCGTATGCCTTTTGTTTTTGGTTTCTTAATAGCAGGAGTAGGAATTTATGTTCGCAAAAAAATTCAAGAATCGCCAGAATTTGTTGTTAAGAAAAAAGTAGCTCCAGGTTCGTTTTTTCAAGATTTTCTAAAAACTCCCACAGTATTTTTATCCTGTATGGGAGCGGCAGGTGCTGGAGGAATTTTGAGCTATACATTAGTAGTTTATATGCCTACCTATTTAAAAAATACGTTTTCTCTTTCTACAACGACAGCCATGTTTATTCCAATTTTATTAACCTCTTGTATGATGATCGGACATTTTAGCTTTGGATGTTTGTCTGATAAAACAGGCCGTCTCCAACTTATGAAAATTGGAGGATTACTCACAACGATCTCTATTTTTCCTCTTTTTTATCTTTTTACCTCAGACATGTTTATAACGTGTGTTGTTGCTCTACTTGTCGTTAGTTTTTTATCAACGATGTTTAAGTGTCCCATGAATCTATTCATTGTTGAAGTTTTTGCTCCGACGTATCGCTATCGGGCAGCAGCCTTGAGTTTTTCTTTAGGAGTGAGCATATTCGGAGGAACAGCACCTCTTATTGCCTCTTGGCTTGCGTCGTTCAGCAATGGTTCTTTTCTGCTTTCATGTTATTTTTTTCTAGCGGGGCTTATGGGATTGGGGGCAGTTAAATTTTTAGAAGCGCATTTTCGAGAGAAAAATTATTCAAATAATGAGCGTTTCGCCTATAGGATGGGGAGCAATTCAGATATCTTACCCTTACCCGAGGAAGGTTAATGGCATCGAGAGCGCGCATATCTACGTTGATTGTCTCTCAAAAGCCGCATTTTTTCTCCAAAATAATTTCTTCTTAAAGAAATATTTGACTTTTTATAATAAATAAGTCTTTTAGATAATTGTGTTGTATGATTTTTAGAGTTAGGACCATATGTCATTTGAGAAATTAGGGCTAAATCCTAAAACACTTCAAGCTATAGCTGAAGTGGGCTATACTTCCCCGACACCAATTCAAGAAAAGGCCGTTCCCCTTCTTTTGGAAGGAAGAGATATCATTGCTTTGGCTCAAACGGGATCGGGCAAGACGGCTTCTTTTATTCTGCCTCTTTTAGATCTTTTAACCCGAGGGCGTGCAAAAGCGCGTATGCCACGCTCATTAATTATGGAACCTACCCGTGAGCTCGCAGCTCAAGTGGCCGATGATTTTGCCATTTATGGCAAGCATTACACCTTTACGGTGGCCCTTCTCATTGGGGGCGAGTCCTTTGGAGACCAAGAGAAAAAGCTCCTCAAGGGGGTTGATGTTTTAATCGCAACACCAGGGCGGCTTTTGGATCTTTATGATCGCGGAAAAATACTTTTGAATGATGTGAAGATGCTGGTGATTGATGAGGCGGATCGTATGCTAGATATGGGCTTTATTCCGGATATTGAACGGATCGCAAGTCTTTTGCCTCCCCGCCAAACAGCCCTTTTTTCAGCCACCATGCCAGAGCCCATTCGAAAACTAACCCAACAGTTTCTCAAAAACCCTGAAGAAATTACTATTTCAGCCACCTCAAAGGCGCCTTCTCTTATTGAGCAATTTATTGTGCGGGCTCCTGAGAAGGAAAAAAGGGATGTCCTTAGGTCATTGTTAAAAGCGGAAGACCTCCATCAAGTCCTTGTTTTTTGTAACCGTAAGCGAGAAGTGGACATCGTCTATAATTCCATGAAACGTTATGGGTTTAAGGTGGGAGCCCTTCACGGGGATATTACCCAATCGGTGCGCAATAAGACTTTGAAGGATTTTAAAGAGGGGAAAATTGATCTTTTAATTGCGAGTGATGTTGCAGCTCGTGGCCTTGATATAGAAGATTTGCCCGGTGTAATTAACTTTCATGTGCCAACCACCCCCGAAGATTATATTCACCGCATTGGCCGTACCGGACGCGCAGGTAAGGAAGGGAAAGCCTTTACCTTGGTTTCGCCCCATGAGGGAAAATATCTTGACCCTATCTTAAAGACCTCACAGCATAAGATTCAAGAGTACTCCTTAGCCTTCCCAAAGCATGAGAAAGAGAAGCCTTCAAAACCTTATAAAGTTTCGAAGGCCCACGAAAAGCATGAACCAGAGACCCCATTCGTTGGCTTCGGGGACCATGTTCCTGCCTTTATGCGTATAAAGAATTAAGAAAACAACGCAAAATTGTTGGGGATACTATTATGGGTTTTTGCAAGTCTTGGGGTAGGTAGGAAAAGTATTGCAGGGGGTAGCACCCCATTCGTAATAAAGGTAAGGTTCCGGTTGTGGGGGCGGCCGCTATTTATATCCTCGACTGACTCACAACACCCCTCCAGGCTATTTTGGGTGCCTAAAGGGATTTTTTCTCCTGTGCAATTCACCTTCTTATATGCAATGCAACTTTTTCCTGCACTTTCAGCAGGAGGAGTTGAACCAATACCAAAAATTATCCCAATGAGGCTATATATTGCAGAGTTCTTTTCATATCCACCTTCCTTTATGCAAACAATCCTATATCAAAAAGGTTGAAATTTTGTTAATGATCTGCTCTCACGATTTCGCAATGAAAGGGGCAAGCCTCTTCCGCACATCGAACAAAGGCCTCTGCCACACTTTCAGGAGAGGGGAGGAGCGCTACTTTCTCTTTACCTCCCATCCATTCTGCGCCCATGTCAGTGCAAAGACCTCCGGGGTCAATCAGGTTCACCCGAAAATTGCGGTGTTTAACTTCTAAGGCATAAGTTTTAACCATCATCTCAAGGGCCGCTTTGCTCACGGCATAGGGGCCTCGATAGGCCGTAGGATTTGCTGCAACGCTGCTTGTGACAAAAATCAGGCGTGCTGCTTTTGCTTCAATCAAAAGGGGCTCAAGGGAGCGTAATAAGTGCCAGTTGGCATGGAGGTTTGTCGTCATGATTTGGTGCCACGCAGTGGGCGGGACATGGGTTGTGGGCGCGGCTCCTCCCAGAATGGCTGCATTTCCAACCAGAATGTCTAACCGACCAAAGCGCGTCGCAAGGGATCTAGCGAGATCATCGATGCGGGGAAGATCAGTTAAATCAAAGGGAATCAGGAGGGCAGGGGGGCCATAGTGTTGAATGACATCATCCACGGCTTCAAGAGCGGCCGTATTTCTGCCAATGAGGATGAGTTGAGCTCCCTCTTGGGCAAACCGCTTGGCAACAGCCGCTCCTAAGCCGCGGGACCCGCCTGTAATAAGGGCAATCTTATTTTTAAGCCGTTGTGTCATGACCCGTATGATGGCTGAAGAGTTTGAAAATAGAAAGGATTATCCGAGGAAAAAATAAAGAAGGCAGAGTTATTCAATCTGCTTAACCTTTGCCTTATAAAGCTGAGAGATGATGGCCATAATTATTTTAATTATGGCCTTATGCGTAGGTTAACCATATGTTAATAAAATCAGATTAAGATATGCCTGATTATAAAGTATGACAAAACCAAAGATTTGTTGAAAGCTATAAAGATGAAAAATATATATAAACTTCTTTTTTTCATAATTTTTATATCAGAATGTTCAGCCACAGCTGCACCTCAGCCAGAAGAGCAGTTAGAAAGTCAGTTTGGTTGCACATGTGCAGGGCTAATTGCTTGTGAGAGTTTTGCCTGCACAATTTTCGGTGGTGTGGTCTGTATCGCCAGCTCAGGTCGAGGAGATGCGATATGCCTCTGTAAAAAACATCTCATGAAACGCTGTGACAACTGGGATAAAATTATTAATGATTCAAGCTGCTCAATACAAAAAAATGATTACGAACATAACAATTGTGGAGACTGCAGTTGCTGACCTTGGCATAAAGCAGCTCTTTTTCTAAAATTGTTTGCCGCGTCTTACACGTGTTCAGAAAGAATCATGGAATGAGTAGGTGTATATAGATGGAGTCATCCCTACAAGTGAGAATCTGTAGACTATGCTTCTTGAATCGGAGAGGCAAGCAAGGTTGAGCTGAGGGTAGATAGATAAGTAGCTAGGTTTCTGATTTGAATACCGTCTTGCATATTACGGGGCAAACTCCTAAAAAGTCAGGGCTTTTTAGGAATTTATTCCGTTTCAATCGCTGTGTCATGACCCGTATGATGGCTGAAGCGTTTGAAAATAGAAAGGAGTATTCAGATAAATATGAGAAGGAGCTAAAAAAGAAAGGGCAGAAGAAACTCCTCTGCCCCTAAATTAAAGAAAAAAGGTTTATTTTGCTGTTGGTGATTTTTGGACACAATCTAATGCACATTCTTTAACGCCGGTCGTGCAATAGCCACCGGTTTTTCCAGCAGAAGCTGCTTCTCCTGGAAAAGAACAGCTAGTATATTCTCCTGGAATAGCTGATGACTTATATGTACCCTGATCATATTCGCATGTGAAACTTAGTTTATTCTCAACAAGTTCCCAAGTTGCCTTTTTAAAATCAGGGGTACTAATATCACCGATTTTTGGTTCTCTCGATAGAGTAAAATCACCCATCGCTACATCATTTAATTTGCTTCCTATGCTTTGATTTACAGTATCAGTTCTACTTACGAGATCTGGGCATGTAAATTGAGCCATTGCGCTTGTGCCAAGGGCAAGGGCGGCTATAAGGGAAAGGTTAAAAGTTCTAGTCATTTGTTTCCTCCAATGTTGGGTTTCTTATTTCTCGTACTCTTTATACGAATATGTAAATTTTACGGGAGAATCATTAAAAAAGCGATAACATTTTATTTTTTCCCTTTTTTAATCAGTGCGTAAGATCATCATCCGTTGTGTTCGTGAGAATAAGGTCTTCGATATCTTGTTTTTCCTCAGGTTTTTTTTGAGAGACGGGTTTTAAAGTGGAAAGGGTTTTGACCGTATCCTCAAGGGTGGGAAGGCGACTTTTAATCAAATCCTTGGCATCCAAAGGATTAATGGTGGACTGAGCGTGTTTTTGAGGAAGGTAGTCATGAGGGATCAATCGTTTTATTTCTCCCGATCCTTGCATCATAAGGGGAGTAAAGCGCGCGGCAAGAATGGTTTGAGGAATTTGATCGGGCAAGTAAAAAAAGGTAATGCCAAGAAAGAGAATGCAGATGACAATAGCCCCTCGTATAAACCCGAAAACCAGTCCCAGAGAGCGGTCAAGACTTCCAAAAATGCTTCCTTTAACACTTGAGGAAATCAGTCGGCTGATGAGGATAAAAACACCAAGGGAGACAATAAAAAGGATGATGGCAACAACCGCATCGGCAACCATGGGACTTTCGATATATTGGCGTCCCAAAGGACGAAAAAGGGGAAGTCCGTAAAAGACAATCACAAAGGCCCCAATCCACCCAACCATGCCTAGGACTTCGCGGGTAGCTCCTCGCCAAATCCCTATGAAGATGGAAAGACCGATGATGGCAAGGATGACAAGGTCAACGCTGTTAAAGGTTGAAGAGATCATGCTTAGGCTCCATAGGCGCGTCGGGGTTTTGGCTCTATCTCTAAATAATGAGCAAATTCTCCAATATGTGCAAGAGGGATTAAGGACATTTCCCCAAAAGAACAGGGCTTTGGGGATTTGGGAACAAAGGCGGATTTAAAGCCCAACTTAAAGGCTTCTTTTAAACGCGCTTCTTGTTGGCTGATGGGG
Organism: Alphaproteobacteria bacterium GWC2_42_16; assembly: GCA_001767835.1. GTDB lineage: Bacteria > Pseudomonadota > Alphaproteobacteria > UBA9655 > UBA9655 > UBA9655. The sequence goes on from MEMA01000013.1 coordinate 6,313, forward strand.
CGGATTTCACCGGAAAGCCCAACTTCTCCGAAAAAGACCGCGTCGCGCGGAAGAGGTGTGTTTGCAAGGGATGACAGAAGAGAGGCAGCAACAGCCAGGTCTGCTGCGGGTTCTGAAATGCGAAGGCCGCCTGCAACATTTAAAAACACATCGCGGGTTCCACATATAAGGCCACACCTCGCCTCAAGGACAGCCAAAATCATGGAAAGTCGGCCCGAATCCCACCCCACAACAGCTCGCCTTGGAGTTGCAAGAGAAGAGGGGGAAATGAGGCTTTGAATTTCAACGAGAAGGGGGCGTGTTCCTTCAAGCCCTGCAAACACACAAGAGCCAGAGACATCCTCTGTACGATGAGGCAGGAAAAGAGCCGAGGGGTTAGAAACCTCTTGCAAGCCCTTATCCGTCATTTCAAAAACGCCGATTTCATCGGTAGGACCAAAGCGATTTTTGACTGAGCGTAGAATACGAAAATGATGGCCTCTTTCCCCTTCAAAATAAAGGACGGTATCAACCATATGTTCAAGAACGCGAGGTCCTGCAATAAGGCCTTCTTTTGTCACATGTCCTACAATGACAATAGCAACCCCATATTTCTTGGCAAAACGAATGAGTTCATGGGCGCTAGCTCTTACTTGAGAAACGCTTCCAGGCGCTGCATCAAGGGCCTCAACATACATGGTTTGGATGGAATCGATGATGGCAACTAAGGGGCCCTGATGCAGGGATTTTAAAATGTCTCCAATGTGGGTTGTGGTGGCAAGCTCGACGGACGTTTTAGCAACATTAAGGCGTTGGGCACGCAAACGGACTTGATCGGCTGCTTCCTCGCCCGAGATATAGGCACAGCGCGTCTTGGCGCTCATAAGTGCGGCCACCTGCAGCAACAAGGTGGACTTGCCAATCCCGGGATCTCCTCCTACTAACAACACGGACCCTGGAACAAGGCCACCACCGCAGACACGATCAAATTCATTCATACCTGATAAAAAACGAGAAAGGGGAGGGGAGGCGTCCTCAAGGGAGGAAAAATTAATTTTTTGAGCTTTGAGGGTCGTTTTCTTTTGAAAGGCATCTAGAGTTGCTTCTTCAACAAGGGTGTTCCAGTCTTGGCAGCCCTCACACTTTCCAGACCATTTGGGAAAGCAACTGCCGCAGGATTGGCAGACATAATGAGTTGCTCCCTTAGACATTACGCTACATCTCGTACATCGGTTTCAAGTTGGATGGGGCCTTTGGAGAGGCCTTGAATGAACTGTTGGACATAAGGATTATCGGCTTCCTTGATATCCTTTGCGGGACCGCACCAGATAATTTTCCCCCCATAGAGCATGGCAATACGGTCACCTACATGACGAGCGCTGTTCATGTCATGGGTAATGGTAAGTGCCGTTGCCCCAAGGTCATTCACGCATTTACGAATGAGATCATTGATGACACTGCTGAAGATGGGATCAAGGCCTGAGGTGGGCTCATCAAAAAAGAGAATATGAGGCTGGGTTGCAATGGCACGAGCTAAAGCCACGCGACGTTGCATTCCTCCAGAAATCTCAGCAGGAAAAAGTTCCCCCACCTTTTCTGTAAGGCCAACGGCCGCCAGCTTCTCAAGGGCAATTTTCTTGGCTTTTTTACGCTCCATATGTTGGGCATTGATAAGCCGAAAGGCTACGTTTTCCCATACTTTTAAGCTGTCAAAGAGGGCTGAGCCCTGAAACATAACGCCAATATCTTTAAGGCGGGCTTCATTTTCAACGGCGGATTCCTTAATAATTTCTTTTCCATCCATTTTAAGACTGCCTCGGTCCGCAGGAATCAAGCCTAAAAGACATTTAAGAAGGACGGATTTTCCTGTCCCAGAGCCGCCAATAATGACAACAGATTCACCAGGATAGATGGTTAAATCTACGCCTTGGAGAACGTGCTTATCTCCAAAGCTTTTATAAAGATTTTCGAGTGTGAATTTGGGTGTCATGGAAAACTGTCCTAAAAGAGGAGTGCTGTCAGAAAATAGTTGGTAATGAGGATCAGGATAGATGAAGAGACAACCGCATAGGTTGTAGCTCTACCCACACCTTGGGCTCCTCCCTTTGAGTTAAAGCCATGGTAGCAGCCCATGGAGGTAATAATAAATCCAAAAAAGGCTGCTTTAATAAGGCCCGAGGTTACATCGCCGAGCTGAATAAAGTCCATGGTTTGTTTGATGTAAATAGCTGGGTTAAAATTTAGGCGGTAGATACTGACAACATATCCCCCAAAAATTCCAATGATATCAGCGATTAAAACAAGAAGGGGCAACATGGTAACACCCGCAAGTAAACGCGGTGCAATGAGATATTTTTGAGGATTGGTCGAAAGGGTTACCAGAGCATCAAGCTGTTCTGTCACGCGCATGGTGCCAATTTCCGCAGCCATGGCGCCTCCAATACGTCCTGAAATCATTAAGCCTGCGAGTACGGGGCCTAACTCTCGCGTCATGGAAAGGGCAACGACGCTCGCAATAGCACCTTCCGCATTAAAACGCGAAAAACCGGTATAGCTTTGAAGCGCAAGAACCATTCCTGTAAAAAGAGCAGTCAATCCTACTACAGGCAGAGATAAATAACCGATCTCCCAAAATTGGCGCACCATTTGGCGCAGATAATAGGGGGGCGTGAAGCCCTGAATCAGGGCATGCGCCAAAAAAAGGGTAAGGCGGCCCGTTGAAGCCAAAAAGTCAAAAAACACTCGCCCGATACTTGAAAGAGCCCAAATCATTATGCGACCTCTTGTTCATGTTGATTGCTAAGATAAAACCGTTCATAGCGCGGGCCTAGGGATGTAAGAAGTTCCCAGGGGACAGTGCCAGCCTTCTCCGCCACAGCATCAATTGAAAGGTTGTCACCAAAAAGTTCAACCCAGTCCCCTGCCTTAATTTTACTTGAGGGGATATCGGTGACATCAATGGTCATGAGGTCCATGGAAACTCTCCCCGCCACAGGAACACGTGTGCCCGAAAAATACACTTCTCCTCGATTGCTAAGACTCCGCAAATATCCATCTGCATAGCCTACACCTAAGGTTGCAATTCGAGAAGCCCTTGAAGCAATAAATGTTGCATCATAACCAATGGAATCGCCAGCTGAAACTTCATTGAGTTGGAGGATTTGAGCATAGGCTTTTATAACGGGCTTTAAAGGGGCCTTGATTTGAAAAATGGCCGCATAGGATCCCGTAAGGGCGAGGCCTGCCCGCACAATGTCATAATGATATTTTGGCCCTAAAAAGAACCCCCCACTGTTTGCAAGGCTTGCAAGGGCAAAGGGGAAACGCTTGCGAAGCTTATCAAAAAGATCGCGTTGCGTTTCATTCATTGTGTGCGGCGCTTGGTAAGCGCAGGCCAAATGACTCATAATGCATAGGATCTCTGTGTTTGAAAAATCAGAGAGCTCAAGCTTTGCGACGTCTTTTGGAGGAAGACCTGTGCGTGTCATGCCCGTATCAAAGTGAAGAGCAGCCTTGAAACACTCTTTTTGTGTTTTGGAAAAGGCATTCCACCTTTGAATTTGGTCTAAATTTCCAAGAACTGGGATAAGGTTGTAATGGCCGTAAACCTTCTCCTCCCTTTTTCTGAGGCCGTTCAGCACATAGATGTAGATGTCTTTGGGAACAAAACACTGCAATTCAATGGCTTCTGATAAATGAGCCACAAAGAAATGGCGACAGCCTTCTTGGTAAAGACGCATGGAAACTTCCCTGACCCCCATGCCATAGGCATTAGCCTTTAATACAGCCCCACAATGGGTGCCCCTTTTTAGGCCTGAGCGAAGGGTGCGATAATTATGGGCCAGCGCATCGAGATCGATAAGCAGCGCTAAAGACATAGATGGGGGGTGGGGAAATGGAGGCTTAGCCATAGTTTGCCGCAAGATAAGCTGTGTCTGCAAGGTCAGAGAATTTGGTGAGTCTCCCTTCGAAATGTAATTGAACCGTTCCAATAGGGCCGTGCCGTTGTTTTGCTATGACGATTTCCGCGATATTGGCCACCTTTGCCATAGCCTTTTCCCATTCGATTGTCTTGTCGTCGTTTCCCGTGGGTTTTTTGCGGGAGAGGTAATATTCCTCACGAAAAACAAACATGACAACGTCTGCATCTTGCTCGATAGATCCCGATTCACGGAGGTCAGCAAGCTGAGGACGCTTATCATCACGCTGTTCAACGGCGCGCGAAAGCTGGGAGCAAGCGATGACTGGCACATTAAGTTCTTTGGCTAAGGCCTTGAGGCTGCGAGTAATTTCGGATAGCTCGAGAACGCGATTCTCAGCGCGGTTCTTTCCAGGGGTTGTGAGAAGCTGGAGATAATCAATGATAATCATGCCCAGCCCTTCTTGGCGTTTCAGACGGCGGGCGCGGGTACGAAGAGCTGCGACACTGAGCCCAGGTGTATCATCAATAAAAAAGGGCAGTGAATTAAGGCGGTTTGAGACTTCAACAAGTTTTGGGAAGTCTGATTTTCCAATGTCTCCCCGACGTATAAGGTCAGAAGAAAGTCCCGTTTCTTGCCCAAGGATACGATTGGCCAGTTGCTCTGCAGACATTTCAAGGGAAAAGAAAGCAACCGCGGCTCCCTCATTTTTTTCAAGGGTGGCCTGGGCTGCATTGAAGGCAAAGTTTGTTGCAAGAGCTGTTTTCCCCATGGAGGGACGTCCGGCAACGATAATCAGGTCGGAAGGGTGAAACCCTCCTAAGCATTCATCCACCTTTTTAAAACCTGTTGTGACACCCACGACATGACTGTCTCTTTTATAGGCAACCTCTGCGCTGACGAGGGCTTCCTTAAGAGCCGTGGAAAAGCTAGCAAGTCCGCGCTCTTGTTGCCCAACGGTGGCCAAATCAAAGAGCTTCTTCTCCGCGATTTCAATTTGGTTCGTGGCAGAGATATCGAGATCGTGGGTATGGGCCTCATTCACGATGCCTTCTCCCACATCAATTAGCTGGCGTCTCAGGTAAAAGTCATAAATCTTTCGACCGTAATCTTCCGAATTAATGATGGAAACGACGGAGGCTGCGAGTTCTGCAAGATATTGGCCACCACCGACATCCGAAAGGGCATTATCTCGGTCAAAATATTCCTTTAAGGTAATAGGATCGGCGCAATGCCCCCGCGTAATAAGTTGGGAGATTGCTTCATAAATGCGGCCGTGGGCGGGGTCACAAAAGTGGTCTGGGCGGAGAAATTCTGAAACCTTTTCAAAGGCAAGGTTATTATGCAGAAGGGCTCCCAGTAAAGCTTGTTCGGCTTCAATGCTTTGTGGAGGGAGGCGCTCGAGAGAGTCCAGGGATAGAGATGGTTTCATTAATGGTTCAAGAGCCGTGCCCATGTGACAATCCCTAGTAAGGTTTTAAAAGTGGAAGGTATGGCGCTATTTTTTCCCCGTGTTTTCGCCAGTTTGCTCCAAAGATTTTTCTTGGATTTTTGCTTCATCTTCTGACATGGCAACGTTAACACTTATATCGACGGAAACTTCAGGATGCAATTGAACCTTTGCCGCATGAATGCCAATCGTTTTGATGGGGTGAAGCATTCTAATGGCTTGTTTTGTAATTTTCTCGTTCTTCAAACCCTCTGCGATATCTCGAGATCCCACGGATCCATAGAGCTGGCCGCCCTCGCTGGCTTGGCGAATGAGGGTGATCATCTTACCAGCTACAGCTTTGGCAATGGCTTCAGCTTCTTTGACATGCTTTTGATTCAGCTTTTCAAGAGCTTCCTTTTCCCTTTCAAAATGAGCTTGATTCTCCTTTGTGGCTCTGAGCGCAATTTTTTTAGGAAGAAGGTAATTGCGGGCATACCCAGAGCGAACCTTAACAACATCCCCCATTTTCCCAAGCTTTTCGACGCGTTGTAAAAGAATAATTTCCATTTGTTAAATCCTCAGATCGATCGACTTTTCTTTTTCTAGCAACTTTGAGGAAAATAAACAACTGGAAAAGCACTTGATACGACTTAAAGCCTGATCCCCTATTTATGCTCCGTAACATCATTCCCACTATGAGAAGAGGAAGATGAGGCGGTATTATTATTTAAATTCATCAAACACTTTTGAATTTCTGCATACAAAGCCTCTTTTTTTAGCGGTTTTGTTAAGAAACCATTCCATGCCATGCCTACGGGATTTGTGTCATCTCCTGACACACGGATGATAGGAAGATTCTTGTTAGAATCCCGAATCTTTTGAGCGGCTTGTGAACCACTTAGTTCCCCAGGCATTTTCTCATCCATTAGAACAAGATCATACTTTTCCTTGAGAGCATCTATAGCGTCTTGACCGCTCGATGTTGTCGTAACAACACCCCCAATTTGAGATAAATAATTTGTTAAAATTTTTTGATTGAGTACATCATCATCGACAACGAGAACTTTTCTTCCCTCGAGCTTTGGAGCTGATTTTATAAGAGAAGAGTTTTCTATTGGAGATTCTGAATCTTTCAGCCCTAATTTTACCCGAAAGCTAAAGCTAAAAGTTGATCCTTTGCCAATTCCCTCACTTGAAACGGTAGCATCTCCCCCCATTAATCGACACAATTTCCTTGTTTGATACAATCCTAGGCCGGTCCCTCCATGTGAATTATCTGCCTGTACATAAGGGTTGAAGAGTGTCTTTTGTGTTTCAGGTGAGATACCGTTGCCTGTATCTATGATTTTTCCATTCAGCATAAAATGATCGGCATCATTCATGCCATCAAGTTGAATGGTTACACTCCCCTTATCTGTAAACTTAATCGCATTGTGAGTTAGATTGAAAAGGATCTGGTGTAACCATAGGGGATCACCTATAATAAAATCTGGTATTCCAGGGTTGATAGAGAGGTTAAGTGTTATTCCTTTTTCTTTTGCTTGAGAGGATAAAATATTCCTAACTTCCTCAACCTTCTTACGAAGCGGGAATTTGGTTTCCTCTAACTTGAGTTGGCCCGCCTCGAGCTTTGATGTGTCTAAAAGACGATTTGCCAATCCTGAAAGCGTGTGGATAGAGGCTATGGCTGTTTGCAAGTGTTTCGAATCTTCTGGAGACAAAGACTCTGCTTTAATAAGTTCGAGCCCACCTAAAATTCCTTGTAGGTGGTTTCGTATTTCGTGTGCGAGGTTGCTTATATGCGGTGGGATTGTCTTGTCTTTATCATCTGTTCTCTGCTTAATGCTATGCGCAACTTTACTTGATTCTTGAGGGGTAGAGGGGGGAACGTCCTCATGATCTGAACCCACTGCTAAAAGAAGGGATGGAAAAACGAGAAAAAACAGAAGGAATATACGAAAAAGAGAAGACGCTATCATTTCTAACACCTTAAATTACTATAATGAAATAATGAATAGCGCTAAACTCTTTCACGGTCAATAGAAATGCACTAAAATTTTCTTTGTTTCACGCCATGACGTTCCGTGAAACAAGATTTGGAACAGTTGTTTCAGGAATGTTTCATTTCTAGGTAAGGTGCGGCCAAATTTTGGCATATTCTGCATTAAGTTCAACCCACTTTTCCATGCCGGGCTCTGTATCAGACGAAATTGCATCAAGGGGGCATTCGGAAACACACACACCACAGTCGATGCACTCTTCGGGATTGATCACAAGCATGCTCTCGCCTTCATGAAAGCAACCGACGGGGCACACCTCAACGCATTTCATATACTTGCACTTTATACATCCCTCTTTGACGACATGGGGCATAACTGACTTCCTTAGCTTAATAATAAACTATCATCATCAAGCTCAAGGCCACTTGCCTGATGAAAAAGGTCAAGAAGATCAGAAACCTTAAGACCACGCCTTTTCTCGCCTTCCACATCAAACACAACGCGGCCCTCATGCAGCATAAGGGTTCGATTCCCAAGCTCAAGGGCTTGGTGCATGCTGTGCGTAACCATTAACGTTGTGAGATAATGTTCCTCAACAATTTCATGAGTCAACTCAAGAATAAACGCCGCTGTTTTAGGATCAAGAGCTGCTGTGTGCTCATCAAGAGCAATGATTTTCATGGGCCTTAGAACGGCCATAACAAGGCTTACCGCTTGCCTTTGACCCCCAGAGAGCATTCCTATGGGGTCTTGAAGACGATTTTCAAGACCAAGTTTTAAACGACTGAGCTGGGCTCTAAATTTGTCTCGATGCTCCTTGTTGAGAGCCATTTTAAAGGTTCGCTTAGCGCCTCTACCCATCGCCAACGCCAAGTTTTCTTCGATGGTGAGATTCGCGCATGTTCCTGCCATTGGATCCTGAAAAACCCGAGCTACATAAGGTGCCCGCTGCCAGGTGGAGAGATTGGTAACATCCTTATTATCAATGGAGATTTTTCCTTTCTCAGGAAAAACATCCCCGCAAAGAGCATTTAAAAGGGTTGTTTTTCCTGCGCCATTGCCTCCAATCACACAGACAAAATCGCCCTTTTTTATATCTAAAGTCACCCCCCGCAGAGCTTTTTTTTCCATCGCTGTGCCACGGTTAAAGGTCACATGAAGATCGGTCATACGAATCATGGCTACCTCCCTGATGAGGCAAAATCAAGAATCTTTGCCCGAAGCTTAGGAGTCACCATGGCAATTCCCACAATAACAGCAGTGACAAGCTGGAGATCGGAAGCTTGCAAGCCTAAGAATCCAGCATTAAGGGCCATCGCAATAGCTAAACGGTAAAAGATGGATCCAAAAACGCAAGCAATGAGAGCCGTAAGAATTATTCGCGGATTAAAAATCGCCTCTCCAACAATCACAGCAGCAAGGCCCACAATGATAGTTCCTACCCCCATGGTTACATCAGCGAATCCCTGGCTTTGAGCAAAAAGAGCGCCCGCAAGAGCCACAAGTCCATTGCTGAGGGAGATGCCAAAGAGAATTCTTCGATTCACAGCAACCCCTTGCGCCTTAGCCATACGTGAGTTCGCACCCGTCGCCCGTATAGCTAAGCCTTTTTCAGACATTAAAAAGCGATAGAGCAAAACCAAAACAACTCCTGACAGGATAAACATAGCGAAAGGCATTGTAAAAAGACTGCGCAAGGCTGGATCCTCAAGCGCTGAAAAGATGGTTTTCTCTCCCAAAAGGGCAATATTTGGGCGTCCCATAATCCGCAAATTGATGGAGTAAAGGGCTGTCATGGTTAAAATACTGGCTAAAAGATGGAGGATATTCCAGCGCACACTAATCCAGGCCGTTGTGAGCCCCGCGAGCATCCCTGCTAAGATCGCGCAAAAGGTAGCTACCCAAGGATCCACACCCGAAACAATAAGAATCGCACACACTGCAGCTCCCAGGGGAAAACTACCATCCACCGTTAAGTCCGGAAAATCGAGAATGCGAAAGGATAACCACACACCCATCGCAACAAGACCATACAAAAGACCAAGTTCTACGGCCCCCATGAATTGAATTAAATTCACGTAAATTACTCCGTTATTCTAATAAAAATGTGCTTGAGCACGAACTGCCTCAGGAAGAGAAAGTCCTAATTTCTCAAGTGCATCTTGGTTGATGAATATATCCGTTCTCCCAGGAGAAGCAACGGGAATCTCGGAAGGGTTTTTCCCGCGCAGGATTTCGCTCACGATTTGGCCTGTTTTATGGCCTGTTTGACTATAACTATAACCAAGACATGCCAAAGCCCCCGCCTCAACAGAGCCGCTGTCTGCCACAAAAAGAGGCAAATCATGCTTTAAAGCCAAAGCAGAAACGGATCCCATGGCTGATACAATCATATTATCAAGGGGCACATAAATGGCGTCCACTTTTCCAACAAGTTGAAGAATTGCCGCCTGAATATCTGATGACTTAAAAGGCGTTGCCTCAATCAGTTTTAGGCTTTGCCTTTCAGCTTCCTTTCGGATGGCCTCTAGGGAGGAGGCAGATCCACTATCTCCTGGATTATAAAGAACCCCTATCGTATGAGCCTTGGGAAGAAGGTTTTTTAAGAAGGCAATTTGCTCTTTAATGGGAGGCGCATCCGTAACTCCAGTTACGTTTCCTTGAGGATGTGTAAGAGATGATACAAGCCCCGCCTTAATAGGATCTGTTACTGCACTGAAAACAATGGGAAGAGAACCTTGTCCCACTGCTTTGACGATTGCTTGCGCTGAAGGCGTTGTAATGCCCACAATAACATCCGGGTTTAATCCTATAAATTTACGGGCAATTTGCCCTGCGGTTCCCGCGTTTCCTTGTGCATTTTCAAAGACGATAGTTAGGTTTTTACCTTCCTTAAAGCCCTTACGCGCCAGCTCTTCAATAAGGCCGCGCCTCACAGCATCGGCTGAGACATGCTCAACATACTGCGTAATCGCAATCTTTTTAGGAGGAGATTCTGCAGGTAGAGGTGTCGTCAGCAAAAGAGAGAGAAGAAGGGTTTTTAAAGTATTTTTTACAAGGGTCGTTTTCGACATAATAATTTCCTATTTTCCAGTGGGTTCAAAAAGTGAATATGCTTTATGTTCCCGCTTCTAAATCGAAAATAGGCCATGGGGTTACTCCATTATTAAACAAGGATTATATTAAGGCATCCCTTTTATGGATGTCAATTCCCCACATGAGTTGTGTGTGAACTTATGAACGGCAGTGACCTTTGGAAAATTGCAGAGTGTTCTTGAGGCTATACAGAACACTCTGCCAGGCTTTACAGGGAAGCAACCAACAACTTATATAACACAAATAAAAAACATTTAAATTACTTGTTCGAACTTATTTTTACTTTATTTTATCGCGGAAGGTTTTAAAAGAACTATTTTGATATGGTTGATATACATTTTTGGAATAAGGAGGGCTAGAAATGATATTTTTCAATACCTTACAATAGCGCCTTGGGGGAAAAAAGATATCCGCTCTCAGAGGTTTAGACTTTACATTTACGTAATTGTTTGAGACAAAACATTAATAAAAAATGACTACGTTGCCTTTGGAAATTGCTTTAAACAAAGAAGAAAGTGCCATAAGTATATGCCTCCAATTATAGATTCCGTTAATGCTTTTACCCAGTTTATTCCTCCCCTGTCCATTGAAGTTAAGAATAATTCTCTCAAAGGCTATCGCTTTGCTGTTAAAGATGTGTTTGATGTTAAGGGGTTTCGTACCCAAGCAGGAAATCCTGACTATTTTGCTCAAATAGCCCCTTCGGTCAAAACGGCACAAGCCGTAACAATTTTGCAAGAGGCAGGAGCAATCTTAGTCGGAAAAACACATACCGATGAATTGGGAGGGAGTCTCTTTGGACTTAATGAGCACTATGGCCCTCCTATCAACTCTTACTCACCCAACTGTGTCCCAGGCGGTTCTTCAAGTGGCTCTGCTGCAGCTGTGGCTGCAAATCTTATAGACTTTGCTCTTGGCGCGGATACCAGCGGATCCGTAAGAGCACCTGCAAGCTTTTGTGGCATCTATGGGCTTCGCCCAACATTTGATCGAATCCCAACAACAGGGGTTTTGCCCATCTCTCCTCACTTAGATACGGTGGGGGTCTTTGCGCGACATCCTGATATTATTGCGCAAGTCCTTGATGTTTACGGAATAAAAGAACAGCGAGAGTTTTCTCGCCTCAGAATCATTCCATATTTAGTGAATTCTTTAGAAGAAACGCTCAAACAATCTTTTCAAGAAAAACTAACGGAATTTCAAGGATTAACATCCTCATCTTCGCCATTTATCCTCGATGAGGAGACCTTGACTCAGTGGAGTACAGTTATTAGAACCATTGCGATGTACGGTCTCTGGAATGTCCATAAGGACTGGATTTTAAAGACGACCCCAACCTTTGGGAAGCTGATTAGTGAGCGGCTTAAATTGGCCAGTTCTATTTCCACTGAAGAATATAAACGGGCCCTCCTTCAGCAAAAAGAAATACAAACCTTTATGGATGATGGCTTGGAGCCAGAAGATGTGGTTGTCTTTCCAACAGTCCACGACATTGCCCCCCTCCTCTCGAGTTCTCTATCACACCTCAAAGACTTTGCCCTAAAAACCTCGCGTCATACTTGCGTTGCAGCTCTCAGCGGTTTTCCAGAAATAACCCTGCCCCTTCGAAACGTTAACATAAGGGGTTGTTTTGGAATGAGCTTTTTAGGAAAAGCAGGAGAAGATGTTTCTCTCACAACGTTTGCTTCAAAAGCCCACTCAATCCTTTATGGTAAAAAAAGCCTGTGATAGCAGGCTTCATTTCTTAAGTTGCATACGAATTAGCAGAATTTATGTTAAGAGAAACTACTTTCTGTGTTTTTGTTGAGGCCAACACCGCAGGTCCCGCAATAAGAGCCCCAAAGACCATCCACATCGCAGGCCACATGAGGACCTGTGTTTGATTAATAATATGAACAAGGAAAACAGGCGTCAGTCCCCCAAACAACGAAATCCCCAAACTTAAACTAAAAGACACTCCTCGACACCGCCCCTTAACATCAAACAGGCTTGCTGTGAGGCCATTTGCAGGCCCAACAAACAAACCTGCCAATATTGCAAGAATTAATTCGCCCTGAATAACCAAAGAAAAATGCCCTGAATTTATCAACCAGAAGGCGGGATAAGCAAGAACAACCGTTGCCAAGACAATTGTTAACATAACTTTTTGAGGGCCAAGTTTGTCCGCCATATAACCCGCCATAGCCAGGCAAAGCATATACACAACAAGGCCTAAGGTAATCACAAATAAGGTTGTTGATATGGGAAGGGACGTCACAAGCGTATGGTAGTGCCCCATAAATACAAATGGAACGTAATACAGAACTCCAATGAAGCTTCCTATACCAAAAGTGATTAAGACGGATATAAAATTATTTTTTATAAGAGAGAAGAAATTCTGACCTTCTTTTTTCTTGTCTTTTTGTGCCTTGTTGAAAACAGCCGTTTCTTCGGTGTTTTTCCTTATATAAAACCCTAGAAGCCCAATTGGAAGGCTTAAAAGGAAAGGAATTCTCCAGCCCCAGCTTGGCATGGCTTCAAGAGCACAAAGAGAAGCCATACTTGATGCAGCTAACATTCCGATCACTGAGGAAGCGGTTACGAGGCTGCCAGAAAAGTATTTTCGATTTTCTTTAGCATGTTCAATCACGAAAATGGCGGCTCCACTAAACTCTCCTCCAGCACATAAACCCTGTAATAAACGGCACAATGACAAGGCAACAGGAGAAAGCAGACCTATTTGAGCATAAGTAGGCAATAAGCCTATCAAGCTTGTCGGAAGGACGACAGCAATAATTGAGATGACCATTGTTTTCTTTCGTCCGAAAGTATCGCCAATATAGCCAAAAACAATCCCCCCAAGAGGGCGGATTAAAAAGCCTGCGGCAAAAATGCTATAACTTGCAATTAAAGCTGCTATAGGGTCTTCTTTGGGAAAGAAGTGAGTTGAAAACACGGGCGCTAACAACCCAAACAGAGCAAAATCATAAAATTCTAGAGCGGTTCCAATAAAAGCGGCTATAAAATTCTTCCCTTGTTTTTTCATAATGATTCCTCCGGTTTTTATTTTTATATGTATATCATAATTATTCTAAAATCTAGACTGAGAAAAAATCTTATATTTCAACCCTCTATAATTTCACCTTTTTGTTTTTTTTCAATGTCCCCTGAATTGTTAAATTTTCGGTGATGTTCTTTAACATGGGCCTGAAGATATTTTTCCAACACATCAATTTTCTTGATGCCTTTGAGTTGCACAGGATACGTAAAATAAATATCAATGTTTGGGCCAGGAATGTCAGGAAGAACCTCAATGAGCGGAGATCCTTTGAGCAAAGGAGATTCTTGTGAAAAGGAGATAATACCAAATCCATTTGTAGCTAAATGAAATAACGTCCGAAGAGAATTCGCACTAACGTAAGGCTTCTGCACACAATTGTTGGCCCCACTCAGTTTTAAGTGCCAGTTAATATTATCAAAAAGGTGAATTTTTTCAGGGCCAAATCCAATCAAACGATGATGCTCAAGATCTTTAGCTGTCCGGGGAGTTCCATGTTTCTGAAGATATTCTTTGCTAGCATAAAGTTTGCGTTGCCAACTCATAAGAAAATTTTGAATAAGTTCAGGTTGATCCTCAATATAGGGTTGAAGCGCCACATGAACTTCTAGAGACTCTACATCGAGAGGTGCATCTTTAGAAAATATTGATAAATTTATTTTTGGATAGAGTTTTAAAAAGTCCGGAATAACCGCATAAAGCCACGTTTCGACAAGATTTACATTGGCTCCTAGGCTTAAATCGCCTTGGGGTTCTAAGAGTTCATTCTGGATTTGCGAAAGCGCAAGTTCAGAAAAGATAAACATTTTTTCCGTATTTTGGAAAAGAAGTTCTCCCTGCTTGGTAAGAGCCAAGCGTTTTGGCAATCTTTTAAATAACTTATGCCCGACCTGGTATTCGAGATCTATAATCTGGCGACTAATTGCAGACTGGGAGATATTAAGATGTTGCCCTGTTTTTGTAAAACTTTCAAATTTCGCGACGTAATAAAAAGTTTTTAGCCTATCCCACTGCACAGCCTCTCCTCCTATAGGGAAATCTTCATCTCTTTACTTTCGACCTTCATTCTACAAATGATAAGGCCAAAAATAAACCTCAAACAATAGCGCAACTCCCTAACACTTATATATTCATTAAATTGTTAAGTTACAATCCTTCTTGCCTTTTTCAGATATCTTCTTTATGAAAGAGACAACTCTTTGCCGGCGTGCCCGGCTTGTGAAGGGCATGGGGTCTTTCACGATTAGCCATAAGGAGTAAATTACGATGGCGTTTTATGAAACCGTCTTTATTGCGCGCCAAGATCTTTCAGCTGCCCAGGTTGAAGCTTTGGCGATCAGTATGACCGATATTCTTACCCAAGGTCAGGGTGAAGTGACCAAAACTGAGTTTTGCGGCCTCCGTAACCTTGCCTATACCATTAAGAAAAACCGCAAAGGACACTATGTTCTTTTTAATGTTGACGCACCACCGACAGCTGTCAAGGAAATGGAGCGACAAATGCGACTTCATGAAGATATTTTGCGATTTTTAACCGTAAAAGTCGAAGAACTAGATGTCAATCCTTCGCCTCTCATGCAAACCAAGCACACCCGCGAACGTGCCTTTGAGCCTTTTGAAGGACAAGACCCTTATGCCTCCTTTGACAAAATCAAAGAAGACGACGATGAAGAGGGAGACAAAGAATGAGCAATGTTCCAACAACCCGTAAGCCTTTCTTTCGCCGTCGCAAGACCTGCCCGTTCTCCGGGCAGGATGCGATAAAAATCGATTATAAGGATGTGAAACTCTTACAAAAGTTCACAACAGAGCGCGGAAAGATCATCCCAAGCCGCATCACAGCAGTTTCTCAAAAGAAACAACGTGAGCTCGCCCAAGCCATTAAGCGCGCCCGCTTTTTAGCCCTTATGCCCTATCTACTTGATTAAGGCTGATGACGAGCACTTCCAATTGGGGGATGGTAATTGTGGGTGGCCTTTTGAGTGCCACCCTTTCATTTTCTCATGTTGTATTCCATCCAGGCCTTGTGTTCGTGTCATATCTGGGCACCCTGCCCCTCTTCTTAATTGGTTTAGGTGTGGGCCCTTATCCTCTTTATGGAGCAGCTATCTTTGCCTCAAGCCTTGTTTTTATGGTGGAGGGACTTTTTTCAGGGGGTGAATTTCTCATTTTATCCGCCCTCGGGCCCATTTTCTTGGTCAATCGAGTCCTACTCCACAAAACAAAAGCAAACAAAACGTATTGGTATCCAGCCTCATACCTCTTAAGGGATTTGACCTTAGCTTCAACTTTGGTCATGGCCCTCTCTTTAGGGTTCTATTTTTACTTTACATTTGGAGAAACCCCCAGCTCTTTTATCGCTAAATTTCTTAAAGCCTTTGATCCTGAAGGAACGATGAAGGGAGCCGAGCCTGTCTTACTAACGCTTTTCCCGTTTTTACCTGGCTTTTTAGCCTTCTCTTGGTCATTGATGATGCTCATCAATGGGGCTCTGGCTCAAGGTCTTCTTGTCCGTTTTCACCGCAACCTTCGCACCTCCCCCTCTCTTCAAGACCTCCTAGCCCCAAAATACCTCTCCTTTTTCTTAGGACTTTCTTTTTTTCTTGCCTTCTTTGGTGTTGAAATCTTAGGCGTTATTGGCAAAAATTTCACAGTGATTTTCCTTTTTTCCTTTTTCTTGGTTGGACTTGGGCAAAGTCATGTTTGGATTCATAAGACTTCTTTCCCCATTTTTGTTCTGACCCTTTTTTATTTCTGCCTCATGGTCTTAATCTGGCCCGTTTTTATTGTCTGCCTGATTGGCATTTTAAAGCCTTGGCTTGACAAGACCTTTCCCACAAAATGAATAATCACAAGGTCTCTTTCCAGTTAAGTTCAAACCCCGAATCATCCTGTCGCTAATGGATAGCGGAACCCAAGCAAGCCCTTCATTGCACCAAACGCAAGAAAGATGGACCGGGTGCAAAAATGAACAAGTTCCCCATTTACAGAAGGTGGAGGGCCTGGTAGGGTTACAAAAACTGAAACAATGTTAAATCCATGAAGCTTATCGCTTGTAATAGTAACATTCCTCTTGCCACAGGGATTTCTAAAACTCTTAATACTCCACTAACAAAGGCGACTATTCGGCATTTTGCGGACCATGAGATTTTTGTAGAGATTTTAGAAAATGTACGGGGGGAGGACGTTTTCGCGATCCAGTCTACAAGCAAGCCAGCAAATGATCATCTGATGGAATTGTTGATTACGATGGATGCCCTGAAACGCGGCTCTGCGCGTCGTATTACGGCTTGCATCCCTTATTTTGGCTATGCTCGACAAGACAGGAAATCAGGCCCTAGGACTCCCATTACAGCCAAGCTTGTTGCCGACATCCTCACCACAGCAGGTGCTGATCGCCTTCTGACGGTGGATCTTCATGCAGCTCAAATTCAAGGCTTTTTTGATATTCCTGTGGACAATCTTTTTGCATCTCCTCTTTTTCAGAAGGATATTCAGGAACGCCTCCCGGATCAGAATATCTTGGTTGTTTCGCCTGATGTAGGAGGGCTCGTTCGTGCGCGAGGGCTTGCAAGAAGGCTTAATTGCGGTCTAGCCGTTATTGACAAGCGGCGTGAAAAACCGGGCATTTCAGAGGTCATGAATGTAATTGGGCAGGTGAAAGGTTATCATTGTCTGCTTACTGATGACATCGTGGATTCGGGAGGAACCATCTGTAATGCAGCGAAAGCTCTTTTCGAAGAGGGGGCTCTTTCTGTGCGGGCCTATGTTACACACGGTGTATTTTCTTCGCCAGCTCTTGAGTCAATTGAAACCTCTCCCCTTCAGGAAGTGGTTGTTACTGATAGTATTTTAGCAACAGAAGCTGTTGAAAAATGTTCGAAAATTCGCCAAATTCATTTGGCCCCACTTTTGGGAGAAGCCATTGAACGTATTCATGGTGAAAAATCAGTTTCAATTTTATTCGAATAGTGTATATAAAAAGGCAAGAATCTTGATTTTGCCCTCTCATTTCTAAGAGAGTGGTTTCGTTTTGAAGGAGTTTAAGTATGACAGCCACACCTCAACTTGAAGTTCAAGTGCGTGAAAAAATAGGAAGAGGAGCCGCCCGTGCCTTGCGTCGAGAGGGTTGCGTACCTGCAGTTTTATATGGCGGCAAAGATGCCCCCGTTCATTTTTCCCTGAATCCCATTCAACTGAATAAGGAGCTGCATAAAACGGGATTTCTATCAAAAATTTTTGAAATTTCCCTCAACGGAAAAACGGAAAGAGCTCTCGCGCGTTTCGTTCAATTTCATCCAGTCACCGATCTTCCTCTCCATGTGGATTTCTTTCGCGTCACAAAAGGAGAGAAAATCGCCGTTTCTGTGCCTATTCATTTTATCAACGAAGCGGCCTCTCCTGGACTTAAGCGCGGTGGTGTTTTGAACGTTATTGTCCATAATTTGGAAGTAATTGCGGACGTTGATCATATCCCCACCCATATCGAAATCGACCTGACTGGTCTTGAGATTCATGATACGGTTCATCTCAAGGATCTTAAATTACCTGAAAGCGTGATGGCCGCTCATGCTGAGCGCGATAATGATCTTGCAAACATTGTAGCGCCAAGCGTCATGAAGGAACATGAGGAGGAAGTGGTGACACCGGCTGAAGGAGAAGAAGCTGTTGAAGCTGTTGAAGGTGTAACCGAATCTAAAGAAGAAGGGGAGGCGTAAGCGCCCCTCCTTTGAGGTCAAAGTATGTATCTTCTGGTGGGGCTTGGAAATCCGGGAAGTGAGTATTCACTGAACCGGCATAATGTTGGTTTTATGTGTATTGACGAAATCCGCACAAGCTATGGGTTTCCTTCCGAAAAATCCAAATTTTCCGGTTTTCTATCAGAGGGACAGGTCGATCACCAAAAGATTCTTCTTTTCAAACCCTTAACTTATATGAATCGTTCCGGCCATGCCGTTGCAGAAGCAGCCCGTTTTTATAAGATTACCCCTGAACATATTATTGTTTTTCACGATGATTTGGATTTGCTTCCCGGAAAAATTCGCCTTAAACGAGGAGGTGGCCATGGAGGCCATAATGGTCTCAAGGATTTAGATACGCATCTGGGCACCCAGTATTGGCGGCTTCGCATTGGTATTGGACGGCCTCAGCATAAGGGGGGTGTCATATCCTATGTGCTATCTGATTTCTCAAAGCAAGAACGTGCCTGGCTTGACTCTTTGATTGTTGCCCTTGCTGATGAACTTCACCTCCTTCTTTCACCAAGGAAGGAAGAGTACGTTTCAAAGATCATGCAGATGCTCCCGCCCCCTCACACATCTGGAGAAAGAAATGGGATTTAAATGTGGGATTGTAGGCTTACCCAACGTTGGAAAGTCGACTCTTTTTAATGCTTTAACAGCAACCGCTGCAGCTGAAGCGGCTAACTATCCCTTTTGCACCATTGAGCCCAATATAGGACGTGTTGGCGTTCCGGATAAAAGGCTCGATGAACTCGCGTGCCTTGCAAATTCGGCCAAGATTATTCCAACCCAGCTGGAATTTGTTGATATTGCTGGCCTTGTGCGAGGAGCTAGCAAAGGTGAAGGGCTTGGAAACCAATTCTTAGCTCATATCCGCGAAGTGGATGCTATTGTTCATGTGGTAAGGTGCTTTGAAAATCCAGATATTGCTCATGTGGAGGGGGAGATCAATCCCATTCGGGACATTGAGGTTGTTGAAACGGAGTTGATGCTCGCAGATATGGAAAGCCTTGAAAAACGCTTGCCCGCCTCTGAAAAAAAACTTCGTGCAAAGGACTTAGAGGCTCTTGCTCAGTTTCCCTTAATGGAGCGGGCCCTCAAGCTATTAAAGGAAGGCAAACCCGCACGCTTTGTTCAATCTTCTCCTGAAGAGCGGGAGATCCTAAAGCATTTGCAATTGATTACAAGCAAGCCCGTTCTCTATGTTTGTAATGTGGCGGAAGAAGAAGCAGCTACGGGCAACGCCCTTACTGAACAGGTCAAAGAGCTTGCCCAGAGAGAAGGAGGACAGGCGGCAATTGTTTCTGCAGCCATTGAGGCTGAAGTGGCCTCCTTAGATTCAGAGGAGGAGAAGACTGAATTTCTTCAAAGCTTAGGCCTTTCTGAAACGGGACTTGCGCGCGTGATTCGGGAAGGATATGCCCTTTTAAATCTTTTGACCTTCTTTACAATTGGCCCAAAAGAAGCGCGTGCCTGGACCGTTGAAAAAGGAGCCAAAGCTCCCCAAGCGGCAGGGGTCATCCATACAGACTTTGAACGTGGCTTTATTTGTGCGGAGACCATCTCCTATGCGGACTATGTGGCCTATAAGGGAGAACTAGGAGCCAAGGCCGCTGGAAAACTCCGTCTTGAGGGCCGCAATTATGATGTTCAGGATGGAGATGTCTTTCATTTCCGGTTTAATGTGTAGGTATGGAACCAATTGCAAAATTATAGTTGACTTTAAGTTATCCTTATATCTTAAGTTTTAAAATAGCTTAAGAGAATCTACCATGACGAAAAAGCTCTCTCCGCAC
>MEMA01000014.1 GCA_001767835.1 Alphaproteobacteria bacterium GWC2_42_16
AATCTCCAATGTGTATGATTTCATTAATATGCGCATTGTTCTGGATATTACTATCTCTTGTTGTAAGGATGATCTTCCCTTCTCCCCAGGTTACATAATCTTGCGGAAAATAGTCTTGAATATTTGAGAAATTTTCCACGTTATCATAAATAAGCACCCAATTCGGCGTAGAGTTAAGATGCTTTTTTACAAATTGAAGGATACTCTCGTCTCTTTTTATAGGATCTTTTATTTCCAATAATCTCCTTAGTTCTTTTTTATCTTCCTCTGTTTGAGAAAGGGCTTGTGCTAAATTTTCAAAGGACACTCTAAGACTTTCATGTGTCTCTGCATTTATTTCCCAAATGACGTTTGCCTTTTGTTGATGGGCATATTGATGAGCAAGCGTCGTCTTTCCAGACCCTCCTGGACCTACAAGGGCAATCGTTTGGATTCCCCTTTGATTTATAAGCTTTGTGTTTATATCTTGTATAAGCACAGGACGGTCGAGCAGTACAGAGTCTGTAGGAAGGATTAAATCTGAATGCACTAAAGATCTATCTTGCACTTGAGGTTGGTTGTGATCTTGATTGGCTCTTTGTTTTGTTTCTTCTTTTTGAGAGTCTTTAATAGCAAAAAATGCCGCGCTTAATCCGATAGCTATGATAAAAAATAGGGTTATGAATAAGCCTTGTTGTTTGTTGCCTTTTATTTTAAGCCATTTCTTATAGTAATTATGGGTTTTTTTATCTTCTAATGCTTCGGTTACTATGTAGGCAGTTGCTTGATTAGCACGCGCACGATCCTGTATACCTTCATATTTTTCTTTAAAGGCGGAAATTGCTTTTTCAAGAGGAATGTCTGGAAGAAATTTCTTGATGACCTCAAACAAAGCAGAATAATAAGATTGGCTAAAAAAATTTACATATTTAACGTTGCTTGTTTCTGTAAATGTTTCGTCATTGGGCCTCCTATCCAAAAAAACAAAAAGAGAGTTGTTTTGATTGCAAATATTTTGCAAGAGCTTTGTATCTCCAGGAGATAGTCTATCCTCTTGATTTTCGGGAAGAATGTAAATGACAGATTCTTTTTCTTGAAATGTAGAGGCTAGCTGAGAAAGAGAGAGAGAGTTTTCATTAATTCTTATCCCAGCATTAATGCTTGTTTGAATTAAATGTTTTTTTAATTGCTGAAGAAATGCTTGATTTTCTCCTTGCTCATAAACAAGCAAACAAGTTAGAGGATTCTGTTTTCTTAAACGAGAAACATGTCTTAATTGTTTTTCAAATTCACTGCGCAGCAATAAGCTTATATAGTATTTTTCTATTTCATCGCGGTTATCCGATTTTTCAATGAAATCTATGATACCTTCTCGGGAGTTACACCCTAGTTTTCGAGTAATATTGTGGATATTCGTTTCAACCGCTCGGCGGTCAATACCTAAAAGTGAGGGGATTGTTACCGCCCTGTTATGCAGGATACACGCAACGACATCAATTTCTCGATAAGTAAATTTTATTTGTCCGATGGTTGTTAGAAAGTCAGAATAAATTTCATGCGTTGGTCTAATATCATGATCTGGCATAAAAATGCTGTGTTTTTTAATAAGCTTTATTTTGGCATTAGGATTAAACCAAATTCAACAAAAATCAAGCTATTTCCAACATAATCCTTTCTATGTAAATTCCCCTTATGTATCTCCCGTATGGCTATTGCCCGGCTAGGACAGGGGATCTCCTATTTATACGCTTTGAGTGTGGGGTGCGCCAAGTTCGATAAGAAGTTGGGGTACTCAACAAAAATGAGAGGACCATGGGGGCCTCTCATTAAAGAACCCAAGAAAGGCTATGCCCTTTCTTAATTAACACTCGATAAGGAGATATTAAAATGAGTACTTACCAAGAAAACTTAAAAAGATTTACATATATTTGTTTATCTTTTACCTCAATAACATTCTCGACGGAAGTCCAAGCAAGAGACCTTCCAAGAAATTATGGGGACGAAGACAGAGATGCAAACGTTGCTTTTGCCACTGCTTCATTAAAAAATAATAGTGTAGGAGATCCTGATGAATCTGCAAAAGATTCAAAATATAACTTGATTGGAGTCGCTTTATTCTCTGGCGATAGTTTTACTAGCCATGCTATTAAGACGGCGACTCATAGTAACGTTTCTCACATAGGAATCATCTTATCAGATATAAACGATAAAGATAAGTTGTATTGCTTCGAGTCAATAAAATCTGGTGTGCGAATTATTCCTTGGGATTCGGAGGTAAGTGATTATCACGGAAAAATAAGTTACAGACTATTACTTGATGTTAATGAGAGTATAACAAACACAACTCCAAAAAGAGTTAAAGATTTTATTACGGAATATGACAGAAAACCATATACTAAAAATCCAATTACATTGATCAAAGCTGTATATGGGAAAAATAGTGATAAATCAAATCCTTCAACTGTTTTTTGCAGTGAGCTTGCAGCTAAAATGCTTATGGATCTCGATATAATACAAAAAGATAATAAAGCCGCTAGCAATTATCTTCCAAGTGATTTTCAAAATAGTAAGGGTGTTAGACTGAACCAAGGATTTATTCTAACTCCTGAAATCGTAGTAAAGTAACTGAGGTTTAAACTAGAGCGCCTCTAGAAAATTTCAATAATGAAAACCGCGTATAAAAAATCTGCGGCAGCAATTGAAAGATTTCAGAGGCGCTCACCCGTGGCATATACCGAGCCAAGATTGCCGCCCATTACGATGAAAGTGGGCGGTGATTACGATCAAAGCGTTCATCAAAAGACGTTCGCAACAGAGTAAGTTAATTAGTGTCGCGAAAAAAGAGAAGAAGATTTGGCCATATGAGTGAAGAAAAGTGTAGATAAAGAAAGGGAGGTAATGAGTTTTTGTCATTACCAAAAAAACAAACTTCACAGGCATCGTCCTCACGTACTAACAAAAGCATCGCAACCGTCAGCAGACCAGTCTTTGGAACACTCGTAAAAAAACCATACAAAAAACGCAAAAAGCCCCAAAAATGCACAGCAACCCAAACAGCTATTACCCCATCCATGCCTCAGGTCAACGTCCCTAATACATCGACCAGCTCTCGCGAGCCCACGTCCCGTAGCCCGAAGGCATCTCCACCGGTCGTTCTCGTTCAGCGGTTGACCCGTTGTATGAGAAAAGGATGCGGAGCGGTTTTCTGAAAGAACCTCGTGGCTGGATTCTACATCCTCAGTTTTGCCATCCTTACCCTTTGCAATAGTCGGAGCAGGATCTGAAGGGGCTTGGAGCGCTCGATCTTAGACCCAGGACAACCTCGTCGCTGCTGGGCTAAAATTTGAGCTTTATCCGGCAGATAAGTTCCGATATCAGGATCTTTATTTCGTTTCAATTCCCGAGAAATTGTAGATTTGTGAACCCCTAAAATTTTGGCAATTGTCCCTCGAGATTTACCTCCTGCATGCAGGAGGTAAATCTCTAAACGCTTATCTTGCGTTAAATGTTTGTGTATCTTTCCCATAGCAACAGTACCTTAGCATACTGTTGCATTTCGTGTTTGAGGTTAGGATGCACGAGACTCATGAGATCAATTACTTGCCAATAGGCTGTGTTGTGGCGGCAGAGAAATAATAAACTAACCACGTTTCATTATTTTCCCAAATGACCATCAATCCATTTGATGCTCCGCTCTAGGACATCTCGCCGGGTTGTGGGCTTTTCGAATAAATGTCCTTCATCATCATATTTCACGAATTCCGTCTCAACACCTTGCCCTTTAAGGGCGTTGTTCAACATATGTACCGTATTATACCGATCAACCCCTCCCAAATCTGGATTACCCATTAAAAACAATGTAGGTGTTGTTGCTCCATGGCAATGAAATAAGGCAGAATTCTTGAGATAATTTTGTGGCACTTCCCAAGGTGTTCCACCAAACTTGATGTGAGTTCGTTTTAAGGGAGGCTCATCTAAAGAAGCAATCCATTCATCAGCCCATCCCTCTTTAGAAACCACCGCTCGGAACCGGTGGGTCGTCGCAAGAAGCCAATTCACACGCCGTCCTCCAGCACTATGTCCAATGGCAGCAAGGCGATCACCATCAACAATGCCTTCAGCAATTAGAGCGTCGATGCCAGCTTCTATGTCTCTAATATCACAATTGACAAGATCATGTTCCCTCTGGTCATCGCGGGTAATCGCAAGTGATCCAAATGAGGCAGACGATCGAAACTCAGGAACAAATACTGCATATCCCTTAGCTGTCCACATGTGCCATTCGAGTGGAGTGCTGACTAAAATCCCCCCGTACAAATAAATACCCGCCCCGTCTCCTCCTCCATGGATATCAACGATAAGCGGGTAATGCGTTCCAGCCTGATAGTTTAGGGGCATAAATAAGATACCCCGCATGGGATTGGGATAATCGGGGACTTTCCACTCAATCTCACGAACCTCACTCAGCGCCATATCATCGGGAACCCCAGAAATTATAGCAAGATCTTTCACATTATGACCATTGCTTGAGGCAACGCGTATGATGAGCTTTGCTTGGGGATCTTTACCCATCCAAGCAAGTTGCGATCCATCCGGTGACAGGGCGTAGCTTCCAACATTCAAAGGTGCATGGGTAATTTGCAATAACTCTCCTGTTTTTGCATCAACGGCATAAATCTGTTTATAGGCCCCATAATCTCTTAGAACATAAATGCGTCGACTGTCAGGGGACCATTGAGGTGAGTAAAGTTTTACCTCATGGGTCAGGCGGGTAATCAGCGGTAACGTATCACTGTTCGTAGAATCATTAGAAATGAGCCCCAAACTTGGCATATTGTCAAAGCTGGGGTTATCTGCATCATACAAAAAGGCAACCCATTGCCCATCTGGGGAAGAAATAGGCATAAGAGATTGTTGTAGTCCCTCAAATTCTGCAAGCGTGTACGCATGGCCATCCTTAAGGCAGAGAGATTGGATCCATTCCCGGTCATGCTCTTCCATATAGTAAAAGCCGACGCGTTCTTTCATATAAAGAAGTTCCCTGCCATTTGGTACCCAGGAAAGATTACGAATAGAGGCGTCAAATGAAGCAATTTGTTGAGATTGACCTGTCGCAATGTCAATAATATCTATGGTACTTTTAGGAGGCTCCTTCTGTTCCCAATAGGAGAAAGAGGGTTGATGAGCTAATGCAATTTGCTTTGAATCAGGTGACCAGGCAAAATCAAAGTTATAGTTAATATAGTCACCGAGCCCCCCTTGAACGTGTGAAAGCTGTTTAAGATTTGACCCATTGTGACCCATTATCCATAATTGTTTTGCTTCTTTCTCACCATGGGTAAAGGCTATCCATTGACCAGCCGGAGAAGGGTTGGGATTAGATCCTTCTCCTAAAACCTTATGCTCGCCCGTGTTCGCATTAAGTAATTCTATGGTGCTTTTAGACTTGTTCTCCATGGGGGGAGAAGCATAAAGTATATGCGACTCATCTAGCCAACTCAGTTTTGGATAATCTGTGTCCAATTTAGGCAAACTGAGAAGCCACTCAGGCGTTACAATTTTCGTCCCAGATCGTGCAGGAAGGGGTTCAGTAAGTGGTTGATCAAGTACGGGGGCAGCTTTCAAAGGCGTGATCGTAGTAATGTCTATCCTTGCACTCATGATAATTCCTATTCTGAATTTATTACCGTCTCAAAAAATACAAAATTACGTATCTCAAATCCATGGCATATAAGTTAATTAGGAGAGCTCAAAATCAAATGGCCTGATGCAAAGCCTTTGGATATATACTCTGCCTTTAAGAAGAAACATAAGTAAAATCAAAGTCGAAATGCAACGTTGATCATATGTTTTTTGTATCAGAGTAAGCTACTGAGAGTCAATTTATTATTCATCGCTAAACTTCACTTGGTCGTTGGTGATGGCTGTCCATCTCCGCTCCTCTATCTTACCGAGTCTAAAATGACTCCCTCTGATTTATCTGATTCAGGCCTTCAGTAGAAAACTTCCTTCTTCTCCGTTTTAATTGAGAGTAGAATTTAACTCAGGACGTACATGATTGACGAGAATTTATTAGCCCTTTTTCTATTAAGGCCTCTTATCTTCCTTTTCTCACAACCCCATCTCCATTTGATTTGACTTCTGCATCGTTCTTTGCAAATCCCGAGTTATTTGGAGGGTGAGGGATTTGAGGAAAGCTTGGGCTTGGGTTTTGCTGATATCGGGAGAGATTTGGGATTTATCCGAAATGGTCATTTGCCTAAAAAGAAGATCTCCTTCTTTGCGGCGAAGGTAAATGTCTGTTGGGGTTTCTTTAGCTTTATAGGGGTAGGTTTTCTCAAGGTCTTTTGCAATGTGAACAAACGTTTCTACTTGTTTTTGTGAAGGACTGTCTCCGTGGGTTTCTTTGTATCTCAAAATATCTTTAGGGCTTGAGA
>MEMA01000015.1 GCA_001767835.1 Alphaproteobacteria bacterium GWC2_42_16
CGAGCGGTTCCTATTCAAACTCCCAGCTATGCTGGGAGTTATTGGCTTGTCATTTAATGGGAAAAAAATAATAATAACTTGAGAAAATTCATTACCTAA
Organism: Alphaproteobacteria bacterium GWC2_42_16; assembly: GCA_001767835.1. Classification (GTDB taxonomy): domain Bacteria; phylum Pseudomonadota; class Alphaproteobacteria; order UBA9655; family UBA9655; genus UBA9655. The sequence continues at coordinate 100 of MEMA01000015.1, forward strand.
CAAAGAAGAGGATTTTATGAAAAATCAAATTTTTAAATTCAGGGTTTCCATAGACAAGAGAATTTATCGGGTTTTAGAGGTAAAAGGGGGGATGAGCCTCTATAAATTCGCTGAAACAATCACCAAAGCTTATGATTTCTACTTTGACCATTGTTTTGGATTCTTTAATGTCACACAAGGAAACATTTTCGACAGCGAAGAAGTCTATGAATTATTCACCGACTTGGAAGATTGTGAAAGCACTCCAGGGGCTAAGGGTGTCAAGAAAGAATATGTATCTGCTGTCTTTCACCCAGGAAAAAAGATGACTTTTTATTTTGATTATGGAGATGACTGGCACTTTCTTACGGAATGTTTAGAAGTCAATGAGCCTAATTCCCAAAAAAAATATCCTCAAGTTGTTGAGGCAAAAGGAAAAATTGAACAATATCCTATTTATGATGACGAGGATGAAGAAGACTTTGATGACGATGCGTTTGAGGAGGCCATAAATCAGCGTTAAGAGTCATACCCCAAGTCCTTAAAATTCGTAAAATGGAAATCCAAGAAGAGCTCGAGCAAGAAGAATTTCTGACCCCCTTCGATTCTTTCTTTTTAATACTGTCCACACTGCATGCCTATAGTTCCAGTACATTGTTTAGTCGTTGGGTCGTATTTAAACCACCAAGTACACCCTGCTCCCCCACAGCCATCATGGAATCCAGAAGTGTTGACGTTACATTGCCAAGAACCGGGATGAGTCATCATGTCTTCAAGACAACATTGACCGCTACTATACGCTGGAGAACATTTATTGCCTGTTGGACAAGGGCCTGGAAACGTCATCTTAGGGTATGGCGGTTTACAGGAAAGTTCAATATTTGCTAAGGCAGGTTTTTCAAGACATATAAAAAGTGCTAATGATAAAATTGGAAAGAAGCGCATAGCTATTCTCCTCCTTTTTTACAAGAGGATAACATCGAAGTGTTAACAAATTCTAAAGAAAAGAATAGGCGTTTGAATCTTTGCTTGCCAAAGCTGTAAAACTCCCCCTATAAAAAGGAAGAGAATGAATGAAAAAGGAGAGTCTAATGAGTCAAGTTGGTGGTGTTTCCTCGGCGCAGTTGAGATCTTTTGTTGAAAGAATTGAACGCCTTGAAGAGGAAAAAGCCGAAGTGAGCGCTCAAATTCGTGAGGTTTTTGGTGAAGCAAATGGCATGGGTTTTGATATTAAAATCCTTCGCCAAGTCCTTAAAATTCGTAAAATGGAAACCCAAGAACGGCTCGAGCAAGAAGAGCTTTTGGATCTTTACCTTTCGGCTTTGGGTATGGGAGAAACGCCTCCCAATGAGGAAGAGCTTACGGCAGCTTAGTTTTTTTCTTGGATCTTTCTAATTCAAGCCGTTCCTTGAGCCATTTTGTGGCCTTTTTTGCAGACATAGAACGACTGATATAATAGCCCTGAGCTATGTCACACCCCCACTGGTTTAAAAGGTTAAATTGGTTCCGTGTTTCAACGCCTTCAGCTGTAACTTCAAGATTCAACTGGTGGGCCAAAGAAATTCCATTTTTGACAATGGCTTCAGCGGCTTTGTTATGGGAAATTGATTGCACAAAAACCTTATCAAGCTTTATCCCGTTGATGGGAAGTTCAAAGAGGTATTGTTGCGAAGCCTGTCCTGTTCCAAAATCATCGATAAGAACTTTCATGCCAAGCTCTCGTAATTTTTTTATAGGCTCTACGATTGAAGACACACTGGTAGTAACAGCAGTTTCAGTTACCTCAATTTCGAGAAAGTGGGGAGAAAATTTTTGTGTCGATAGTTTATCTTCCAAAATCTTGAAAAGAGTAGGGTTTAAAAAATTCCGGATGGAAAAATTAATGCTGACAGGAACTAAGATGCCTTCCTTGTACCACGCACTCATTCGGCTAAGACTTGTCTCCACAACCCATTTTGTAAAGGGATTAATGAGAAGGGTACCTTCGATAAGAGGAATAAACTCATCGGGAGCAACGGGACCTAATAAGGAATCATTCCAACGAATAAGGGCTTCAAAACCCATAATTTTTTCTGTTTTAAGGAAAACCTTTGGTTGATATTCTAGAACGAAAGAGTTGTTTGCTAACGCTTCCTTTGCTCGATGGAGGATCATTAAGTTTCGTTCAGAAGTGAGGGAAATATTCTCATTAAAATAACTTATATGCTCTGCTTCCCTTGCCGACAAATTAATGGCGATAAGGGCCTTGCGGATGAGATGGTCTAAGCTCTTATCGTCTTTAGGAAAGTTGGAAATGCCAAAACGCATCTCAACAAAAAGGGGAATAGAATTGACCTGGTAAGAAAGATCAGAGAGAGCCTCACATTTTTTTAAAATGTTCACGTATTGATTATCTTGAGAGGCAAGTATGACAAATCGATTGTTTTGAATATAACCAAGAATGCCATCTGTTCCAGTAACTTCTTTTAAGTGAGCTGACACTTGTTTGATAAGGGTACTGACTCCTTCTGACCCAATAGCTGTATTGATTTCTTGCATATGAAAAACTTCAATGACAATAACAGTAACTGCCGGGGATGAGGACGTTAATTCCAAAAATATCTTTGTGAGGCCATTAAGATTTGGCAACTCCGTAAGAGGATCTAGAGTATGTTTAATCTCTAATTCCTTAATATAGGATTTAAAGAAGAAGGCTCCCACACCTGCAAAACATCCGATGAGGCTAAACATAACAAGGCGTAAAAACCATGAAGCGAATGGATCATGTAAATCATATTCAATACTTGTCGGCATATGAGGCCCCATAAGGATGCCTGCTATGACTCCTGTGAGGATGCCTCCCCACATGGAGAAAGTAAAGCCTGCAAGAAAAATAGGAATATAAAGAATATGAACGTAAGCATAAGCTGTCCCCCCCGTCCATTCAACAAGTCTATCTCCTAAAAAGAGGAGAGAGAGAATAATAATCCCAACCAGAATTTTCATTCGATTGGTCGGGAAAACGAGTTTCTGAAAGGCATTTAAAAAAAGCATTTGGTTTGCTCTCATCCATTTCCATGGCTTTATTGTATACCGATTTGGTGCGCTTCAAAAACCTTTTGTTTTTTCTGTACGTAGGTCTGATCCGGTTGGAGGAAAAACAATCGCTTGTACTTAAGGCAAAAAAACTTAGCGCCTTTCTGGCCTATACCTATGAGTTTATATCCTTTCAATTGGTGAATGGTTTGAGGTTGATAGAGCTGATGGTTGATCCAAAGGGACCAATGGTTTTCATCTGTGTAAATGAGTGAATTAAGGGATACGTTTTGTCTCTCCTCTTTTAAAGGGGTAAAATGATTCTGAATGACCTTAAGATCTGCTTCTGAAAAGAAAAGAGAGAGGAAAAGAAAAAGGTTCTTTTTCACGGCGTATCCTTTTTTAACGTTGTCCAATCCAGAACAAGTTTTGCTATAATAAAGTGAGGTTTTTCCTGATTTCTAATGGCTAAAAGCGTGACTTCATTGATCTCAGCTTGACGGGAAATGGTCATTTCATTGAGGGTGAGAATTCCTGGAAATTGCTTTTGTAGCTCTTCGAAAAATGAAAAAATCTCACTATCCAGCAGGCTTGCGCAGGTCCAAATGATTTGAGTGTTTTTATAAGAATGTGTTTCATCCAAATCAAGGTCTTGTTCCGGCTCAAAACTATAGTCCACCATGTCAAAATGAGCACCTGTCTTCTCTAAAATGTTCTGGGCTAAGAGGCGGTTGGTTGGCGTTATCCATCCCTTTGTTTCTAAGAAGTGTAATTCATTTTCGTGGGCTTTAAGAAAGGCCATGTGCCTTTCTAGAGTGATCATTTCTTGCTGAAGATGAAGGTTTTCAGTAGTTGCGTTTGCAAATTTGTTTTGTGACTTTTGATAATACCACCCTGATACCAGTGAGAAGCAGCAACTCACTAAAAGAAGAATCCAGATAAGGGGGGCTTTTCTCATGGGATATAAAGCCGAATTTTTGCAGGGGGACGATTTTGTGTAAGGGAGGTTCTTTTTAAAGTTTCATGAGGGGCGCTGTTAAAGGGAGCTTCAATGACCTTAATCTCAGCATGAGGGAAAATGTATTTACACGTGACGAGAAACTTGTCGAATTGTGCAACAAGGTTCTCGAAAGATGTGTTTGCGATTGAAAGATCTAGCGTGATCTCGAGCTCTTGGTTCTGCTTTATGTTTAATTTTTCAAGCCTAAGAGAGTTTGTCCTAAAGAGACAGAAGAGTTTTTCTAAGACCTTATAAGAATACGTTCTTTTGGATTTTAAGTCGTGATAGTCATCAATAGCTTTTTGAAGATGAAGAATATCTTTATCCTTGAGAATCTTTTGTAAGGTTTTGAGACGAAACTTTGTTTTTTCTGCTTGGGATAAAAGTTTTATGCTTGCTTCCTCGTAGGCGTAAGTTTCATAAAGGAGAGCAGTATCAATACCAGTTAAAATCGCAAAGGCCATAAGGCTCCCTTTTTTGATCCACGTTTTTTTCAGGTGAAAGGGCTGTTCAATTCCCATCGAAGGACGTTTGCGAGAGAAGAAGTATTTAAGCACACTCTTTTCATTGTCGAGTTTTATTACATTTGGTTGGGAAAGAGGCATTTGATCAGTTAGCGTATAAACATGAAGTCCCTCATAAATATCAGGAAATCTGCGACTTAAAAAATGAAGGGAAGCTTTTACATCCGCTTTGGTATGAAAGGTGCGAGATAAAAGGAACCGCTTGTCCTTAAAAATCACATAGCGCGAGTCTTTTTCATTTATGGGGTAGAGGAGGAGGCGATAGGGGGCAGCAGATGAGATCTTCTCATCCAAGAAGAAGCCAATTTCAAAGGGAACAAAAAAAAGGCTTCCTCCTTTTTGAGGGCGTTCAAGAAACCATAAAAGCCAAGGCGTTAACGGATCTCCATGGGGAATGTGGATCCATCTGAAATAAGATATCCCGTCCTGTCTTAGGAACTGGTATCCAGAAAAACTTTTGGGCGATTTCCATCCTTTTTTTTTATGAAAAAGGTACTGTGCCCGCTCCCAAGGATAAAGTGGTGGTAAGGTTTCTTCATGGACGTATTGACCTTTTGTATCAATAAGAAAATGAAGCGAAAATTTTGGAAAAGCTTTCAAAAAGTGAGATAAATTTTCCCCTGCCTTTTCAAATTCTCCTTCGCTCTGAAAAAGTTTTTCACACGCTTCATTGTAAAGGGTTACTTCTAGGTCAGTAAGATGAATGAGGAGTTTTTCGCGCATTTTCAATAATCTAGGGTTGAAAGAGTTTCATAAAGAGGCAAGAAAATGGAAGCGACAAGCCAAAAAAGTATAAGGGCAAAAAAGATAATCAAAAAAGGTTCGATGACGCTAATTAAATGGTCAACGCGTCTTTTAAGGGCAGTTTCAAGGGACTCTTTGATATGGAGAAGTGATTTATCCAGACAACTTGTTTGTTCGCCTCGTGCAACCATCCGAATCATGAAAGAGGGAAATGCTTTGGCTTTTTCCATGGCTTGTGAGAGTGTTAATCCTTCTTTAATGAAGGTTTCCACAGAGATGATCGCCGTTGAGAGACTCCCGCCTTTTAGGGTTTCGCGTGTAATTTGTAGGGCTTCTAATATTTCTATTCCATTGTTAACGCTAAGTGAAAAAACATGAGAAAAACGTACGAGATTGATGCTCTTTCTTAAATGACCTAGGATCGGGAGACTCTCAAGAAGGGCGCCCTTCCAAAGACGTCCCTGAGGATGAAAATAAAAGACCCCAATGGAAGCACAACTTAAGAGGATAAGGAGGAGAAAAAGAACACAAGAGCGACTCTCAAGAAAGGTCGAGATATGAAGCAAAGCTTCTATAGACCAAGGAAGGGGTATAGAGGCCATGCTCATAAATTTGACAATTTCAGGGACCAGAAAAAAAAGAAAGCAGAAAATGAGAATTGTTAATACACCGGCAATAATAAGTGGATAGCGAAGGGCTTTGACTGTTTGAGCTTGAATATCATCGACCCATTCTAAATGGTTGGTAAGATGAGCGTAGGTCTCACTCAGATGTCCTGTTTTCTCGCCAGCGGATATAAGGCCAACGACTGCACGGTCGAAGAGACGAGGGTGTTTTGCAAGGGCTTGTGAGAGGAGAAGACCTGCATTTACATTGTTTATGATTTCTTTGAGGACAGGTTGAAGTTGGCGAGATGGAAATGCCTTTGCGAGTTCTTCCAGACTTTCGATAAGGGAAACACCAGCCCTTTCAAATTGCTCTAAATGAAGACACATATCCCTTAAAGTTTTAGGGCTGAGCTTTTTCTTAAAAGGCCAGGAAAAATGAACGAAATAAGAAATTGGCGAGAGATGGCGTTCGTGAAAAAAGAGATTTAATACTGCGATGGACGAAGCCTCTATGACGCCTTTGTGAATAATCCCATTAGGTCCGAGTGCCTTATAGCGAAAAAGGGTCATGTGGGCTCCCTTAAATCAACAGCTCTTAAAACTTCTTCAAGGCTTGTATCGCCTTTTAAAACACGGCGACGAGCCTCGTCTTTTAAAGGGGTGAAGCCCTTTTTTTGTGCTACTTGTAGAAGATGAAGGCGTGAGCTTGTCGTCAACAAAAGCTCGTCAAGCTCTCCATCAAAAACAAGACTTTCAGCAATAGCCAACCGGCCTTGGTAGCCTGTTCCTCGACAGAGAGAACAGCCTTGGGATACAAAAAAAGATTTTTGAGATGACATTTTGAGTAAATTTGCTTCCTCTGGTGTGCTTTTTCTCTCGCGTTTGCAAGAAAAGCACAATTTACGTACAAGACGTTGGGCAATGATTCCCATGAGGGATCCTGCGAGCATAGCTCGTGTTAAGCCTAAATCAACCAGACGAGGGATGGCTCCTAAAGCATCATTAGTATGGAGCGTTGAAAAGACTTGATGGCCTGTCATAGCTGCGCGTAAGGCCATTTGAGCGGTGCCCGAATCTCGAATTTCTCCGATAAGAATGATGTCTGGATCCTGACGTAAAATAGAACGGACACCCTCAGCAAAATTCATTCTCCCCTCATCGCGGACATCAGATTGACGAATGAGTGGAAGTTGGTACTCAACGGGCTCTTCAAGGGTCATGATATTAATATGAGGGGTGCTTATATGGCTGAGCATAGAATAAAGGGAGGTGGTTTTGCCGCATCCGGTGGGCCCTGTGATAATCAACATTCCATCGGGACGCCTTAAGGCCGTTTTAATTTGGGAGATAAGGTTTTCCGAATACCCTAATTCATCTAGAGTCATGAGGGAACGGGACTTATCAAGGATGCGAATAACAACATTTTCGCCATAAATGGTAGGGTGGGAAGCCACGCGAAGGTCAACCTCTCGGGCGCCAACAGTGAAGGTCATCCGGCCATTTTGGGGGCGACGGGATTCAGCGATATTCATCTCGGCCATTACCTTTAACCGAACGCAGATAGCTGGCCAATAGGAGGAGTGGAAAGTGCAAATTTGGGAAAGGATACCATCAAGGCGATAGCGCAGGCGCATAAAAGATCCTTCTGGCTCAAAATGAATATCTGATGCCTTTAGCTTGATGGCATCCACAAGGATTGCATTCACCAAACGCGAGGGAGAACTTTCAAGTCCATCTTTTATTTCTTTTGAAGAGGGACTAGCTTCCACTTCCTTCAATAAGCCTTGGATTGAGAGATCATAACCATAATAGCGGTCGAGGGCATCGTGAACATCCGATTCAGGAGCGATGAGGGGGATCACCTCTTGAACACCTGAAATCTTATGACGAAGGTGGTCGAGGGCGGGGAGATTATAAACATCTGATATCGCAATGCGCAAAAGTCCCTCTTCAAAGGAAAGAGGAAGAAAACAAAAGGAGCGTGCCATATCTTCAGGAATCAATGTTCTTAGGGAGGGGTCGAGAAGTGTGGATTTGAGACAAATTTTCGCATAGCCACTTGTGATAGACAATGCCTCAGCTAACGCACCCTCACTTATAAACCCCAAATTAAGGAGACAATCCTCGAAAGGGATTTTACGAAGACGTTGCTCTTTTAAGGCAATATCTAGTTGATCAGATGAGAGAAAGCCTTTCTCTAAAAGCAATGAAGCTAAAGTTTGAGAGAAAGACACATTCGACTGTTGAAATGCCTCAGGAGCCATTCTTCTCCTCGTCTGTTTTTCTTATAAGAGAAAGGCTTTAATATTATATATGCTGAATCATATCAGCAAATTTTTATGTTTTAAATAGATAAAACGTTAAAAAATTTGTTGAATAAGATTTGGGCTTTCAAAGGTGAAAAGCTCCGAGGGTAAACTAATGTTTGACTTAACACTAGAGAGAATAACCCGCGTTTCAACTCCTTGGGGATCCACAATGCTCCATTCCTTTAAGCTGATGGGATTTTCTTGAAAGACAAGGGTAATATACCCTGCCTCAGGTTCTGCGGTACGGATAAGGGTGACTTCTGTTGTTTTATCCTTAGCGACAACATTTGTGACGTCCACATCAGCCCCGCTAAAGAGGACATGGGGGCGGAGGATAAAGGCTGCAGGTGTGTTTTCTAAGGAAACATAATCCACATGATCAGCCTCTCGATCCTTTGTGATCAACCATTTGCCATCAGCGATGATGAGAAGGGGAGAGGGGGGATCATAGGTTAGACGCATTTTTCCAGGACGAGAGATGTGAATTTGTCCTGAAGCTGTTTGTCCAGAGCTGTTGATCTGGGTGAATCTTCCTGAAAGTGTTTTGAGGGAATTTAAATAGTTTTCAAAGCGTTGGGTCGTGTCAGCACTTGCTTCTTTAAAGGCAAGAAAAAAACAACAAAACACTACAAACAAAATTTTGACTTTCATAGATATAACTCCTAAGCAGACTTCCTTAAAATTTCTCGTTTTCCCACGTGATTGGGTGAGCTAATAATCCCTTCCTCTTCCATTTGTTCAATGAGGCAGGCGGCTCGATTATAGCCTATTTTTAAATGGCGTTGTACAAAGCTTGTGGAAGCTTTTCCTTCTCGAAGCACAAGAGCCAAGGCTTCTTGATAGAGGGTATCATCTCCTCCACTACCATCCTCTCCAAAATTTAATTCAGGAGATGAGGGATCAATAGTAATATCTTCTATATAAGAAGGGGTACTTTGAGATTTCAAGAACTGGACAACTTTTTCCACATCTCCATCGCCCACATAGGGACCATGCACACGAATAATTCGACCGCCTGCAGCCATGTAGAGCATATCTCCTTGTCCGAGAAGTTGTTCGGCGCCCTGTTCATTTAAAATGGTTCGGCTGTCAATTTTTGAGCTGACCTGAAAGCTAATCCGCGTTGGAAAGTTGGCTTTAATGGTTCCTGTAATAACATCGACAGAAGGTCGTTGCGTTGCCATAATCAGGTGGATTCCGGCAGCGCGTGCCATTTGTGCCAGGCGTTGGACGGCGGACTCGATTTCTTTGCCAGCAACTAGCATAAGATCAGCCATTTCATCAACCACAACCACAATGAAGGGAAGGGGTTCTGTGGGAAGAGGTTGGTCTTCATAAATAGGTTTTCCTGTTTCAGGGTCAAAACCTATTTGAACGCGCCGGGATAAAACCTCGCCGCGGGCTTTGGCTTCAAGAATACGTTGATTATAGCCCTCGATGTTTCGTACCGAAAGCTTTGACATGGCTTGATAACGGCTTTCCATCTCACGAACGACCCACCTTAAGGCCACAACAGCTTTTTTTGGTTCTGTCACGACGGGAGTGAGAAGGTGAGGAATCCCATCATAAATGGAAAGCTCCAGCATTTTCGGGTCAATCATGATGAATTTACACCGCTCAGGAGGGAGGCGATAAATGAGTGAAAGAATCATAGCATTGACGGCTACAGACTTTCCTGAACCGGTTGTTCCCGCCACTAGCAAATGAGGCATGCGCGCTAAATCCGCAATGATGGGAGCACCACTTATGTCCTTTCCCAGCACAAGAGCCAGATGAGACTTTGATTTCTCGTAGTCGTCATGTGCAAGCAACTCTCTCAAGTGCACCGTTTCACGGAGTTGGTTAGGGAGTTCAATTCCAATAACGTTTTTCCCTGGAATGAGCGCCACACGTGTTGAAATGGCGCTCATAGAGCGCGCGATATCATCAGCTAAGGCAATCACGCGAGAAGATTTCAACCCAGGCGCGGGCTCCAGCTCATAAAGGGTCACGACAGGTCCAGGTTTGACATTGACGATTTCTCCTCGAATGCCATAGTCATTGAGGACGGCCTCAAGTCTTTCTGCATTGTCTTGAAGGGATGTCTCATCATAATCAAGCTCTTGCGCAGATGAACTTGGAAGGTAAAGGAGCTCAAGAGGGGGCAAATGGTATGGATTACCACTAAAATATGCCTTATTTGGTGAGGGACTTTGCGAGGGCTCTTTTTGAAAAGAAGTGTTCGCGTATCCCATAATTTTTATGGAAGTATCCCTTGGTAATTTTTGTATGAATGGTTCTTCTTTTTCAAAGGGTGAAGGGGGAGCCTTTTTAATGGATTTAATGCGAACAGGTCTCAACTTTACAAGTGAGAAAACTTTCTGGAGATGCGTGATTTTAAGGCCGCTGGAAAGACATAACAGGCTAATCCCGAGTACAGAAACGACAAGAGAAAACACCATAGGAGAGAGAGGAACTTCTTTGAGATGTTTTAATAAAAGGTCTCCAATGGCTCCGCCATTTCCCCAAGGGGAAATGCTAGCCAAAAGGCAGGAAAATCCTAATAAAAAGGCGGTGCTTTTGAAAAAAAGCCACCATTTTTTTACGTGAAAGAGCATGCCCATGCCAAGTCCAAGAAAGAAAAGGAAAAGCAGATAACTTAATGGGCCAAAGAGTTGGAAAAAAAGATCACTTATGTTTGCTCCAAAGGTTCCTAAAAAATTCAAGGTCTCGCTGTTCGCTGCATGGTTCCAGGAGGGGTCTGTGGGAGAGTGGGTGAGAAGGGCTGTAAACAGAGCAAGAGAAAAAAGAAGAAGGCTTAATCCTAAAAGCTCATAAAGCCGGATGCGAAGGAAGGAAAAAAATACATTTCGCGAGCCTGAAATTGCCATACATGAGGAAGTACACGAGTTCTTGAAAAGGGTCAAGAAAAAGGGGAAATGCACGGCATTTCCCCTCTTTAACAATTTAAGTTATTATTTAACTTACTTTGTTTCGCCAGCTGGTTTAGCTGGAGCTTCAGAATTCTCGTCAGCTGGTTGTTGTTCTTCAGCAACAACTGGCTTAATGTCTGACTCATTTGCTTTGTTTGCTGCTTGAGCAACTGTCAAGACACCAAAAAGAACAACGAGTGTGTACAATACTGATTTCATCATATTTTCTCCATAATTAGAAATCCCTCAGGATGAGGTGGCGCCACTATGTAAGGAAAAAAATATTTTGGCAAGTGAAAATTATTGCTTGTAGGATTAATTTTGTTTTTCATCAAGGAAGTCTTCAAGTTACTCAGACGGATTTTATCCATTCAATAAGTTGGGATCTTGCTTGGATGCCAATTTTTGTGCCCGCCACTTTTCCATCCTTAAATAACATCAACGTTGGGATAGAACGAACACCAAAAAGAGCTGGTGTTTCTGGGTTTTCATCAATGTTTAATTTCGCAATTACAGCCTTATCACCGAGTTCCTTTGCGACCTCTTCTAAAACAGGACCAATCACGCGACAAGGACCACACCATTCCGCCCAAAAGTCAACGACGACAGTCTTATCAGACTTCATGACCTCGGTATTAAATGTTTGGTCGGTGACTTTTACAACTTCCATTGTTTTGATCCTTACTTTTGAAACTCGATTCTTTCAGTGTAAGCTTTTGCCAGATGGCCGTCAATTCTAGCTGCAAACTTTTTCAAAAGGCTTTCCGGCAAAATATCGAAGCGGGGAAGGGTAGTCCATAAAATCCCACAGGAAAGGATGTGTTGCGGAAAGATTTGGGTGAGAATGTCCTTGTAGAGAGCCATTTGTTTTAAAATTGAGGAGGGGATATCTTCAAGCTTTGAAGGAACGTCGGTATGGGTTTTGTAATCAATCACAAGGACTTGATCTTCCATGATAACTAATCGATCGATCTGCCCTGAAACATCATAGCCTTCTATGTGTCCTTGAAAAGGAACTTCACTTATGGATGAGGGGCCAAAAAAGTCAGGATATGCTTTTAAAACAATGAGGACAGTCTTTATTATCTCTTGAGACTGCTCTTCAGGGAGGAACATCTTTTCTAAAAATCGCCTTGCAGCTTTTTCTCTGACGGAAAGTTCAAGGGTTGGAAGCAATTCGAGAAGTTTGTGGATGAGTGTACCTCTTTGTGTTCCAAACTCTCCAAGCTCGGCGCGATGGAAAGACTTCTCTTCTTCTAGTTTCGAGGGAGTGAGAAGCTTTGGACTCATTTCAGAAGAGGGGGGCGTTTTAAGCCACTGAGGCAATGGAAAGGAGAGAAGAGATGAGGGGTCGCAAGAAGTTCCTTTTTTTTGTTGAATTGAAGAAAGACGCCATCCTTTTTCATCACCAAAATCAAATTCCGTGCCCACTTTCTGAAGTCCTGTTTTGACAAAATCATACCAAGAATTTTGATGGGAGGACTCCCAGCCGCATATGTAAAGAGCATCTTCCGCGCGCGTTAGAGCGACATATAAAAGACGATGATATTCCTCTTGTTGTTTAAGCTTTAAGTGTTGCTTTAAGGTTTTTGTAAGGGAGGCCTCGGAGGCTTGAGGGGGAACCCATAAAAGAGTCTGATCAAAAAAAGCAAAAGGAGGAAGGTCAAGGGGAGGCTGAGTTGTATCTGGGAGGAGTACAATAGGGGCTTGGAGGCCTTTTGATCCGTGAACCGTCATGATGCGCACTTGATTGCTTTGATCAAGGTCTCGCTTAAGTTCAATTGTTTCTTGAGAAATCCAGTCTATGAAGTTTTGGAGAGATGGTGTTTCATTTTCCTGAAAGAGGAGGCAAAGGTTTAAAAATTCATCTAAGGAATCAAGGACTTCAGGGCCGAGTTGGGCCTGCCATTTTTTTCTTCCCCCTAAAGGGCCTAGGATAAGACTAAAAAAGGCATAGGGAGTTAGAAAATCGACTTGAGAAAAAAGATCGTTTAAGAGAGTAACGGTTCCCTTAAATTCCTCACAGATTTGAAGACGTTGCCACAAGGATTTCTTTTCTCGCCCATAAGCAAGGGTAAAAATATCCTCTTCGGAGAAATTAAAAAGTGGTCCCTTGAGAACGGTTGCAAGTGTAAGATCATCATCTGGAAGTAATAAGAATTCGGCAATTTTTAAAAGATCCTGAATGCCAATTCCGTCGAGAAGCCGCAAGCGATCAATTCCTGCAACAGGAATATTGCATTCCTTAAGAGCTTTGATAAGTGTGTCAACAAAAGAAGTGCGTCGACGCACCAGAATAAGAATGTCCCCAGGAAGAACAGGTCTCGAGAGCGGGCCAGATTCGGAAAGCCACCCATGAATGGTTTTGGCAATAAGGGTTGCTAAATTTTTTTGTGGGGATGAAACTTTGTGACTTTGAAGGGAAGGTTGCCATGGGGCTAAGACATGACCATCTTCCTTTTTTACAAGCGGCCAAAGCTCTACAAGCCCAGCGGATTCCTTTCGAAAAGCATGGTGTTTAAGGGAAAGGGAGGCAGGGGACGCGTTTGAAAAGACGGCATCTACGACTGAAAGGATTTCTGGGGAGGAACGAAAGGAAACGTTTAAATCGACATCTTCCCATTGCTTTCCAGATGTATTCGCAAAATGACGTAAGTCCTTCTGCATTTGAGAAAAAACCGTAGGGTCTGCTCCTTGGAAGCTATATATAGATTGCTTTCCATCCCCGACCACGAACAAGGTGCGGTTACTGTTTTCTGTCGCGGCATTGGCATAAAATTCCTCTGCGAGAGCCCTTATAACTTGCCACTGGGCTGGGTTGGTGTCTTGAGCTTCATCCACGAGAATATGATCAAGACCTCCATCAAGCTTATAGAGAACCCAGTGACAACCTGGGTTTTTAAGAAGGGCTGCTGTTTTTAAAATAAGGTCATCATAATCCAGAAGAGAGCACCCCTTTTTTAGTCTCTCATAAACCTCGAGGAAGGCCAGGCTGTATTTCAAAAAGGATTTTGTTACACGTGAAACAATGATGGCATTTTCCTTTTCTTTCAAACGCTTAACACGCAGCGCTTCTTTTTCAAGCCCCTCTTTTAGAAAAGGAGAAATGTTCGCGAGTTTTTGAGTGATAAGGCGACTGCGTATATCCCCTTGTTGGGTTAGAAAGAGAGAGAGATAAGTCTCATAGTTCTGGATTTTTTCTATGTGGGTATAAGATAGAAATCGAGAAAAGGAGGTTCCTTTTTCTTGATCAGATGGGCTTCCTTTTGAAAAGTTTGGAAGCTCTGCTTTAAGCGCTTCCTCAGGAATCTCCTTGATGAGGGTAGCTAAGAGTTTTTCATGGGTGAGGTTAAAAACATCAAGGGTTTCGTCAATTTTTTCTTCTGAAACGCCTCTAAAGGAGCAGCGATTTTCTAAAATAAATGTATTTAAGTCCTCTATGGTGTTTTCACTAAACCTTAGAATAAGCTCGTGGAGTTCTTCTTGAAGTAAAGGATTTTCCCTAACCCGATGAGAGGTTTCTTTGATGAGTTTTTTTTGTTCAGAACTATCCGCAATATCAAAGAAGGGAGAAAGACCCGCTTCTAAAGGAAAGCGTTTCAAAAGAGTTTGGCAAAAACTATGTATCGTTTTGATTTTAAGGCCACCAGGCGTGTCTAAAATAAGGTTAAATAAAGCCTTAGCCCGCTCAATTTTATTGGGCTTAGGGGCATGTCCTTGTAAGGTCTGAAGAGATCGAATGAGTTTTTCTTCACTTAAAATGGCCCATTCTCCCAAGCGTGTACGGACGCGATTAGCCATTTCAGCAGCTGCGGCCTTTGTAAAGGTGAGGCATAGGATGCGCTCAGGCTCACAGCCTTCGAGTAAGAGATTCAAAACACGATCGGTGAGGACCTTTGTTTTCCCAGAGCCAGCGGATGCTGCCACCCAAGCGCTGTGGGCGGGGGATGCTGCTAAACGTTGAGATGTGGTTGCTAGCTCGTGGGGCATTAGATTTTCCCCCATTCTTCGAGGCGTGCTAAATGAGCATAATCATTATACCTCAAGGCCTTTTCAGGAAGGGGACGTGCGGGATAAGGCGTGGTCTCACTTTCAAAAAGGCGAACCAATCGCTCAAGCCCAAGAAGAGCTTTTTGGGAAAGGTCCTCCGCGTTTCCTGAAAGAGTTTTAATCAACCCCCCCTTTGCATCTCCCTTCAAGACCCAAAACTGGAGGCTCTCCAATTGAGTTGCTGAAATTCCGTCAAAGCCTTGGTGAAGGGCAATTGCGCCTTCAAGGGGCAATTGAGGTGAAAAGCCAAGCTCTATATCTTGATCGAGGGGATGTACCCCAGTTTTATAATCCAAGATCCGTAGTCGTCCATCTGGGAGAACATCAATTCGGTCGGCCTTTGCCGTACACGTGAAGAGCCCTTTTTCTGTCGTGAAGGAGAGCTCTCCTCTGACCTCAGTAAAGCTATGCGTTCCAGGAAGCCGTGTTGCCCTTTCTTGCTGAAGAAACCATTGGGTAATATTGACAAAGCGAGGCCACCAAAATAACCTGAGAGAGGGATTACACCCATGCGCTTCGAAAAGAGTTTTACCAATACATAGTAAAATATCCAGAGCATCCTTTTGGAATGGGTCAGGGCATATCTTAAAAAATTGATCTAGGGCTTGGTGAACAAGGGTTCCTCTATCAGAAGCTTCTGCCTTGGGATCTAAGGGGTCAAGCGCCGAAAGATCTAAGATATGACGGGCATAAAGAGCATAAGGATCACGCATCCACGTTTCGATTTGGGTAACAGAAAGACGTCGGGGCCGGGCTTCATTCGGCGGACGAGGAAGAGGGGGAGAAACAGGCGTTCCTTTTTCTGGAAGATCTAGCTGCCTTGCCCACTCGAGAAGATGAGGGGCAGAGGGAAGGGCGAGATTACATCCTTTAAGATACACCTGAAGTCGTTCAAGCCATCGGCACTGAAGTGTTGGGGTTCCATCTACTTTAAGGGCGCGGGTTAAATATACCTTAGGACTCGAAAAAGCTTGGCTAAAATCATGAGATGAAAGGCCAATGCGTCTTTCGAGGGGGGGGAATCCTAAATTTTTGCGCATGGGGCGATTAAGCCAAGGATCGAGATCTACCTCGGGCGGCCAACTTCCTTCATTAAGACCTCCACAAATCATCACATCCGCGTGAAAAAGACGTGCTTCCATAGGCCCAAGGATAGCAAGCCGGGGATGCTTTTGAGGACGAAAATGTAAGCTTTGTCCCTTGAATAGTTCCTTTAAAAGGTCTGGGTAGTCTTTAAGGGTCAGAAGAGGGAAGTCATGAGAATTTTGAATGATATTTTCAAAGAAGGCTTTGACACTTGACCCGGTCTCGCCCTTCCAAAGCTGGCACACACCTTTTTCATCTGTGGCAAGATGTTCTGCAATTTTCTTGTGCTTATTAAGCAGGGCTGAGAGAGACGTGCCTCTGAGTTCATGAAAGATCTTGTTCAAATTTTGAAGCCACTCTGGGGTCTTGAAGGAGCCTTTTCTCAGAGATATCTCAAAGTGTCGGATTTGGGATCGCAGCGTTCCAGGAGGTGTTCTCATGCGGAACAAGGGGTGTTTAAGAAGAGATAAAAGATAAACGCGATTTTGAGGTGAGGCCGCATAGTCAGCGCAAAGTTTTAAGAAAACACCGGGTGGTGTGAGAGCAAGGGCATCTCCAGAAGAACTATCAATATCAAGCCCCCACCGTTTTAGTTCCCAGCGGACGCGTTCTGAGAGCTTGAGGTCAGAGGTAATGAAAGCAATCCTTTGATGAGATGTTTCCAGGTGTTGCCTTAAGAGAATGGCAATAACAAGGGCTTCCTCTTGTGGTGATGGGCAGGGAATGTAGGTGATGCCTTCAAGGGCCTTTTCCGAAGGTGGTTTTGTGAAAGAAAAGGACGGCTTAAGGGCTGCTGCAAAAAGACGCGAGCGTTCCTCAAAGACTTCATCTCCTTTTTCAAGATAAGGCCATGATGGGACCTCAGAAGGAATTCGCCCCAACTTTTTTAAAAGTTGCAGGGGGGCATATTGAGGATGGCATGCTTTCAGCTGCTCCATATCCTCTTTTGTGAGGTTGGTGTCAAGTCCGGGCAGAATAACAAACCCTTCAGGAAGGGCTGCGATTGCTTGAAGAAGTTTTGATGTCGCTGGCATGGTTCCTGTGGAGCCTGCGGCTAAGACAGGATAGGAGGGCGGAGTTGCTTCCCATCGCTTTAAAATTGCCTCCACCATGATATGATGGTGAGTATAAGGGTCACTGTACCCAGTATCTGCAATAATTTTTGGCCAGTGAGCTGTGATGATTTCCAGAAAATCAAGGGTAAGTTGCCAATGATGGGCCAACTCGGAAGGGACCAAATGAGCTAGGTTTTCCCATGAGACATTTTCTATAGTGGCCTGATCCATAAGTTTAATTAAAGTTTTCGCAAGCTTAAGCGACAAAAGAGGGGAGGAAGAAATGTCGGATTTTTTTGTATATTCATGGATAAGATTTGCAAAAAGTCCAAGGCGTTTGAAAGGAGGAATTACAGGTTTTAAGTTGAATTCGTCTTGGGGCGAGCTGAGCCATTCTTGATCTTCATCTAAGTCGCCTATGGGGGTTAATTGTGGAAGCAAAAAGCTTTTGTGTGGACTTAGGTGCTTAAAAGTACGTTTGATTTCAATACAGGCGCGCCGCGTTGGGAGGTAAAGCTGCATATGGGCGAGAGATAAGGGGTCTTTCTCAACCATATGCAAAAGACCCGCTGCCAGAGCTTTCAAAAAGGAATGCTCAGAAGGAATGTTATAAATGCCGCTCATAACTCACTCAACTATCTCATTGAGAGAACTATAATGAAGATTGATCAGTTACACAGTAGGGTTTTTTTATTTTTTCTCTTCTAGAGGACGCGCTTCATCCACAAGCATGATGGGGACCCCGTCCCTTATAGGATAAGCTAGCTTGGCGAGAGGACTAATGAGCTCTTTCTTCTTTGAATCATAGGTTAAAGGCCCTTTTGTTAAAGGACATACCAACATGTCAAAAAGTTTGGGGGGTAAAGTGGATTTTTTCATCGTAATTTTCCTCTTAGTGAAGAACGGGCTGTTCTCCCTTTAAATGGGGAGAAGAAAATTCCATTAAAGCCATCATGATATCACATCTTTCAGAAAGGGAGCTGGATTCAAGAAGGGCTTGCTTTTCAATGGGCTTAAAAGGACAGGCCATGCTGAGAGAACTTATAATAAGTTCGTTGCTGGCATGGTTAATTTCGTCCCAATTGGCCATAATTTCTTGATCTTCTAGATAGGTTTTCAAAAGGTTGAGAAGGCGGGATCGATCTACAAAAGGATCTGTTTGGGGATCATCGAGGTCAATTTTATAGCCTTCATAACTGACACTTGCTTTTTTGATAGGGCTTCCTTCAAGAATTTCTCTAATGTCAAATCGGCAAATTCCCCTAAAGGTGACAAAAATGTAAGGCCCATCTTGGAAATTCATGATTTTACCCACGCAGCCTGTTTGAAAATGTCCCCCATCAGGGTTTGTTTGAAGAAGGCCTATAAGGCGATGTCCCTTACGGAAGGCATAATCGATCAGCTCTTTGTCTTCTTGTGCCTTAAAGAGAACAGGAAGTTGAGCTCGCGGAAGTAAAATTGTGCCGTCACCTACGTATAAGGGAAGAGTTGAAGGGAGATCTCGAAATTTCATAAGAAAAAACATCCTCTCAATTAATTTAAACATAATATAGGATTTTCTGAAGGGTTTTGCAATGTATCCTCAAGGATGTAAATATGCAAAAAAATAATATTTATTATATGACATTTTCTTATGTCTGTAATGCAAAAATTATGTTGGAAAAAAAATCAGGAGGTTTTATATCATATGTACAGCGCAGGATTTACCTCCCTGTACCTGTGCTGGATTTCATCAAGGTGCAACACCTTGATAAGGGGGCCTTTGGGCCCAAAGGGTCGATACTATCGATCCTACGTCTCCCAGACGTGAAGCCTCCCTGTTAAACTTGGCCGGGTTTTTATAACCCGGCTTTTTTTTAATCTTCGGTTGTTTTTTGTATGGCTCAGAACAATAGGAAACCCTTTATTCTTAGTCTTCCTCTTCTGTCGTTTCAATGCCAACGACTTCTTCATCTTCACCAAAGTCAGAAGTGTCTTCAAGAACATCATCAGCCTCAACTAATGGCTCCATCTCTTCTTCCAGTTCAAGGGTGATCGTATCCTCAGCATCTGGTGGCGTTGGGAGAGGCTTTGTTTCTGTAGCCGGAGGGCGCCCACGACGCTTTTTTACAAAGGCATCTGGATCAAAAACATTTGAACACTTGGGACATGTAATGGGTTGCTTGTTCATATCATAAAAACGGACATTACAACCTGGACAAGTCCTTTTAACACCCCACTCTAATTTAGACATACGTTGTGGTCTCCTTATTAGAAAATGTTTTTCTTTGAACAACGGCTTTGTCACGACTTAAGCCATCTGTCAATAACTTGAATTGAATTTTTGTCGATTTTTTCAGCAAAGTATGTCAAAAAACAGAGAAATTTAGGAGAATTCATGGCGTTTATGGTGATTACAATCGATGGGCCTGCTGGAGCCGGGAAAGGAACACTTGCTAGTCGCCTGGCTCAAATATATCATTTAAAATATCTCGATACAGGCCTTTTGTACCGTGCAGTGGCCTTTAAGGTCTCTCAACTTAGGAAACCTTTTAAAAAGCAAGATGTTGTGAGTGCGGCTTCTTCGTTGACCCTTAAGGATTTAAAGAACCCTTCCTTGAGGGAAGAGCAAATTGGAAACCTTGCTTCTGAAGTTTCCATTTATCCTGAGGTGCGTCGCTGCCTTTTGGATTTTCAACGAAACTTTGTTCAAAAAGACTTATCAAAAAGTCAAGGGGCGGTTTTAGATGGTCGAGATATTGGCCTTATTGTTTTGCCAGAGGCTCCTTGTAAAATCTTTGTTACAGCGTCTCCAGAAGTCAGGGCAGAAAGGCGTTTGAAACAGTTGCATCAAAAGGGAATCGACTGTATATATGAAGTCATTCTCGAGGATATCAAATTGCGCGACGCACGTGATCGAAACAGAGAAATTTCACCCCTGCGTCCGGCAGATGATGCTTTCATTCTGGATACCTCAGAGCTTGGAATAGAGGAAGTTATTGAAAAAGCGTGTTTTTTTGTTGACTCAAAATATCCTCAAGCTAAAAAGAAAGCAGAATAATTTAGAATAGAAAATCTCGGCGTTTCTATTCATGGATAATCCTTAACCCATTTTTCTTTATGGGCCGAGCATAGGGAAGATATTTTAAGGAACGTGACTTATGACAGAAAAGACCTCATTCGTAGGAGCTTCTTCTCACGAAACAGAAGACTTTGCCATTTTATTAGAAGAATCATTTGGTAAAGAAAGTAGCCTCGAAGGCCGCGTCATCAACGGCAAAGTTATTGGAATAGAAAAGGACGTCGTTATCATTGATGTGGGCTTGAAATCAGAAGGCCGCGTTCCCTTAAAAGAATTCTCAGTGGCAGGAGCTGATCCCAACTTAAAGGTTGGGGATGTGGTTGAAGTTTACCTCGAGCGTCTTGAAGATCGAAATGGCGAAACAGTTCTAAGTTACGAAAAGGCGCGTCGTGAAGCGGCATGGAAAATTCTTGAAAAATCCCATGAAAAGAATGAACAAGTTGAAGGTGTTATTTTTGGTCGAGTAAAAGGTGGATTCACCGTTGATTTAAAGGGCGTTGTGGCTTTCTTACCTGGAAGCCAAGTGGATATTCGTCCCGTACGCGATGTATCTCCTCTCATTGGAGTTGCCCAACCTTTTCAAATTTTAAAAATGGATCGTACCCGCGGCAATATCGTTGTCTCACGTCGAGCTATCCTCGAAGAAACCAGGGCTGAAGCCAGAAGTGAGCTTGTCTCTCGATTGGAAGAGGGACAAATCCTTGAAGGAGTTGTTAAGAACATTACGGATTATGGAGCCTTTATAGACTTAGGGGGTGTGGATGGGCTTCTCCATGTCACGGATATCGCATGGCATCGTGTTAACCATCCTTCCGAAGTCTTGACAGTAGGACAACCTATCCGTGTTCAAATTATTCGCTTTAATCCTGAAAACCAACGTATTTCAC
Organism: Alphaproteobacteria bacterium GWC2_42_16; assembly: GCA_001767835.1. Lineage (GTDB taxonomy): Bacteria > Pseudomonadota > Alphaproteobacteria > UBA9655 > UBA9655 > UBA9655. The sequence continues at coordinate 21,330 of MEMA01000015.1, forward strand.
TTGGAATGAAGCAACTCGAAAGCGATCCTTGGACGGGAGCTGAAGTCAAATACAAAATAGGCACTAAGGTGAAAGGAACTGTAACAAACATCACAGATTACGGTGCCTTTATCGAGTTAGAGCCAGGCGTTGAAGGCCTTGTCCATGTGACGGAAATGAGTTGGACAAAAAAGAACGTTCCTCCTGGGAAAATAGTTTCCACTAGTCAAGAAGTCGAAGTGGTTGTCCTGGATGTGGATGCCTCAAAGAGAAGGATTAGCTTGGGTATGAAGCAGTGTATTCCGAATCCTTGGGCTGCTTTACAAGAAAAATACACCGTTGGATCTGAGGTCGAGGGTAATGTGAAGAATATCACAGAGTTCGGCCTTTTCGTTGGATTAACGGACGATATCGATGGCATGGTTCATATGTCGGATATTTCTTGGGATAAATCAGGAGAAGAAGCGATTAAAGACTATAAGAAGGGAATGAAAGTTCGGGCAAGGGTTCTTGATATTGATTCTGAGAAAGAACGTGTTAGCCTTGGAATCAAGCAGATTTCTGGTGATCCCTTTGAAGAATCCGTTTCAAATCTCAAGAAAGGCTCAACTGTGACATGCGAAGTTACAGCTGTGCTCGAAACAGGTATGGAAGTAACGCTTGCAGGAGGAGTTTCTGGTTTTATTCGCAAGAATGAGCTTTCGCGTGATAGAGCTGAACAACGTTCCGATCGCTTTGCAGTGGGTGAAAAAGTCGATGCAAAAGTCACGCAGATTGACCGTGCTAATCGCAAAATCACCCTTTCTATTAAAGCACGTGAGGTGGATGAAGAACGCCAAGCCATGGCTGAATATGGCTCAACAGACAGCGGCGCACTCCTTGGCGATATCTTAGGGGCTGCCTTAGAGCAAGTTAAGGAAAAACCCCAGGCCAAAAAGCAAAAGAAGGAAACAAAGACAGCGTCTGAAAAAAAAGTTTCTACAGTTAAGAAGGAAGCATCTGTAAAAAAACCCGCTAAGAAAAAAGCTTCTAAAAAGTAATCTCGCTTTTTAGAATCCAACAAAAAGGGAGCGTTGAGCTCCCTTTTTTATTGAGCTCATTCCGCATCATCGCTAAACTGAAAGAGATTGCGAATAAAGCCTGGGGCTAAAGCAGAAAGGGGGTTAAGGGATACATCGGGGCTGTCAAATGATCCTTTAACTGTATAGGAAATCGCGAACATGCCTTGTCCATCGCCACCATTAAGGAGTGAACCTATAATGGGGATATTGCTTAAAATTGAGTTTAAAAAGCGAGCAGGAATCACATTTCCTTTCAAAGAGAAAAGGCGGTTTTTTCTGTCAAGTTTTCCATCAACCGTAAAGCCAAGGGCTATGCTTTTGCCCACTCCTTTGTGAATGTTTACAAACTCATCACCAAATTCAAATTGGCATTCGAATCGTTCCAAGGAAATCGCTTGATCTCCTGAGAGAAGGTTGGAGATCCCCATAGGTGAAAGAAGGCCTGCAAATTGAGCTAAAAGGGGAACTTCCAAGGCATCAAATTCCTTCATTTTAAAGACGCCAGTGAAAGGACCTTGGTTTTTCCTTTGTGCCTTAATGGTAATATAGCCTCCCCGGATGTTCTGATAAACGTCAAGGTTTTTGAGGAAAACGCCTGCGTCATTGGCGCGCACTTCGAGGGTTTGTATGCCATTTTGTGGGGGGAGAAGGTCAAATGAAATGCCCCCTGAAACTTGAGCCATATGTCCTTTGTTTGCAGTTCCTTGTCCTGCTTGGGCGGTGAAATGGACTTCCTTCCAATAGGTATCGTCCTCCTGAATAAAGAGATCAGCCGCACCATTAACATTATTAAAAATCTTGTCTTGCCCTAGTCTCAAGGTTTCGACATCTGCTGAAAGTTTAAGGGTAGTTGGAGGATGGTCTTGTTTTTTTGTGTCGTCTTTTAAAAGTTCAAGAATCTTTTCTAGATTGAGACTCTGCCCTTTGAAGTCAATTTTATAGGCATCTTTTGATGGGGTCTCGATGGTGATTCGGGTTTGTGTAAAGGGACCTTTGAACTCGGAAAGATGGATTTTATTCCATCCCTTGTTCTCGTTGAAAAAAACCTGGCCAGCAAAGGAGTAAGCGGGAGTTGTAAATTTCACATCATCCAAGCGAGTCAACGCTTCATTTTCAATGCCAAGGGAAAGAGAAAGGGAGCTTGTTTCTCCTGGGTTTTTTTGCCAATCTAAAAGGTTGAAAGAAAGAGTAGAGGGTGTTGTGTCCAGATCAAGGAGGATGGCATTTTCCCCCTCTTTTGTTCTGAGATAAGTGACCGTTGTTGGCACAGGGCCGTGGGCGTAGTCACTGAGATCAAATCCAAATTGCTTAAAGTCATCGAAAGAAGGAACGGCTGAGATTTTAATCTGAATCTCATTAGGGTTTTGTCCCTTAAAATCATGGGAATAAAGAAGGGTTGACGGAAGTTTGTTTATAAGCCCTTTTCCTGTGATTTCCAACTGATCTTGTGTCATATCGAGGGAAAGGTTTCCTTTGTTAAGTTGAGCGGAAAGTGTATCTGTGATTTTTCTCTCAAGGGAAACGTGATCAAAAGTTCCTATCCCCGTCATTTTTACATCTTTAAATCTAAGATCATTAATGAGGGGAAAATTCATTTTAAGATGAACACTTCCTTCACCTTTTGCTTTATTGGGATCCAAACCACCGTAAGAGGCATATTCTAAAGGCTTATGATCAATGATACTTAAAAGGCTCGAAAGGGGACCATGGGTTTCTAAGTCGAGGCTTAAGGCTTCCTTCCCTGTATCCAAACCCGAGATTTGAACACGACCTTTTTTAACTTCAAACACATCAACAGTTCCTGAAAAGATGTTGATATCAAATCCTTTTTGATCGAAGGTTCCTTGTACGGATACATTTTGAGCGGGGGGCAAGCCTTCAAGGTAGTTGATTTCCGCTCTTTCTCCTTCGAGGGATCCCTTGAATTCATCTAAGGTAAACTCTTCCTTTTCGGAATGTCCTTTCAGGGAAAAGCCAACTTGGGTGAGAATCCCTTTGTGAAGGTGCTTTGTCAGCCATTCTCTTGCATTGATGGCAAATTTCTGGGGCCAGATGGCATCAAAGTGATCAAGAAGTAAATCTTCCATCTGTCCTTGTAGAGTTAAGGATTCCATGGAACCGAAAAAATTTGTGAGAATGAAAGGAGATTGAGACTTTATGTCCCCAATGAGATGGGTTTTCATGCTGTCAGAGATTAAAGAGATTTCTTTCAATGTAAATTTCTTAGGAGTTAAGGAAAAGATGAGAGTGCCCTTCTGAAGGGGAAGAGGGTTGAGCTTAGCTAAAGAAAGATCCAGAAAACCCTTTCCCAGGTTCACATCACACTCCCCTTCGATAATTTCAAAAGTTTCAGGATTAAAGGCCAAGCTAACCTTCCCATCAAGGGGAAGGTCCCAGCATTGAAGGAAATTTAGGAGCCCATCCAGGGCTGTCAGCTCGGATTTTGAAGGGCATAAGGGAAGGTCTTTGCTTTCAAACAACTTATTGAAGGAAATATGCTTGAAGTTCAATGATGCATCGAGACGTGAAGATCCAAGGCGATGGTTAAGGCTAAAGGTTAAGGATCCCCCATTTCGCTGCGGCTTTAACTTAAGAGAAATAGAAAATCCTTTGTTTTGTCTTTTTAAGGTAAAGGTCGTCTTAGGAAGATCCCAAGCCTTCTTCTGTTGAGCATCAGTCAGGCGAACATGCGCATTAATAACGCTTATTTGGCTTAGCTCATTAAGCTTTCCGAGGTTAGAATTTGCTTCTCCCATGGCAAGGAGAGGAAGAATATCTTGCAGTAAAAATTCTCGCTCCGCAGGTCCTTCTCCAAGACCAAGGGAAAATTGGCCATTTTCTTCGCGTTCCAGTTCAATATAAGGATGATAAAAACGCACTTGCTTTAAGGAAAAGTGCCCTCCAAGAAGGTCTAAAAGATTCAAAGAAATTCCCACATTATCGATTTTAAGCCATTCGGGACGATCGCCTTTTTGTAGTGTGAGCTCAACAAGCTCAATTTCGAAAGGTCTGAGCCAGTCTTTCCAAACAAGTTGGGTGTGTGAGACTTGGCCTTGAATGCCGGCTTGAGCGAAATTGAGGTTGGCGTTAATTTCTGGTGTTAATGTATCCAGGTTTATGGGGCTAAAAGAAAGACGTGCCATCAAAAGGAAAATCAACAAAAGAAAAAAGGATAAAAGAGCTCCAAAAACATAAGCTGTAATGCGGACGGGCTTATAAGAAAAAAAGCCTTTCTTTGAAAGAAAGGTTAAAATAAAATGAACTTTATTCACTGAGATTCCACCAAAACATCATAGACGTTTATATATAAGTTAACTGTTGATGCCAAGACCCTCGATTTTTTTCTTCCCACGGAGGGTAGAGAGCGGGCGATCAAAGCTAATTTTCTAAGCAAAAAAATCATTATCTACTTTATCCCAAAGCTGCCATATCTGGTTGTACTCAAGAAATATGCTCATTTGTGTGATAATAAACCATATTCTGAAGAAAAAAATACAATTATTATTGAAATGTTTAAAGGGAAAAGATATTTTCTTTGGATTGTGTAAGCGGTTTATTCTTTAGCGTAATCCCAGTAGAATCCAAATTATAGAAGGGAATCGAGGAGTTATGTTAAAGAAAGTTCGTTTGATATGTGGTATCTTTTTTATCTTAACTCCTATTTCTGGAGTGGTATTTGCTGCTGGACAAGGTATGCACGTATTGCTTGCAGAGAGCTGGATGAAAGCATAAGATTGGAAGTATACTTCTGTGCAAAAACAGGCTTTTATAAAAGGTACCCTTTTCCCAGATATTCGATACTTAGGTGTTTTAAAAAGAGAAGACACTCATGAAAAAAATCTAACAAAACAAGATATTTGCAAACAAAAAGAAAACCCTTTTGAAGCCGGGAGAAAATTGCATGGTTGGGTGGATGAGCTCCGCGAAAAATTCGCGGAGGAATGGAAAATTTATGAACGGCTCCCAAAGTCAGTTTATACACATCGCGCGACTTTCTTAAAGGTTCTTGAAGATGAAATAATCTGGAGTAAACTTGATGTATCTTCAATTATAGAAGCTTTGAGAAGTATTGAATCTGAAGAAGAAAAGTTTAAGGTAAAAGTTAGTGCTTTAAAGCAATGGCATTCTCTTTTGTCAGGATACTTTAAAACGCCTCCAGCTCAAACGCTTTCTACCCTTTCACAAGATGAGAAAGGATTTTTCAGCATCCCTAAAGAAGAAGTGGCCCAATGGAGTAAGCTTATCCCTGAGTTTAAAGGTAACAAAGAAATCCGCCATTACGTTAGTGATCTTCTGATCTACTTCGATGAAATCTTTGCGTCCGAGAACTGTAAAGAAATGAGTTAAACAGAAAAATGTTACTCTGGGCCAAGCCCATTGCTTCTAAGGTTTCAGAGTGTCGGCAAAGGCCAATAACATGGTAAAAATTTCCTCTAAAATGCTGATATAAACCTAAACGTACCTCACCCATATCCAAACTCTCCTTCACATATGTGCTTCAATCAAAGATTTCACAACTGCTGTCCAGGCACGGCCAATATTCTCTAAGTTATACCCTCCCCCGCCTAAGGCGAGGAGGCGTCCTTGGGAATATGTATCGGCTAGCTTACAAAGTTGGGCGGCTGCATGGCCGTGAGGCCGATCACTGTAATAAAGAGAAGCAAGAGGATCTCCCGCCAAGCTATCAGCTCCACATTGAAAAATAATAAAGTCAGGATCCTCCCTTTTAATAAGATCTTCAATCTGAGGCCATACCTCAAAAAAATCCTCATCTCCCGCTCCAGCTGGTAAGGGAAAGTTTCGCTTTTTCCCCTTCCCTTTTCCGAGCCCCTCTTCATAAGAATCGCCTGTCCCTGGGAAAATATCCATTTCATGGATGTCGGCAAAAATAAGGTTTGGATCCTCTTCGAAAGCATAAAAGACACCATCTCCGTGATGAACATCAATGTCAACGTAAGCGATCTTTTTCACGCCATATTTTTTGCGTAAGCTATGGATGGCAATGGCACAATCATTAAATACACAAAAGCCAGACGTTCCCTCAGGTTTGGCATGGTGAAGCCCTGCAATAGGGATAAAAGCTCGTTTAAGTGTACCCTGCATAATTTGATCAACGGCCTCTAATACCGTTCCAACAACATAAGCTGATGCCTCATAGATTCCAGGGACAACCGGCGTGTCTCCATAATCAAGGAAACCTCTTCCTTCTTTCGATTTTCTTTTGATCCATTGGATGTATGCAAGAGTATGAAACCGTTTTATTTCCTCCTCACTAGCCATCCGTCCCGTGAGAAGGTGAACCTTTTGGTCAAGGTGATGGTGACGAAAGGCTTTAGCAAATGCATCAAACCGATCATTATTAAAGGGATGGATTGGGCCAAAACCATACCGCGCGAGCTGGGGATCAAGATAAACGCCAACTTTTAAAAACATAGCTTGACGCCAAAGATGATTAGAATTCCTCCTGTGGTACGTTCAATCCAATGACTCACAGCATTAAATTTTTCTCGTGCGTGTTTTCCGGATAAACAAAAAGCTATAAAACTAAACCATGCCAGCGTTCCCACAAAAATAATTACGCCATACGTGAACATAATAAGAAGAGGTGTCTTGGGGCTGAGCACAACAGAAAAAAGACTGATAAAGAACAACATACATTTGGGATTGAGAGCATTTGTTAAAAATCCAGACCAAAGAGCAGTGCTGCCTGAAATGTCGTGACGGTGGTGAATGTTACCTAACGCTAACGTCGTTTTTCTGCTAGCCCTAAGGCCCTTATACCCAATGTAAATGAGATAGCCTGCTCCTAAATATTTAACACCAATCAAAGTCCAGGGATTCTTCGCAATTACCAAGCCGAGGCCTAAAAGCGTGTAAGATACGTGGACAAGAATTCCTAGGGCAATACCAAGGGCTGTAAAAAGTCCTGTTTTCCGGGAATAAATTAAGCTATTCCTTACAACAATGGCAAAGTCCGGCCCTGGGCTTATAAGGGCGATCATAACGAGACCCACTAAACTAAGAATTGAGGAGAGATACTGAAAGATAAGAGATTCCATGAATATTCCTACTTCAAATTTTCGTGTGACTCATTCTAGGCTTTAAACTTTTAACGTTCCTTCTAGAATGGTCACAGCGTGGCCCTTTAAGTGAACGCGATCTCCAATAATCTGTACGCCTAAACTTCCCCCACGAGGAGAGGCTTGATAAGCAAAAAACTCGGATTTCCCTAATTTTTTTTGCCAGTAGTCGGGAAGTTTACAATGAGCGGATCCACAAACGGGATCTTCATTAATTCCTATCTTTGGTGCAAACATCCGAGAAACAAAATCATAAGGAGTGTTTCCTTTTGCAGTGACAAGAAGAGCGCGACAATCAATTTCTTTAACCTTTGCAAAGTCAAGAGTGAGCTTTCGAACAAGGTTTTCATCACTGAGTTCAACAATGACATCGTCATAGGCTTGAACTGCCTGGACGAACCCTGTATCAAACAAATCTTTAAAGAGGTCAGAGGGTAGCCTCTCCCCGGTTTTCTGCAGAGGAAAATCTAAAATGATCTCACTTTTTTCCTTCTTTACAAACAAGGAGCCAGAAAGAGAGTCAAAAGAAATCTTATTTCCCTTTACGATCCCTTCTTGAAAGAGAATATGAGCAGAAGCTAAAGTCGCATGGCCACAGAGTTTTACTTCTACCTCGGGGGTAAACCAACGAATATGGAAATAATCAGCTCCAAGAGACTTTACGAAAGCAGTTTCAGAAAGATTAATTTCTGTTGCAATTTTTTGACATTTTTCATCTGAAGGAAATTCGTCCACGATTGTAACCGCTGCAGGATTTCCCGCAAAAGGTTTATCTGTAAATGCGTCAACTATCCAGATCTTCATGGCATATCTCCATACCCAAACTCTCCATAAGCTTTTCCTTTCATATATTGTTCTATTCCAAATTTTACCACAGGGATAATAGGATCTGGCAGGTGATTGATGTCAAACCACTCCATGGCATCATGGAGATGAGGCTCTTTGTTAAAAGGCTCGCCCTCAAATTCTTGAACAACAAAAAATAAGCTTATGTCTTTCCAAGTTAACTCCGGATTTTTAAAATGAGGAATCTTTGTTGCCACCACTGTTTCAAGAAAGGGATTGGTTCGAAGTCCAATTTCTTCAAACACTTCTCTAACAATGGTTTGTTTTGGAGATTCGTTTCCCTCAATTTTCCCAGTTGGAACATGCCAATATCCAGCAAAGAATGACGCCTTTTCCACGCGGCGCAAAAGAAGTATCTTTTGATCACGGACGATTATCACGTTTGGACAGATAACAAAAGTTTGTAGGGAGTGGATCATAGGTCTCTCTCCTTTTGACTCACATCCGATAAGAAACCGCCCACTTGGGCATCCCAAAGGGTTTTATAAAGACCCTCTTTAGATAAAAGCGCCTCATGTGTTCCGTCTTCAACAATCTTGCCGCGATCAAATACAAGGATACGATCCATGTGAAGGAGGGTGGAGAGGCGATGAGCAATGACGATGGTGGTTTTGCCTTGCATGACTTCCCATAAAGAATCTTGAATATAGCTTTCCGTAACTGAATCCAACTGCGATGTAGCTTCATCTAAAATAAGAATTGGTGCATTTTTCAAGATAGCCCGAGCAATGGCAATCCGTTGTCGTTGTCCACCGGAAAGCTTAACGCCTCTCTCCCCCACCAGAGAATCATAGCCTTGAGGAAGGTCTTCAATAAATTCATACGCATGAGCTTTTTTTGTGGCTTCAAATGCCTCTTTTTCCGTTGCCTCAGGTTTGGCGTAAGAGATGTTTTCCATCAAAGTCCGGTGAAAAAGAGAAGGGTCTTGAGGGATCATACCAATGGCTGCATGAAGCGAGTCTTGCGTCACTTTGCGTATGTCTTGGCCGTCAATCAAGATGTGGCCTGAGGTCACATCATAAAGACGTAAGATAAGATTGACGAAAGTTGTTTTACCGCTTCCTGAATAACCAACGAGGCCAACCTTTTGACCTGGCGCAAGGGTCACGGATTTTTTTTGAAACAAGGGGTCAGCTCCCGGATACTGAAACTGGACGTCCTTAAAAGTGATAGATCCTTGGGTAACAGATAATTCTTTTGCTCCTGGTTCATCCTGAATTTCAAGAGGCGCCATAACGTCCTTTAAATCTTGTCGAATACGCCCTTGAAGCCTGGAAAATTTAGAAAATTCCTGCGCTATGAGCCAGAGAAAATCCATAATGCTTAAGTTCAATCCAAGCACAAGGGCAAAATCGCCCACCGTAACCCATCCCTCCGCACGTCCCCGTAGGAGGAAATAAAAGTTGAAACACTGTGCCACAAAAAAACCATAGCCATAGAGAAGCCAAAGCTTCAAATAGGCCCATTCTAAGCTTTTTTCCGCCGCTTTGGCATCATCAATGGTTGCCGTAAGCAAAGTATCCTCGGCCTTCCTTCGCGCAAACAAACGCACGGTCAGCATATTTGAAAGTGTGTCCACAACGCGTCCTGTTACCAAATGACCTTTAAAAGACCATTCAGCAGCTAAACGGGTGAAATGCCCGTTTGAGAGTATGGCAACACCCAGAAAGGTCAGAGTCCATACCAACAAGATGAAAGCAAATCGAGCATTCACTTGCCACAGAGTGAATATAGCAATTAACAAGGTGAGAGCGTAGCTGAAGAAACGATCGATGAGAATTTTCAATAGATCTGGAATAGCCATCACCAATTCGCTCACCTTGCTGCCTAAACTCCCCGCAAAGCTACTCTGATAGAATTGGTGGGAAAGCCTTAAAAGGTGATCAAGGCAATACGTGCTGATTCTCTTCCTTAATGCCGGGATCATCCGATACTCAACAAAATAATTATAAAAACGGAATGCTGTGGCAACAATGAATGCCATGCCTAAGTAAATTGCTATGGGCTCCAAAAGATCTATGAACGGATCTGCTTCCGGCTCGGCTATCATTCTGTTTAGCATGATCTTTATTACATAGGGCAGAAGAGACGTTTGCATAGCCAAGAACACAGCCGTAACCACCATCACGAAGATGGGCACAGGATAGGGACGCAACATGTGACGTATAAAGCCAAAGAGGGTCGTCATTGCTTAATCCTTTTAAGATGGCCCTCAGAAACACTTGAGGCACTCCTTATGTATCCAATATCTTGAGAAATTCTGCAAGTTGTGTTGAACAACATGAGCTAAATTCGCTTTTACCTTGCGTGCTTAAAAGGACCTATATCAGATCTTAAAATGTCAAAAAGAGAAACCCGCAATGTTGGTGGGTATACTCCTGAAGAAATAAGGAAGTTGAATACCTCTCCTTCAGTAGTGTGATTTTTTAAAATGGTAACTGACGAAGAATATTCAGAAACAGATTCTAAATTAAAAAATAGAGTATAGTGAAAACTGTTGCTATTTCAAAGTTTCCAAGAAATAAAGTTCAAATGTTTTGAATTCAGAAAAAATATTAGACTATATTAAATAAAATTTAACTCTTTTTCGTTATATTTATAATTAGGATAATAGTAATTTGAAAGATATGAAATGAAGGCTCTTTATTTTGAATCTATTACATTGATTGAACGACTTCATTATTTATTCTTAGATGTAATGAAGAGCGAGCTTGATCGCATGCGTATTTTTGATATCAATAATGTGCAGTGTTTTATTCTCTATAACGTAGGAAAGAATGAAATGACCGTGGGTGAGCTTTCAAACCGCGGCTATTATTTGGGCTCAAATGTGTCCTATAACTTAAAGAAATTGGTAGAACATGGATATTTTATTCAAGAAAAAGCCAAGCATGATAAAAGATCTAGTAAAGTACACCTCTCCGAAAAAGGCCTGAAGCTTTATGATAAAATTGATAAAATCTTTACCCAACAATCCACAAACCTGAAATATAATGGCATTGTGGATCAAAACCTCACAGAAACTCTTAAACTCCTGCGCAAGATAGAGTCCTATTGGAACTTTATTATTTCCCACGGATTGGTTGAATAGATTCTCAGCCAAGGGTAATGTAACTTGCGGATTCCTACTCCTAAAATAGATTAAATTTCCGGAGTACTACTCCTAAAAAAGTTGCTTTTTTAGGAGTACATGGTAGACTTTTAGCAAAGGAGGAGGGTTATAGATGACTGAGCTTAAAAGATACTTGGATTTATCCCTTCCTCCCGGTCAATCAGCCTTTTTATGGGGACCGAGAAAAGCTGGGAAATCAACCTATCTAAAACAACGTTATCCCCATCTCTCTACTATGATTTGTTAGATTCCTCCGTGTATTTAAGGCTCTTAGAAGCTCCCTATACCCTTCGTCAGGAAGTTTCACTCATTCCCGAAGACAAACGACAAAATCCCATCATTATTGATGAAATTCAAAAGATTCCCCTTCTTCTGGATGAGGTGCATGGAATTATTGAGAGCATGAAACCCTTGTCATTTATTTTATGTGGCTCAAGTACACGTAAACTTCGCCAAAGCGGGGCGAATTTTCTTGGAGGACGAGCCTGGCGCTATTCTTTCATACCCTTGGTATTTCCAGAACTTCCTCATTTTGATCTTCTCCGTATTTTTCAAGCAGGGCTTTTACCTTCTCATTTTTTACATCCTTCAAGGGCTGTGAAATCAATAAAATCCTATATTAGCGATTACTTGATTCAAGAAGTCCAGTACGAGGGAACTGTCCGGAATTTAAGGGCTTTTCTAAAATTTTTAGATGTTATGGCCTATAGCCAAGGAGAGATAATTAATTTCTCGAATATTGCACGCGATTGTGCGGTTGATGCCAAAACCATAAAAGCCTATTTTGAGATTCTCCAAGATATGTTGTTAGGAAATTTCGTTGAGCCTTATAATAAAACGCCTGGTCGCGACGTTATACGGGCCCATCCTAAATTTTATTTTTTTGATGTGGGTATAGCGAACCAGTTGACTCAACGAAAAATAGAAGAACTCAAAGGGCCAGAGGCTGGTAGGGCTTTTGAGCATTATATCTTTTACGAGATTAATGCATACAAACAACTCAATGATCTCGATTTTAAAATTAACTATTGGCGGACGAAATTAGGGGAAGAAGTGGATTTTATTTTGGGGGATGGGACCCTAGCTCTTGAATGTAAAATGACTTCCCTTGTTCAAAAGCGCGATCTCAAAGGCCTTATAGCCTTTCATAACGAAATTCCGAGGTCTCAGCTTTATGTTGTGAGCCTTGAGCCAAGAGCTCGTCTTATAACTGTTGATCATAAGAAAATTCACATTGTTCCCATTAAAGAATTCTTAGAAAATCTCTGGAAGGGAAAAATTATAAAATAGAGCAAATTGCAACACATAATCCTGACTTTAAAGAGTTTTAAATGGGGTCATTATACCTCTGAATTCGTCTCAACAATTTTAGATTGAGCCCTTTCAAACTCTTTTAACACAAGGATAAAAAGGATACTTAGAAGTGTGGTTACTGCAAAGAATGAAGCCCATGTTACGTGATCGGCTGCGTATCCAGAAACTGAAGATAGAATTATGCGAGACATTGAACTAAAGGAATAAAGCACAGCAAATTGTGTTGCGGTGTATCCACCTCTACATATGCCGGAGAGATAAGCTACAAAGGCTGTCGATCCTACCCCACAACTGAAACTTTGTATTCCTACCGTAACAAAAAACACAAATTCATTGTGCCCATTTATGGATAGGATTAAAAACATGAGCGGGGATAAAATTTGTACTATTCCACCAATAATTAACCCATTTCTTAGCCCCACCTTACTCACGACTATACCTCCGCAAAATCCTCCAAAAATCATCATCAATAATCCGAAAGTTTTGGAGGCATTGGCTATTTCTATAGCACTGAACTCTAAATCAACAAACAAAGGTCCGCTCATTGCGTTTGGTATAGAATCTCCTATCTTATAAAAGAAAATGAGCAAAATAAGGAGAGGCCAGCCCGCGTGTCTTCCAATGGCCATAAAGGAATTTAAGACGCCTTGTAGATAAGCAATGAAATCCTTGCTTTTGATTTTATAGTGTTGTTCTACCTCTGAGGAGATCTCCTGGCTTTGAACCTCGTCGACTAACAAAGTCGTAATTATGCCAATAAGTCCGATAAAAGCCATAGCAATGTAAGCAAACGACCAGGAAAAAAGTGATTGTAAATAAAGAGATCCAGCGCCAGACACTAACATACCTAAACGAAACCCAATCCCCGACATCGATGTCCCTATTCCGAGTTCGTGTGTTTTTAGTCTCTCGATTCTATAGGCATCGAGAACAATATCTTGGCTTGCCGCACAAAAAGATACCAAAAAAGCAAAAAATACTGTTAACACAATATGATTCTGGGGATCGCTTAGTCCCAAGCCTATTATAGAAATGAAAAGAAAAACTTGAATACAAAGGGCCCAACCTCTTCGTTGACCAAAGTAGTCACAAAGATAGGGCAACTGATACTGATCAATGAGCGGCGCCCACAAAAATTTTGTGCTATAGGGAATAGTGGTTAAAAACATCCACCCAATAATTGTCTTTGAGTAACCAATTTGAGTCAGCCATATAGGCAGGCTAGAAACAACTAATAAAAAAGGCAATCCAGACACAAAGCCCAAAAACATGAGGGACAAAATATGGGGCTGTTTATGATATTTCAAAATTTGAAAAAATTGTTTCATCCGATGCCTCTAAAAATATTAAATTTTCGTTTTACTTCTCTATGAAATAAAACACTTAAATGAAAAAAAATCAATAAATCAAATCTGCCTCGATTTTAAACTCATCATGACAAATTCTTTCTCTGCGTAAGCTGAAGGGCAGTCTCATGTTCTTCAAGAAAATTTTCAAGGGATTGTCCTATCAAGCAATCTAATGTCATTATACGCGCATTCTCATACCTAATTTGTTACGTTAAAAGTGATTTGACCTTGGAAACCCGGGAGGGGGGAGCTTCCCTCCTTGTCCGCGTTTGCCAAGCCAGGGGAGAAGGTTTGTTTCAAGGCGGGTCTTGTCTCCAATCTTCCAGGAGAGCCCCTGTTCAAGGGTAAAAAACTTTATATCCGACAGGCCTCCATCTTTATAGCGTTGCAGGATCACGCCTTTTCCTCGGGTCATCTTGGGAATTTCATTGGCTTTGTAAATTAATAGCTTTCGATTTTCTCCAATGATGGCGATATGATCGCCTGTCACCTCACGGCAAAGGAGAGCTTTGGCCTTTTCAACATTAAGAATTTGCTTTCCAGTACGTGTTTGCGCAAGCAGGTCTTTACGAGAAGTGATAAAGCCTCTGCCATCAGAGGAGGCTACCAAAATCTTTACATCTTGTTGCTGAGGTAAATGAATGAGAATGTCTATAACCTCTTCCTCCTGGGCCATGTCGATGGCAAGACGTATGGGCTCTCCATGGCCGCGGCCACGAGAAAGCTTATCAATTGGTAAGGTATAAAATCGACCTAAGTTAGTAAACACAAGAAGCTTGTCGGTCGTCTCTGCCTTTAAGATGAAAGATCCCCTGTCTCCGTCTTTATATTGGACATCGTTCTTCTCAACGTTATGGCCTCGAAGAGCGCGGATCCATCCTTTTTCAGAACACACAACCGTAACTGGCTCGCGTTCAATGACGGCTTCTATGGGGATGATTCTCTCTTGAGGGGGATCTGCTAGAAGGGTCATTCGACGTCCGAGGGTCGTCTTTTTATTAAACTGGGCTTGAATGGTTTTCAGACTTTCAATGATTTTTTCCTGTTGTAAGTTTGGGGTTTTCAGGAGAGCAAGGAGACCTGCTTTTTCTTCGGATAGAGTCTCATGTTCTTTCTTGATCTCAATCTCCTCCAACTTGCGTAAGCTTCGAAGGCGCATGTTGAGGATGGCTTCAGCTTGGATTTCTGTAAGTCCCCATCTTTCCTGCATTAAAGGGCTGGGGTAATCTTCTTCGCGAATGAGACGGATCACTTCATCTATATTCAGGTAAGCAATAAGGTAACCATCAAGTAGTGTTAATCTGTGATTAATTTTATCGAGACGAAAACAGGTGATCCTTTCTAAAACCTCTAAACGATGCTGATAGAAAGCCTCAAGGACTTTTTTAAGATTCATAACACCAGGAATACCCCTATGATCAACAACGTTCAAGTTAAGGGGAATGCGCACATCTAAGTCAGAATGGAGGAAAAGTGATTCCATTAAAACGAAGGGATCAACGCTGCGGGATTTTGGCGTAAAAATAAGGCGCACTTGATCTGTAGATTCGTCATGCATATCCCCCAATAAGGGCAGTTTTTTGTTTGCAAGAAGGTCAGCGATTTTTTCAATGAGTTTTGATTTTTGAACGAGGTATGGAATTTCAGTTACGACAATTTGATACTGTCCAAACTCTAGTTTTTCAACTTCCCATTTGGCTCGGAGGCGGAAGCTTCCTCGACCCGTCTCATAAGCTTTTAAAATCGCTTCACGGCTTTCGACTAAGACTCCACCCGTTGGGAAATCAGGGCCTTGAATAAATTTGATCAGGTGTTTTACTTCCATATCCGGATTTCGAATAAGAGCAATTAAAGCCTCGCAAACCTCACTGAGATTATGAGGTGGAATGCTGGTTGCCATGCCCACAGCAATACCGCTAGCGCCATTGACCAAAAGGTTGGGGAATGTGGCGGGCATAACGACGGGCTCTTCATTTTCCCCATCATATGTCGTTTTGAAATCAACGGCATTTTGATCAAGGCCTTCCATCAAGGCTTCAGCAGCAGCCGTTAAACGCGCTTCTGTATAGCGCATAGCGGCAGCATTATCACCATCAATGTTTCCGAAATTTCCTTGGCCATCCACTAAAGGAAGACGCACAGCAAAACCTTGAGCGAGTCTGACCATGGCATCATAAATGGCAACTTCCCCATGAGGATGGAATTTTCCCATTACATCTCCCACCACGCGGGCACACTTTTTATAACCTGATTTTGGATCGAGCTTGAGTTCTCGCATAGCATAGAGAAGACGTCGATGCACAGGTTTTAAACCATCACGAACATCTGGAAGGGAACGCTGCATAATGGTAGAGAGCGCATAAGATAAATAGCGTTCCCCGAGGGCTTCTACCAATTGAACATCATGGACTTTCATAAGGCATTCCTTATATAAACCGTTTTACCAGGCGTTCCCTAGCAGATGGAAGAGGACGTCCGAGGAGATATCTCTCGAGAAAGTAACCTGTCAGACGCAGTCCGTCGAGAATTTCTTCATCCTTTGGAGCTGTTTTCCTATGTTTTTGGACTAAAAATGAGGGGAGGGGTAATAATTTTCCTTGGTAAGGTGCTGCAACACTTTCACAAACGGCCCTTCCCGTACGGGGAGAGACCGCCACAAGGTCATCCCTCTTACCTGTCACGGCACATGAAGAAAAGTTAAGCCCGTATCCCAAGTCTTCAAGGAGAGAAACCTCAAAATCAACGTAACTGGTGGTCCAGTCCGGACCTTTGAGAGCATCTAAGAAATGATTGAACTTGTCATAAAGCTGAAGATAAGCCTGGCGCTCAGGAAGAAGTACATGACACAGAGCTGTTGCGCTTATGAGGGCTGCGAGGGGACCTGGTGAGTCAAGAAGGAAGGCAGAGTTTGTTTGAAGTGGTTCTAAGATCCAAAGGCCGAGATGGGTTTCAAGCCGTGCTTTCCAATAGCCCTTGACCTTTGTTCCGCACTGCAGCCAACTTTTATTTTTTTTTGTGACGCTGAACACTCCCAAACATTTTCCATGGGATTGTGTAAAGAGGCTGAGGATTTGTTTGCGTTCACCCAAGCTTTGCGTGTAAAGGATAAATCCTTCGTCTTGCCATTCCATCTTATACCTTGAAGTTCAGTCCAATAGTACCATAAAGCCGAGGATTATCTATCCATCCTTCTTTGACTTTTACATGGAGGAAAAGATGAACAGGTTTTCCCAGGATATGGGAAAGTTGTTTACGGGCGCCTTCTCCAATGGCTTTGACAAGGCTTCCTCCTTTGCCAAGCACAATAACCCGCTGGCTTTCCCGTTGAACATAAATGGATTGAATAATTTTAACACTGCCATTTTTAAACTCTTCCCATTGGTCTGTTTCAACCCAAATCGAATAGGGAAGTTCTTGGTGTAAACGATGAAACAGCTCCTCACGTGTAATTTCAGCGGCCAGGAGTTTTTGCGGAAGATCGCTCAACTGATCTTTTGGAAAGAGCCAGGGTCCTTCGGGAACATGGTTTGCCCAATATTTTTTGATGTCATAGATGCCATCCCTCTTAAGGGCAGAGATCATAAAAGTATACTCGACGTTAGGGCGGGAGAAATGTTGTGCGATACTCAAAAGACGATTGCGTGGGATCAGATCAATTTTATTGAGAACGATCACAACATTTTTTTTCTTCTTTTCAAGGTGATTTAAAATAAGATCTGTCTCTTCAAAGGTCTTACGGCTGACATCGACCAACACCATGATACCATCAGCATCATTTAAACTTTCCCATGCGTTTTTAACCATAGCCTTTTCAAGGCGCCGTTTTGGAGTTTCGAAAATTCCGGGGGTGTCGACGAATATGACTTGAGCATTCTTTTCAAGGGCAATACCGAGGATACGACTGCGTGTGGTTTGAACTTTCGGAGAGACAATCGTGACTTTGCTTCCAACTAATGCATTAACAAGAGTAGATTTCCCAACATTGGGCGCACCTATTACGACAATGAAACCACATTTAGTCATGGGTCAAAATCACATTCAACAGATGAAGGGCCGCGTCTTTTTCGGCTAGTCTTTTTGAAGAACCCTCCCCTTTTACAGCTTCAAAACCTTCTACATGAACCTGTACGATAAAGTGTGGAGCATGAGCGGGCCCCGAAGAAGAAAGGACCGAATAATGCGGATGTTTTTTACTGTGTCCTTGAGACCACTCTTGAAGGGCTGACTTAGGATCGATGTGAGCACTAATGTCTTCTATAAAGGACTGGTCCCAAAAACGATGAATAAAGCTACGTGCAACCTCAAGACCGCCGTCGAGATAAAGGGCGCCAATAAGAGCTTCGCATCCATCAGCAAGCAGCGTTTCGAGGCGCTTCTTTTGTGAGGAACTGGTTTCATGCTTTATAAGCATAAATTGTTGGAGGTTTATGATGCTTGCTATTTTTAGGAGAGCTTCTTTTCGAACCAGGTTTGTGAAGCGTTTAGCAAGGTCTCCTTCGGCATCTTTTGGAAATTTTTTAAAAAGCCAGCTTGCAATGACAAGCCCCAATACACGGTCGCCTAAAAACTCAAGGCGCTCAAACTCAACACCTTGGCCGGGTGGAAGGGCACTGGGGTGGGCGAGAGCTTTTTTAAGAAAAGAAGGATTTTTAAAGGTATACTTTAAATTATCTTCCAAACTCTTCATCAATGGATGCCATTAAGAATGCGACTATAATAAGCAGTGAAAGGCCATCTCCAAATCTCCCAAAGAGCAATTTTTCCGCCTGTAGAAAAGAAAATAAAGCTGGCGTGACCGATGAAGTGATCAAGAGGAATATAGCCTACAACACCTTGCGCGCGACTATCATTGGACCCGTCTCGGTTATCACCCATCATAAAAAAATGCCCAGAAGGAACGTGGTACACGGGTGTATTGTCATAAACCCCCTCTCCAAAAGGAACTTGCTTAATGATTACATGTTTTAGCCCATTAGGCAGAGTTTCAATATACTGAGCTGCTTTAAACAATTGACCATTGTCATCAACGGCTTCAGCTTCTCCATTGGGCTCAACAGGACAAAGGACATCGTTTATGTATAAAAGCCCCTCTTTCATTTGAACACGGTCACCTGGAAGTCCAATGACCCGCTTAACAAAATCTGTATCAGGGTCAACGACAGAGCGGAAAACGGCCACATCTCCACGCTTTGGTTCTTCGCTCCAGATGCGCCCCGAAAAATAATTAATATAAGCTCCAAAGGGAATCGAGTAGCGGCTATAGCCATAAGCGGTTTTTGACACGAATATGTTATCACCAATTAAAAGAGTGGAAATCATGGAACCTGATGGAATATGAAAAGGCTGAAGCCAAAGTGTACGAATAAGCACGGCCAAAAGGACGGCATAAATTAGAGCTTTTATATTTTCCCAAAGTGTGTCTTTTTTCTTTTCTTTTTTCATCTTAACGCTTTCCTAAAATAACAGTGGCTTTAAAATAAGGGGAAGCTTGTTTTAAATCAACAAAGAAAACAAATTTTGTACTTATTGCCGCTTATAATTTTTTATATGTGGCAATATCTATGTCCTATACCTCCTAGAGCTTTAAAATAACTTTCCCATTAGTTTTCTAAGTTTCAAAAAAGGTCCTCTAAGTTCACGCTTCCATGAACAAGCTCTCGGGACCAAGTGTTTTCTTTTAATCCTGCTGCTGAAATAATTGATAAAAATATTACAAGTAGAAAAATTAAGTGACAAATGGCCATTTGATAGCAAGGTATTTTATCCCCAAAACATCTAATATTTCTACCACATTAACGGTCGATGTGCCCCAAAACCTTGCGGGGCCTCCTCCACCATACCATTGGATAACTCCATCACGGTTTTTAAAGTGATTATAAAGCTGTTCCGCATTTTCAGGCTTACCAGAAAATTTAACTTTGAGGTAATTCTTGCCTTCATAACAAAAAATTAAAATATCTTCTACCCTATCGGAAGTATCAAATACATGTAAGTCTACGAGATAGGAAGATTTCAGTGAGGGCAAAAAGCACACGGTAAAATCACCTATAACCTGTTTTTCCTTATAAGCTTTATCGCTTAAGCGCATGAGAGTTGGCGTCATCCCCTGGCATTCAAGGTCATAGGTACGCACCTTTTTAATGGTCTCTAGGGAATAACCAGCCTGGCGTAAGCCATAGATATAACTACGGTCATTTATGGCGAGTGTCTGTAGCCATGGCGTGAGTGAGACGCCTAGAAGTTGAGCCATCTGCTCCAAAGAACATAAAGAATGATTTCGATCAAGATCACCATAAGAATGGTGATCAATAATAATGACAGAGTGATTCAATTTTTTCAGCTCCTCTTCTTTATGAGGAGATGGCATTTCAACGATCACAACTGTTGGTTTTAAATCAATAAAGGTTGAGGCAGGCTCCAGATCCAATCGCGCGCCCCACGGCTGCTGAGAACGACGAATATCAGGCGCTCCCACTGAAGTTAAAAGATCAAAAATCCCATATGCTTCCCCATCATTTTGAGGAATGATAAATGTTGCCGCGTTTAAGGATCCCTTGTTTAAAAGAAACATAACAACAACGCTAACATTATTTATTCAAAAATCCAAGGAAGCTGATTGAAGTAACTAGTTAAATATATACGGCAATATCTATGCTCGCTAGGCCTTCATAATTTATCTTGATTTACAGCTAGAGTTTTTTTAAAAAGATAACATGACAATGATAAAACAAACACTTACTCTTTGCTTTCTCTTCAAGCGACCTTGCAGAACCTAAGTCGCACATGGACACATGCCATGTATTTGAAGGTTTTTTGCAACTCATAAGGTCAACACCATGAAAAAAATAGTCTTTATTGGATCCGCATCCGGATGGGGGGCGCAGATAAGAGGGACTGAGAAAGGTCCTTATCATTTCCAAAATTCCAAAGAATTTTCTTCCTTACCCTCTTCTTGGATATGGAAAGAAACCTTAGCTCCCTTAAAAACTGCAGAAGAAATCTTTCTCCCCCCTGGGTATTTAACTTTACCTTATGTTGAGGATATCTGTCTTAGGGTTGCCCATTCTATAGAAGAAACTCTTAAGAATAAGGATTTTCCTATCGTAATGGGAGGAGATCATTCAGTAGCAGCAGGAACCTGGGCTGCTGTTGCGCGCCATTTGAAAGCAAAAGAAAAATTGGGCTTAATTTGGATTGATGCTCATATGGACGCCCATACCATGGAAACGACGCCTTCAAAAGCGTATTACGGGATGCCTTTGGCAGCACTTCTGGGGCATGGGGATTTTTCTCTTGTGAACGTTTTAGCAAAGGGTCCTATCTTGAGTCCTCAACATGTTTGTCTTATTGGTGTGCGAAGTTATGAGGAGGGAGAAGAAAACCTTCTCAAGCGGTTGGGTGTTCGTATTTTTTACATAGAAGAAATTGAAAAAAGAGGCTTTGATGCCGTATTTCAAGACGCTCTTGCCTTGGTGAAAAAGGGGACGAAGGGATATGGAATTTCTATTGATTTGGATGCCTTCGATTCAGAGGAAGCTCCAGGTGTTAGCGCCCCTGTGCCACATGGATTGAGACAAAAAGATGTTTTCCCGGTATTAAAATTGGCCCAACTTAAAAATGATGCTGACTTTAAAGCCCTTGAAATTGTAGAATATAGTCCTGATCGAGATAAAAATGATAAAACTCTCTCTTTGATGCGTGATATCCTTTTAAATCTCTTGTCATAAAAAGGAAAACAGATGCCTACGAAAGGTTACATTGCTCGCGAAAATGTTGTGTGTTTCCATACCTATGAACCTCTTCCCGTGGTTTTATGTAAAGGGAAGGGATCGTGGCTTTGGGACATTGAGGGAAAAAAATATCTTGATATGCTGACAGCTTATTCTGCTGTGAGTTTTGGACATTCTCATCCTCGCTTAGTCAAAGTCTTAAACCATCAGGCAGAAACCCTTGCTCTCCCGTCACGTGCTTTTTTCACAGATCAACTTGCTCCCATGCTGGAAAAAGCCTGTGCCCTTTCAGGACTTGATATGGGTATCCCCTTGAACACGGGCGTTGAAGCCGTTGAGGTAGCCGTTAAGGTTGCGCGTCGTTGGGGCTATGAAGTCAAAGGAATTCCAGAGAATAAGGCTGAAATTATCGTTGCAGAAAATAATTTTCATGGGAGGACAACAACCGCCATTAGTTTTTCAACTGAGTCTTCATACAAAAAGGACTTTGGGCCTTTTACACCTGGGTTTAAAGCTATTCCCTTTGGGGATGCAAAAGCTTTGGAAAGAGCCATTACTCCTCATACCTGTGCCTTTTTAGTTGAACCCATTCAAGGTGAGGCTGGCATTATTGTACCCCCAAAAGGTTATCTGAAAGAAGTTCGACAAATTTGTACGAAAAATAATGTTCTCCTTATCCTCGATGAGGTGCAATCAGGATTAGGAAGAACAGGCAAATACTTTGCCTTTCAACATGAAGGCATTCAGCCGGATGGATTAACCTTAGGAAAAGCCCTCGGAGGAGGGCTGCTCCCTGTCTCCCTCTTTTTAGGCCGCCGCGAAATAACTTCTCTTATGACTCCCGGGAGTCATGGGTCTACCTTTGGGGGGAATCCTTTGGGGTGTGCTGTAGCTTACGAAGCACTCTCCTTGCTTGTTGAGGAAAAACTTGACCAACGCTCAGCGGAGTTGGGAGCCTATATGTTAGAGCGTTTAAAGAAAATCACATCTCCCTTTATTAAAGAAGTCAGAGGATTAGGTCTTTGGGCAGGTGTTGAGCTTCATAAAAATCATATTACTGCCCGTAAAGTATGTGTGAAAATGAGTGAGAAAGGCGTGCTCACAAAAGATACACACGGCACAGTGATTCGCTTTGCACCTCCCCTCAATGTGACACAAGAAGAATTAGATTTTGGAATCGATGTCTTTGAAGAGGTTTTAAAAGAAATAGAACGCAAAAGTTAACTTTGTACTTGATGAATTTATTTGACTAGCTTACGTTGAGGCAAAATGAGGTTTTTTTGATGACGACGGTTCATTCCCGATTTCCTAATCTCTACATCATTGATCACCCTCTTATCCAACATAAATTAACCCAAATGCGAAAAACATCCACACCTAAGCATGAGTTTCGTCAACTCCTTCGCGAAATTACGATGTTAATGGGATTTGAAATAACCCGCGATCTCCCTTTAGGAAAAGAAGTCATTTCAACACCGCTGACATCGATGGAGGCGCCTGTTATTATTGGAAGTACGCCCGTAATCGTGCCTATTCTCCGTGCGGGTTTAGGAATGGCAGATGGCCTTCTGGAATTAATTCCAGAAGCTGATGAGGGACATATTGGGATGTATCGTGATCCTGTCACAAAAAAGCCTGTTGAGTATTTGGTGAAACTTCCTAAAGCAAAGGGACGCCTTTTTTTCCTTGTAGATCCCATGATGGCAACGGGCAATTCAGCTGTTGCCGGCGTTGAAACTCTTATAAACCATGGGGTGGCCCCCTCCAAAATCAAGTTTATTTCTTTAGTAGCAGCGCCAGAAGGCATAATGGTTTTTAATGAAAAGTTCTCTCAAATTCCTATTTATACAGCTGCGCTTGATGAAAAGCTCAATGAGAAGGCCTATATTGTCCCAGGCTTAGGGGATGCTGGAGATCGTCTTTTTGGTACGGTTTAATCCTTTATAATTCCAAAGCATTTCAACTTTCATTCTTTTGAGAAATCTTTTAAAATACAGTCCATGAATTTAAGAACCAGAAACTTTCAAAGATTAAGTCAAAAGGCCATTGCTCCCTTTATGGTGTCGGTTGTTATAGGGTATTTTATTTACCACTCCATTCATGGGGATCGAGGCCTCTTGGCCTGGTTCAACGTACAAGAAAAGTATCGTGTTGTGGAAAATCAACTGAAAACTCTTATTGATGAACGTCAAGAGTTAGAAGAGCGAGTTCAAGCCTTGCGTCCCGAAAGTATTAACCGCGATCTCTTAGACCAACAGGTCCGTCAAAATTTGGGTTATACCCATCCTGATGATGTGGTGATTTTAAGACTTGATGGTGGGCAATAGCCTAGGACACAGCCCTTCAGCAACAGAAGAGGTTTAGGTTTTTACAGGAGGACGTCCTATATTTAAAAATTTAGAGCGCCTTTTATCCCTTATAGTTTTACCATCGAGAGAAAGAAGTGGAGTTAAGGACTTTTCAATAGCATCCCCAACAGCGGCAATTACAGTTTGGGCATTGCGCTGGGCCCCTCCTAGGGGCTCTGGGATGATGGCGTCAATAATCCCGAGTTTCTTCAGGTCTTGGGCTGTGAGCTTTTGAGCTGCTGCTGCCTCTTCTTTCTTATCGCGGGTCCTCCAAAGGATTGAAGCACAGCCTTCTGGTGAAATAACGGAATAAACGGCATGCTCTAACATCATAACCACGTTTGCAAAGGCAAGAGCAACAGCGCCTCCTGAGCCCCCTTCTCCGATAATCGTTGTGATAATGGGAACTTGGACGGCACCGCTCACTTCAAGGCTCCGTGCAATGGCTTCTGATTGACCGCGTTCTTCGGCTTCAATGGCAGGATATGCTCCTGCCGTATCAACAAAGGTGATAATAGGTAAATTAAATCGGTCAGCAAGTCTCATTAAGCGAGCGGCTTTTCGATAGCCTTCAGGCCGTGCCATCCCAAAGTTATGCTTTATTCGTGAGTCTGTATCTTTTCCCTTTTCATGCCCCATGACAACCACCGGATGCCCCTTAAACTGACCCAATCCTCCAATAATGGCCTCATCTTCTGCAAAATTGCGGTCTCCAGCCAGCGGCGTAAAGTTTGTGATCAGCGCATCAATATAATCACTTGTTTGGGGACGTTCAGGATGGCGAGCTACCAAAACCTTTTGCCATGGATTGAGGGACCCATAAGTCTTCTTCAGCATAGCATCTACCTTCTCTTGGAGGCGCTTTACTTCTGCTGCTATATTAACTTCAGCGTTCGACGAAAGGTGACGAAGTTCTGAAAGTTTACTCTCAAGCTCCGAGATGCCTTTTTCAAACTCAAGTGCTCCAGCCATGGGCTATTCCCCTACTTGATTATATTCTGGGATTGAATCTAATCTTCGTTTGCAGATGGATCAAGTAAAACCTTTCCCTAAAGGATGATAGGTTTTTACCATTTCCGCTAAATCATCCTGAGCCACATGGGTGTAGATTTGTGTTGTGGAGATGTCGCTATGTCCTAAAAGCTTTTGTACGATCATAAGATCGGCGCCATGGCGCAAGAGGTGAGTTGCAAAGGCGTGCCTGAGGGTGTGGGGTGAAAGGATTTGCGGATTCATTCCGACTTTAGCCGCGAGTTCCTTTAAAAGTTGGCCAAAACGTTGGCGGGTAAGGTGCCCCTCGCGGCTGGATGAGGGAAAAAGCCATGGAGATTCCTTTCCCTTTTTAAGGAAAGAAGCTCTGATTTTTAAATATTTCTGCAACGCTTCTAGTGCTGCACTCGTCAAAGGAACAAGACGATCCTTATTGCCTTTGCCGCGGACCATAAGGAAAGGTTTGTCGCTTTTTAAAACTTCTACAGCTGCAGCAAAAGAAAGAGAGACCAGTTCACTGACACGAAAGCCACTGGCATAGAGAATTTCAAGGAGAGCAGAAAGCCGAATGCCTTCCTCACCCTGCCAGGAACGAGCCCCCTCTAAGAGGCGTGTGACATCCTCTTCGCTGAGGACTGACGGTAATTTGCGTCTGTAGCGGGGCGATTCTATGATGGTTGTCGGGTTTTCTATCAGGTTTTCCTCGCTTATCAGATACTTATAGAATTGGCGAAGTGCCGAAAGTCTACGTGCAAGCGAGGAGGATGCTAAATGTTTTTGAGTTTGGAGGTAGTTTTGGATCTCTTGGTGTGAGACTTGATTCGGGTCTTTCCCCTTAAGGAAGTGAAAAAAATCTTTTAAATCAGTTTCATAAGCGCTTAAGGTAGATCGAGCGACACCTTTTTCTGCTGCCAACATTTCAAGGAAACGTTCAAGTGCGGCCATTACAAATAATCTTCCGCTATTTTAGAAAGTGGCTAAGAGTGGTCAAGTTTCTTTGCGAGTGCAGCATTGAGAGCTTCAAGTTTACCCCCCCCCGTTTGAATGACAGAAGCAAATTCAGATCGTTGTGTAATTCCCATGCTAATGCCCTCTAAAATTACATCATAGACACGCATTTCATCGTTCTTTTCAAAGATTTTCCAACTGATGGGAATAATTTGTCCCCCAGGCCTTACAATCCTGCTTGAAACAATGACGCCTCCATCTGCTTCACATTGACAACTCAAAACTTCAAACTTTTCTGATGTGTAATCTTTAAACCGGGATGCATAGGTTGCTACTGTTGTTTCTTTGAAAAGGTTAAGGAAACTTTTCTTTTCCTCAGGTGTGGCTTGTTTCCAATAGCGGCCTAAAACGAATTTTCCAATTGCCTTGAGATTAAAGTCTTTTTCCAGGATGATTCTGAACTCATCCGCTCTTTCCTGGTTTGAAATAGAAGGGTTTGTTAAAAGGGCAATAACTTTCGTGCCCATATCACTCATAAAAGTTTTGGCTTTTTCACAGTCTGTCGCATAGCTTGTATGGGTTAAAGCCAAAAAGAAGAAGGTAAAAATAAAGGTTTTCATAGAAAAAATTTTTCTAGAGGTCATCATCATCTTCCTCATCGGGTTTAGCTGTTTCAAGAGTCCTTTTCTCGTCCCTTGCACTGAGGCTCTTCCGGCGTTCTGTATACCATGCACGAAAGGTTGCATAAGGATCGACAGAGTTTCGTTTTAGGTCTCCTATAATCCCAAGGTTGTCAGCTTTGGCATCTAAAATTTGGACTCCTGTTCGTGTATAACTATAAATGGCTTTATTGTCATCAAAAAAAGCCCACCAATTCACGGGGTCAAAACCATAATCTCCAATCCGTCCAATGGTGTCTCTTAGGTTGGAAGGGCCTAGGATAGGAAGAACAAGATAGGGCCCTGAATCAAATCCCCAAGAGGCAAGGGTTAAGCCAAAATCTTCACGCTTATAAGGAATGTCCAAGTCCGTTGACACATCAAAAATACCACCTATCCCCGCTGTTGTATTAATGGCAAATCGACGCAGTGTATCTTCTGCATCCTGCATTTCTCCTTGGAGAATGTTATTAGCAAGAACGATAGGCTCACTAAGATTTCTCAAAAAATAACCAACACGCTCACGAAAGAACTCGGGAACAACTCCATTGTACATGGCTGCGATATGATCAAAGAGGATTTCATCTAAAAAATTATTGAGAGCGAAAGTGCCGCGATTAAGTGTCTCTAAGGGATCATCCTCCTCAGGAGAGGGTTCTAAAACCTCTTCAAGTTCCTCTGGACTGATTTCAAGTTCTACGCCCGGCTCTTCATCTGTATCCATATAAGTATAGGCATCTTCTTGAGCATGGGTTTCTGGAACCCAAAAGAACAGCAAAAAGAGAAGCGTAAAAATAGATTTCATGAAGGCTCGCATCATTATCAAATTTAGAGGCGAGTTTAAGCTTCTCTTTATCTCCTGTAAAGAACCCAAAAATTAGCTTAATCATAGATATAATTTTTCAGAACTTCCATAACACGCTCTAGAGTGGCCTCATGCGCATCATCATTACTTTCAACCGTGAGGTCAGCTTCAGCATAAATGGGGTAACGGCGCTCAATCATTTCTTCTAAAATTTCCTTTGGGTTACCATCAAAGAGGAGGGGTCGTGTGTCACGGCGACTTACACGCTCATACAAAATATTAGGATCTGCCCTTAACCACAGAGAAATAGCGCTCTCTTTAATAAGCTCACGGCTTTCACTGTCAAGGAAGGCCCCATCTCCTGTAGAAATCACTTGAATTTTGGCGCTTAAGAGGCGTTTGATAACGCGGCGTTCAGCATCCCTAAAAGCCTTTTCACCCCATGTTTCAAAGATGTCAGCAACGGAACACCCTGCAGCGCGTTCAACTTCTTGATCTGTGTCATTAAAAGGAAGCCCAAGCTTATGAGCGATGCGCCACCCAATACTACTTTTGCCAGCACCCATCATTCCCACAAGCACTAAGGTTTTCGGTAAAACCAGTGTTGTTGAATATCTTTTTGATTTTTTCTTCATTCCTTTGAATTCTTTCTTACTTTCCTTTAACATATCTATTTGTAATTGCAAGAGGAAGAGCCATAAATTATGGAAAGACTTGAGGTAAAATCACCAAAGCTAGAGGTCCTTTCTCAAAAAGAAATGGTTCTTTTTAAGCCAACGGGAAGTTGGCTCGCAAAAACAGTAAGGGAGGCCGAGCCATTGTGCCTTGCTCTTTCTCAAAAATCTCTTCCTAAGCATCTTGTTTTCGACCTCTCCGAACTTGAGACCTATGATACGGCTGGGGTTTGGCTTTTGCAGAGAACCATGCAAGATTTGGAGTATAAGGGGCATCGAATTGAATTAAGAAGTGAGAGCCGTGCTTTTAAAACCCTTTCTTCTCGTCTTTCTCCTTACAAACCTGCCTTTGAAAAAATCCATAAACCTTATTCTTTTTTTGAGGAACGACTTATAGAGTTAGGGATAATCAGTGTAAATTTATTTTTCTTAACGTGCGATCTGGTCGTTTTTTTGGGACAGGTCGCTACAGGACTGTTTTCAACTCTCCTGCATCCTTCGCGTCTACGCCTGATTTCGATTGTATATCACATAGAAAGATTTGGGGTAAATGCAATTCCTATTGTCTCTCTCCTCGCCCTATCCTTGGGTCTTGTGCTGGCCTATCAGGGTGAAGAGCAGTTAAGGCGGTTTGGAGCCGAAATTTACACCATCAACTTGGTGAGCATTTCTATATTCCGTGAAGTGGGCGTCTTAATAACAGCAATTTTGGTAGCTGGACGAACAGGAAGTTCTATAACAGCCCAAATTGGAATTATGAAGATTAACCAGGAGGTGGATGCACTGAATACTTTAGGGCTAAGTCCTATGGATGTTTTAATCATTCCGCGTATCATCGCCCTCATTCTGGTCCTCCCCCTTTTAACCTTTGTAGCAAATATTGCGGGTTTGGTGGGGGGAGGAATCATGGTTATTTTTTCTTTGGATGTCTCTCCCCAGCTTTATATGCACCGTATTAACGAGGCCGTCACCTTGGGAAGTTTTTGGGTGGGGTTTTTAAAAGCACCTCTCTTTGGAGCCATTATTGGGCTTGTGAGTTGTTTTGAAGGAATGCGGGTAAAGGGAACAGCTGAAAGCATTGGAATCTGTACAACTCGCTCTGTGGTAGAAGGAATCTTTTTGGTGACGATTGTCGATGCCCTTCTCTCAATTTTCTTCTCGAAAGTAGGGGTTTAATGACAAAGGTATCCCCTATCATCTCCATTCGTAATTTAAAAATCCAATTTGGCGAGGAAATAGTCCATGAAGGTTTAGATTTAGATATTTCTCCTGGTGAGATTTTTGGCATTGTGGGAGGATCTGGGTCAGGGAAGTCCGTATTGATGAATGCGGTTTTAGGACTTTTATCTCCTCTTGAGGGGACTATCACAGTTTTAGGAGAAAAAATCGGATCCCTTGAACAAATTACCAAGCTCCATCTCCAGTCTCATTGGGGTGTTCTTTTTCAGGGCGGCGCTCTTTTTAGTTCTCTTACGGTTGGAGAAAATATCCAAATTCCACTGAAAGAGATGGAACATGTCTCTGATGAGTTTGCGCGTGAAATGGCATTTATTAAATTAAAAATGGTGGGCTTAAAAGAAGAAGATTTTTTTAAATATCCCGCGGAACTTTCAGGCGGGATGGTAAAAAGAGCCGGGCTTGCCCGGGCATTGGCCGTTGATCCTGAAATTCTCTTTCTTGATGAGCCGACAGCAGGTCTCGACCCTATTTCAGCATCGGCTTTTGATGATCTTATTTTAACGTTAAGAAATAATTTAAATTTAACGGTCATTATGGTTACTCATGATTTGGATAGTATCAGGCGTCTCTGTGATCGCATTGCAGTTTTGGTTGACAAAAAAGCGATTGTAGGGACACTAGAAGCCTTATTGGATAATAAACATCCCTGGGTTCGTGAGTATTTTCACGGAGTTCGAGGAAAAGCTGCACTTGCGGGCTTTAAGGAGTAAAGATGGAAACGCGGGCAGGATACATGATAGTGGGCATATTTGTGCTTTTGATGACTGCAGGGATTTTAACCTTTTTCTTATGGCTTGGAAAGTCAGATTTTGACTATAAAACAAAGTACTATATGATATATTTCCCCGGATCGGTTACAGGCCTGACCCTGGGAGGAACCGTCAACTATTTAGGTGTTCCCATTGGAACAGTAAAAAACATTGAATTGGATCCAGAGAAGCCTGATCAAGTGCGCGTTCTTGTTGGGATTAAGGACAGTGTTCTCATCAGAGAAGATGCTTTTGCTTCCCTTGAGCTGCAAGGGCTTACGGGATATAAATTCGTCCAAATTTCAGGAGGCAGTAAGGAAAGCCCTCCTCTTGAAGTCAAAAAGGGGCAACGCTATCCCATCATCCCGTCGCGTTATTCAGGGGTTGAAGAAATAATGACGGCATTACCGCGAATGGTGAATAAATTCACGAACCTTATTGATCGGATGAATGCGACTTTTAGTGAGGAAAACCGAAATCGTTTTGCGAATGCTTTGAAAAATATAGACGCTCTTTCCCAAGAACTTGCAAAGAGTGCAGAACCCCTCAAAATCATGCTAGGGGATACAAGTAAAGCCATGAAAACCTTTGACACGGAGCTCAAACGTTTAGGAAAGTCAACAGAAAGGGTCTTCATCAATGTTGAGGATGCTGCTAAAAACATCAATATCTTTTTGAAAGATAACCGTGTTGCCATTGATGCATTGACTCAAACAGGGTCTTATGAGATTCTCCAAACCTTAAATGAAACACGTGAGACAATGACAACTGCAAGGCAGTTCTTCGAAAAATTAAATGAAAACCCTCGAAGTTTGTTCTTTGAAGCAGAACGTAAAGGTGTTTCAGTTCCGCGCCAATAAAAAAGGAGAAAAAATGCGCAAGCCTATTTTTATTCTTTTATCCATGTTGCTCATATTGTTCCCTAAATCTATTTTAGCTGATGGCTGTTGTTCTGTGGAGAAAAAACAAAACTGTAAGCCACAAAGCTGGTGGTCAAAGGGGTGGGGGACAACGGTTTTTTCTGGTATCCTAACCTCTCAAACGTCCAGCAGAATTATCCAGAAGGCAGATTTTGGGGACTCAGGAATTGCCGCCATTGCGGTTTCAAAGGAATTAGTCCGTTTTTTTAACAATCGCTTGGGCTTTGAGTATGAAGGCCAAGCGGTACAGCACTTTGGAGATCAAGATCACTTTGAATTAAATCCTGCTATTCTCGTGGCGCGATGGTGGTCTTTCCCTTGGAATAAAACTCTCCCTACAACCATAGCGATTGGGGATGGTGTGAGTATTGCTACACGAACTCCTAATCTTGAAAGGGAAAGGCGTGGTAAAGAGACATCCAAGGTTTTAAACTTTGTAATGGCAGAAATTACCCTGTCTAATCCTTGTTATCCGAATTGGGCTTTCGTTTTGCGGTATCATCATCGTTCAGGAGTTTTTGGGACATATAATGGGGTGCATGATGCCTCAACGGCCTTTGCGGCAGGTCTTAAATACTGGTTTTAAAAGCGTATCCAGGTTGATCCATGAGCTTTGAGCCATTTTTTGTGGTGACGATAAGTGGGGCAAAGTTCACTCACGATTTTCCAAAAATCTTGGCTATGATTCATGTGGAGCAGATGAGCGGCTTCATGCGCACAGACATAACGCGCGACCTCAGGAGGGAGAAAAATGAGGCGCCAATTTAAAGAAATGGTTTTACGCCCCGAACAACTTCCCCATCGTGTTTTATTGTCCCTAAAAGAAACCTGTGTCACATCCTGTCCGAGGACATCCAAAATCTCCTGTAAGATAGGGAGGATTGTCTCGTGAGCTACTTTTTTAAAAAGAGAATAAAGGTCCTTTTGCAAAAAATTCTGCGGAAGACGAAGGGTTTTCGTGTTTCGACATAGGATAGGCTTACAGCGCAAACGGTCCAGCACACACTCAAAGTCTTCTCCATGCAGCGAAAAAGTGCAGCCCGGAGATAGGGAAGGGGGCTCGTGTATCCTTTGCACTTGGCGCTCAATCCATGGGCCGCACTGCCTGAGAAAGCTTTGTATTTGTCGTGGTGTTGTTCGTGGGGGATGGGTTAGAATAAACGCAAATTCCTTTGAGGACAAACGAAGAGAGAGCCTTCTCGCCCTTGGGTTAGGGTTATAAATCAAAGGAATATTTTTATTGTCCCCTGTAATCCCTTCCATGGCTTATCCCGATGTTAATAAAGCAATTCCCTTTTCCTGGCGGAAGAGAGAAAGGAGAAGACGCGCAGCTTGCCCTTGAGGAGATCTGAGGAAAGGATCATCCTTTAAAAGGTCTTGAGCAGCTATGTAAGCCTTTTCCAAAAGAGGGGCACAGGTGAGGGGGTTGGCCAGCCGATATGAAGGAAGTCCACTTTGCTTAGTTCCCAGCACATCGCCTCCACCCCGCAAACGCAAATCTTCTTCTGCTATGCGAAAGCCATCATTGGTTTCCTTCATGATTTGAAGACGCCTCCTGCCTATATCCGTTATGGGATATCCATAAAGCAGAAGGCAATGGGAGCTTTGGTCTCCGCGTCCCACCCGTCCCCGCAGCTGGTGCAGTTGAGCAAGTCCAAAGCGCTCTGCATGCTCAATAATCATAACCGTGGCATCCTTCACATCAATGCCCACCTCAATGACGGTTGTGGCAACCAGAATCTGACAAGGCCCCTCCTTAAAGGCGGTCATAGCCATTTCCTTCTCCTCAACCTTTTGGCGGCCATGGACAAGGCTGACTTTTTCAGCCCCAAAAAGGGATCTCAAGTGGTCATACCGCTCCTTGGCAGCGGCGAGATCCATGACTTCTGATTCTTCCACCAAAGGACACACCCAATAAATCTTTTCACCATTCTCTAAAAGTCGCTGAAGACCCTCACAAACCTCTTGAAGGCGATTCAAACCCAAAACCCGCGTTTGAACTGGTTGTCGACCTTGGGGCTTATCCAAAATGCGCGAGACCGCCAGATCTCCATAGGCCGTTAGTTGGAGGCTTCGTGGGATGGGGGTGGCGGTCATAATAAGCACATCCACATCTTGCCCCTTTGAGGTAAGAGAAATGCGCTGCTCCACCCCAAAGCGGTGCTGCTCATCAATGATCACAAGACCAAGATTAGCAAATTGAACGCCTTCTTGAAGAAGGGCATGAGTCCCTACAATTAATTGCACTTTCCCGTGTCTTAAATCGTCATAGAGGGCTTGTTTTTGCTTTTGGCGGCCTATGAGGAGGGCCACCTTAATACCAGCTTTTTCGGCTAATTTTGTAAGATTATGGGCATGTTGATTTGCAAGAATTTCCGTAGGTACAAGAAAAGCTGCTTGATATCCGGCCTCAATGGCGTGCGCAATGGCAAGGAGAGCTACTATGGTTTTTCCAGAGCCTACATCGCCTTGTAAGAGACGCACCATGCGGTGGTTTGAGGCCATATCCGCTTCAATCTCTGCCAAGGCTTTTGTTTGCCCAGGGGTCAAGGGATGGCCAAATGCCTCTAGAATTTTTGTCTTAAGTGTGCCGTTTGACTGGATAATTTTTCCTCTTGTATGAGCATTGCGTACCAAGCTTAAGGCCAGCTGGTCTGCAAAGAGTTCATCAAAAGCCAGGCGCTCTCGAGCTGGATGATGGGGTTGAAGATCTCCTTCAACTTGGGGGTTGTGGACCTTTTCAAATGCAGTTTTCCAAGAGGGCCACGCCTCATGTCTATGGGCCTCAGGAATCCATTCGGGAAGCTCGCGAAGGCGGCTTAAGGCGACTTGTGTAAATCGTTGGGCTTGGTTTTGAAAGAGTCCTGCCGTCAGGGGATAAAGGGGACTTTTCTCTTTCCAGAAAGAGGCTACTTCTGCGGGTGCAATGCGCTCCGGATGGGTCAATTGCCATTTCCCTAAAAATTGCTCAAGGGTTCCGCAAATAAGACGCTGCTGTCCCCTTGGTAAGCGGGATTCAATAGATTTGGGATAAACCTTAAAAAAGGTTAAATCGAGGAGATCCTGTCCCACAGTACATGTAATTTTAAAAGGTTTCTTTTGTATTTTTGGAGGGATACTGTAGTCGAGAATTTTTACCACAAGAGCCACCGCATCACCTGGACGGCAGTCCTTAAGGGATTTTTTCAAAGGAAAGTGGGCAATTCCCACGGGGAGGTGGCATACTATATCAAAGACGCAACTCAGCTGAAGGCGGTCTAGCGTTTTAATGAGACTCGGTCCCACCCCTTTTAAGCTTGAAAGAGGCGCAAAAAGTGGAAAGAGAATTTCTGGGCGCATAAGTTTTTTCCCACGAATTTGGAAGCATTATAAGGGATTTAACCGGAGAAAGAAGCCTTTATTTTCTTTGTTCTATATGAGTATAATGCTTCAGGATGCCTTCGTCTTAAATCTTTGGCAAGTGTGTAATAACTTTAACAGGAGATGATAATGAGAGAAATTTTTTTTACTATATCCATGATGTTTGCAACTCAAGTTTTTGCCTTACCTGAAGGCAGTTCGGATAGGTGTATAGATGGTCAATGGAACGAAAAATCTCTCCTTCCAGCTCCTTCGCAATATGAATTAATCCCAGCCTCAGCTCCTTCGCAATATGTATTAAGCCCAGCCAATTATTATGCTGAACAATTTAAAGAAGTCTCTCCCCAAGAAATTATCCAAAGTGTGGTTGATCTTATGTTAACATTTTATGATAGTTGTGGAGTTCCTCCTGCAAGTACAGGAAGTTTAGAAGAGTCTTTTGGCATACGTATTTGTGAACAAATGGCTCTCTATGACATGACGCACGATTCTATTTTTTCTGAAATTTCAACCGATAAGAAGGAAGAGTCTCTGTTTGTGCCTGAAGACTTAAGCTTCTTAAGATCCGTTTTCAAAACCTGTCGTCCAAGTATGAGAAAAGCATGGTGGTATCCGCTCATCTTTCACGTTAGTTTTGAGCCAACAGAGGAAGAGTATAAACAGTTTGGTAATGCGCTTAAGGTTTTGTAAGAAATTACCTTGCGATATTAAAAGTTAAGAGCAAGCATGACTAGAGATTTATTCACTCGAATAAGAAACTGTATTCATGATCTTATAAGCTATTCAGAGTGACGCTCCGCGGATTTACCGCGGAGCCCAGAGCAACAGTTATAAGAGGGCCTGCTATCAAACAGCAGGAACGTCCATACCATTATGCCTGAGAAACTTCTACAC
This sequence comes from Alphaproteobacteria bacterium GWC2_42_16, assembly GCA_001767835.1. Lineage (GTDB taxonomy): Bacteria > Pseudomonadota > Alphaproteobacteria > UBA9655 > UBA9655 > UBA9655. The sequence goes on from MEMA01000015.1 coordinate 56,387, forward strand.
ATCATGTTCTGCGGTTTAACCGTAAGGTCGTAAAGTTATTGATTCATGAATACAGTTTCTAAATTAACGTAACGAACCATTTGTGATAAGATTCTAGAAAAAGGGAGAGTCGGTAGTAAAGGAAGACTCATGCTCAGAGTTCTTTAAGAAGGAAGCGCCATATCTTCAATTTGAAGAGAAATTTTTGTTCTTCCACCCCAGGTGTCGAGTTTGGGTGAGGCGAGAAGGTCAAAAGGGTATCCCTTGGCTTCCATAAGCTTATCCCCGAGAGGGGTGCCCTTCAGGCGAAAGCCAATGCCTTCAATGGTAATTCCATCCCCTTGAGAGAAACGACATTTAAGGTGTTGATCTTGGATAAGGGCATAGGAGTCAACCATGATGTTTGAAAAAATAAATTTGGGATGGGGATTGCCCATGCCGAAGGGGGCGAGCTTTTCAATCTCTTCTAAAAGGGAAGGCGAAAGAGAGGCCAATTCTAAATACCCATCGCATAAAACAAGAGGACTCAGGTCCACGTCTTTCGCAACCCGTTCTAATTCGTTTAAGAGACATTCCTTAAATTTGAGGAGCTGTTCCTTAGTCAGAGAAAATCCTGCGGCCATGGCATGACCTCCTCCTCCCAAAAGATATCCTAAATGGTGGGCCTTATGGATGAATTGACCAAAATCAAACCCTGGAATAGAGCGCGCAGAGGCTTTTCCGATCCCGTCTTTGTTCCAGGTAATGACGGTTGTGGGCTTATGATATTTTTCTTTAAGGCGTCCTGCTACAATGCCAATTACGCCCTCATGCCATCCTTCCCGATCTACCACAATAAAAGGGGTTTTAGGATCGACTTGGACCAGGGCCTGCTCTAAAGCTTCACCTTCAAGCAAGCGTCTGTCTTGATTATGCATATCGAGTTTTTTAGAAATCTCGAGCGCTTCTTCAGGGGCTTCTGTTGATAGGAGCCGTGCCCCTAAATTGGATTCACCAACACGCCCGCCTGCGTTAATGCGGGGCCCTAGAACAAAGCCGAGATGATAGGGGGTGGGTGCTTCAGAAAGCCCAGCTGTATCTGCCAGGGTTTTGAGGCCTAAATTTTTCCGCATACCCATAACCTTAAGGCCTTGAGAGACAAAGGTGCGGTTGAGCCCTGTTAGGGGCATCACATCGCAGACAGTCCCCAAAGCTACCAGATCAAGGAGAGAGAGAAGATCTGGTTCTTGGTGTGTGGCGTAAAATTCGGCCTCTCTTAAAGCCCGGTTAAGGGCTACAGCACATAAAAAAGCTATTCCCACCGCTGCTAAGTGGCCTAAAGCTTGAGTCGTAGCGGGGGTCTCGTCCAGGCGGTTGGGGTTTATGAGGGCATAGGCGCGGGGGAGTTTGGCCTCAGGTACATGATGGTCCAAAACAATAACGTCCATTCCTTTTGCCGCTTCAAGGGCTTCAAAGGATGTGGTGCCACAATCGACAGTGACCATGACTGTATACCCTTCATTGATAAATTTTTGAATGCCCTTAATATTGGGGCCATAGCCTTCCTTAATGCGATCAGGAATATAAAGCGTAACAGGAAAATTGAGGGCCTTAAAAAAGCGATGAAGAAGGGCACTCGATGTGGCGCCATCCACATCATAATCTCCCCACACGAGTATTTTTTCGTTTCTCTCAATAGCGCGCTGGAGGCGTTCCACAGCCTTTCCCATGTCCTTGAGGCACAGTGGATCGGGTAGATGATGGCGAAGACTAGGCTCCAGAAAAAGCGAGCTTGACTCAAGGGTTTGATGGCGCATGATAAGTAGACGCGCTAGAATTTCAGAGATCCCCAATTTTTGCATAAAGGTCAGGACTTGTGCATCTTCGCAAGGACGAAGCGCCCAACGCTTTTCAGAAAGAGAGCAGGTGCACACATCTTTCATAGGTTTAAAAATCGAGATCTGTGTAATGTTCGTAAGGAGCAAGGCCCGGGATCGTGTCAGTTAAAATATCTCTAAAACTGGGGCGTGATTTGACGCGCGAATACCATAATTTTGCTGTTGAATGTTTGTTCCATGGTACGTCACCAAGATAGTCCACACATGATAGGTGTGCGGCTGCAGTCATGTCTGCGAGAGAAAATTCTTCTCCCCCAAGCCAATTGCGCCGGTCACAGAGCCAGGAGACATACTCAAGATGATCATGAATATTCGCATTGCCAATGCGGATGGTGGCCGAATCAGGGCCCCCTTGGCCCATTTTGCGACGAAGGACTTTTTCATACACCAAGTTGTGGGTGACCTCACCATTAAACTTTTCATCAAACCAGGCCACAAGGCGCCTGACTTCCGCGCGCTCAAGGGAGGTTTTTCCTAAAGTTGGTATTTCGTGATAGACTTCCTCAAGATACTCTGAAATGGGATAGGCGTTGCAGATGTTCTTCCCATCGTCATCGCTGAGGATAGGAGGAAGTCCTTCAGGATTAAGTTGCAAAAGAGAAGGTTGCGGATCCCATGGCTTGACGAGCTCTAATTCGAAGGGAAGTTTTTTTTCGGCTAAAAGAAGGCGAATTTTTCGGGAAAAGGGACAGAGCCAGTAATGATAAAGTTTCCGCATGAACGTTTTTCCTTGGACTGGTTTTTATTTCATGATACATCCTCAAACTTCTAGCATAAGGTGCCCCTATGACTCTAGACCAAATCTTGCTTCTTTCATTTATTCAAGGTGTTACCGAGTTTTTACCCATCAGTTCCTCTGGTCATCTTGTCCTTGTGCCGGCTCTCTGTGGATGGCGCGATCAAGGCTTAATGTTTGATGTGGCGGCTCATCTTGGGACGTTGGGGGCCGTCCTCGTGTATTTTCATAAAGATGTTGTGTCTCTCTTTAAGGGGACCTTTTCCCTTTTAAGGGGGAGGTTTAATGAGAACACCCGACTTCTGATCAACCTGGTGATTGCCACTATTCCTGTTGTCTTGCTGGGGATGATGTTTGAAAAATGGGCAGGAAGTGCTTTTCGAAGCATCACCGTAATTGCGTGGGTGGGCATTATTTTTGGACTCATCCTCTATATCGCAGATCGCTATGGCCATTTGGTTGAGACGGTGGCGGATACAAATCTTAAGCGGTCTTTGTTTTTTGGTTTGGCTCAATGTGTGTCGTTGATCAATGGGGTAAGCCGGTCTGGTGCGTGTCTTACAGCAGGAAGACTCATGAACTATAAACGGGCGGATGCAGCTCGCTTTGCCTTTTTAATGTCAATTCCCTCCATTACTGGAGCTGGTGTTTTTAAGGGCTATGAATTTTTTAAAGGGGGGGAAATGGTTGCTTTGAATGATACCCTTTTAATGATAGGCTTTTCCTTCTTTTTTGGATTTTGTGCCATTGCCTTTATGATGCGATGGCTTCAAAGATCTACCTTAACCCCCTTTGTAGTTTATCGGTTCCTCTTAGGAATTTTTCTTCTTATCAGCGTTTATACTGGCTTAATAAGCGCTGTGCCCTGTCATTAATCTAGGTCTACAACCAGTTGTTTCGCTGGTGAAGCCAGTTGATCCAAAATGATTTCATGGGCCATCATGCGGATGGCTTCATCGGGGGCTGCCTTTTCAGTAGTCAAATAGATTTTTTCCTCAAAGCATGGAGGATTTGGCGGTCGATTCTCAAAGGTATAAAAGCTGGCCTTCATGACGTATCTTTTCTCTTTTGTCATGAACTTCTTTGAATAGGACACACCTTTTTCTTTAACGACAAAACAATCTAAGGCTGAAGAGGGCGTTTCTTCAATTCCATAATCTAAGAGGACATATTTTACTTCTCTAAATTTGTTGACAAAAGGCGGAAATTTCATGTCATGCCGCAATTGCTTAGCGATGTTGTGGAAATCAACTTCTTCCATTTGGATTGCACGCTCAGAAGGAAGGATACACACCCAAGGAAGTGGGGCAGCGTCTTGATAGGGGTAACTCAACTCGGGGTCGGGATCAGGTTTGTCTTCATGGAGGATTTCATTCGGACCATAACCAACATAAGGACTGCATCCGCAAAGCAACCCACAAACCATTAGTCCTAAAATCCTTTTCATTACTCCCTCATTTTTTGTGGGTTTTTGATTTCTGTCAGTATGCCAGATGACGCGAAAAACACCAAGGGATTAATCTTTAACCCGTGCCCATACCCGCTTCATGATGACATACATAAGTCCTGTAAAAACAGCAAAGTAAATCAAAACCTTATAGCCTAGCTTTTTACGTTCTTCCATCTCGGGCTCAGCTGTCCATGATAAAAATGTGGTAACATCCTTTGCCATTTGATTGATTGAAGGTTTGGCTCCGTTGTCATAGGTGACAAGATTCTCACTCAAGGGAGGGATCATTGCGATTTGTCCACCCGGAAAATAAGGATTGTAATTCATCCCTTCTGCGAGGTGAACGTCCTTGGGTGGAACAGTTTCATATCCTGTTAAGAGGGCATAAAGATAATTGTGGCCATCGGGTCTTGCTTTTGTCATAAGAGAAAGATCTGGAGGAAATGCCCCATTGTTAGCTGCACGTGCTGCTTGTTCATTCTTATAGGGATTTGGAAATGTATCGATGGGGATTGCAGGTTTTTCAATGACATTACCTTCATCATCGATGGTTTCAATCTTATATCGAGCAGCAATTACTTTGATTTCTTCTGCATTATAGCCGAGAGCAGCCAGGTCACGAAAGGCCACGTGTTTTAAACCATGACATACTGAGCAAACTTGTTGATAAATTTGAAAGCCATGTTGTAGATCTTCACGGTTATAAGTTCCAAAGGGGCCCTCAAAGGACCATTCCTGTTGAGGAGGGAGAGGAAGTTCTTCGGCTAAAAGAGTATGGGGATACGTTAAAAGTGCGAGGAAAAGGATGCTTTTTAGAACGGGTTTACTCAGGCTTGTTGGGAGAGGTTTATGCTTCTCAAAGATTCCGAGAAGGGGCAAGGCAAGCAAAAAGAAGGCAAAATAAAAAAAAGTTGTCAGCTGGCCTAATGTTTGGTTGGAAAGGCTCCCAAAATCAGTAAAAACATAATCAGGAGAATAAGCTCCTACAAACCCCAAAACAAGGCAATTGATGACAAAGGCCCAAAAAAACAATTTGTAAAGGGGTCTAAAGGTTGCACTTCTTACCTTGGATCGATCAAGCCAGGGGAGGAAGAAGAGAATCAGCACCGCCCCAAACATACACGCCACACCAAGAAGTTTATTAGGGATTGACCGAAGGATGGCGTAAAAGGGCAGAAAATACCATTCTGGTACGATATGAGCAGGTGTTACAAGAGGGTTTGCGGGAACGTAGTTTTCCGCCTCCCCAAAGAAATTAGGATTGAAAAAGGTAAAATAAGCCCAAACCAATCCAAAAACGCCGAGGCTAAATATATCTTTCACGGTATAAAAAGGGTGGAAAGGAATGCTGTCGCGGGGTTCTTTCCTCTCAATTCCTAAGGGGTTGTTAGAGCCGTGCTGATGAAGCGCAACTAAATGAAGGATGACAACACCTATAATAAGGAAGGGGAAAAGATAATGAAGCACAAAAAAACGATTTAAAGTGGGGCCATCAACAGAAAAACCTCCCCAAAGCCACTGAACAATTGATTCTCCGAAAGGAAAGACAGAAAAAAGGTTTGTAATCACAGTGGCGCCCCAGTAGCTCATTTGTCCCCAAGGGAGGACATAGCCCATGAAGGCTGTAGCCATCATCAAGATAAGAATAACCACGCCCAGCATCCATAACAGTTCCCGTGGGGCTTTATACGACCCATAGTAAAGTCCTCGGAATAGATGGATGTAGACAATGATAAATAGCATGGTCGCGCCATTGGCATGAAGGTAACGTAAGAACCACCCATAGTTAACATTACGCATAATGTATTCGACACTATCAAAAGCATGCTTTGCGTCGGGATCATAATGCATGGCGAGAACAATGCCGGAGAGGATCATGACGACAAGTGTAATTCCTGCAAGGGAGCCGAAGTTCCACCAGTAGTTGAGATTTCGTGGGGTGGGATAATCACGCAATTCATGATTGATAAAGGAAAAGATGGGCAAGCGATAATCAATCCACCGGGTAATATTTGCAACTCTACCCATCGTTAACCTCATCCGTTCCAATACGAATATGGGTGTCGGTCAAAAAAACATAAGGAGGGACATAAAAATTTAAGGGAGCGGGGCCACGCCTTACACGTCCGGAAGTATCATAAAGAGATCCGTGGCAGGGGCAGTGCCACCCGCCGTATTTGCCGCGGTTTTGAGTAGACTTGTTTCCTGTAGGAATACACCCAAGGTGTGTACAGACTCCCACAACAATTAACCATTGCGCGTGTCCTTTTTTAACGCGAGCTTGATCTGTTTCTGGATCGAGCAGTTCGGAGAGGGGGGTTTGTTCGGCAACGCGAATCTCTTCCGCCGTACGGTGGCGGACAAAGATAGGTTTGCCACGCCAAACGACAGTGATCGCTTGTCCTTCTGGGATGGGGGACAAATCCACATCGATAGTGGATTGGGCTAAAACATCAGCGGCTGGGTTCATGCTATCAAGGAAAGGCCATGCAAAATAAGCAGCTCCAACGGCACTCACGGCACTTGCAGTTAAAACTAAAAAATCGCGCCTTGTGGGCTTATGACCTTTGGGAGAGGGGTATTTTAACGTTCCTTCTGTCATAGCTGTCTTTGTTTTTTACCTTATTTTCAGCTCTAGTCTATGGTGATTTTCCTGTTATAAGATTTAGGGTAAGACAGTTTTAGTCGACTTTGAAAAAAATTTAAAGGACCCAAATGCATCTTGTGTTATTTCAGCCCGAGATTCCCCAAAACGTAGGCGCGTTGATGCGCTTTTCGGCCTGCATGAACTTGTCCTTAGATGTGATCGAGCCTTGCGGATTTCTCTTTACCGATAAGCGCTTAAAGCGTGCTGGAATGGATTATATGGAGCGCTCCACCACAACAAAATTCCCTTCTTGGAAAGCTTTTTGTGAAGAGCGAAAGGGAATGCGACGAGTTGCGGTTACCACAACCTCTCCTCAATGCTATACAAACTTTTCCTTTTCCTCTTCTGACCTTATTATCATGGGGCAAGAAAGTGTGGGCCTTCCTTATGAAATATTAGAAGCGTGTGATGAGGCCGTCATGATTCCCATGGCATCAGGTTTTCGGTCTTTGAATTTAGCCCTTGCAGCAGCAATTGTTTCAACTGAAGCGCTCCGTCAAACCCGCCAACTTCCAGGAGATCATTCACGAAGACAAAGCAAAACCTGGGAAGCTACTTAATCTATCAGATGAGAAGAAGAATTCCTACACACCAACAGTTCAAAAGACAGAAGTCTTTTGATTAACACTCCCGATGAAAGATTTTTGAGTTGATTTTAAAAATGAGAAGGCCTACCAATTGAATTAATATACAGAGAGAATGTATGATTTATAAAATCCGTAAGGTTATTTGTTATACGACTATTCTGGCCTTCTTAAATACTTCTTTTCAGCCTATTTATGCGACTCCTCCTGAAGATTTCGGTGAAAAGCCTTCTCATCATTCTGTGACTCTAAAACCTAATCCTTCTGAAACGCATCAGACACCAGAAGTTGAAGGAGAAAAAGAGAATCCTGGGATTATAAGATCCTTGGCATCATCTCTCAAATCTTCAGCTTCTCGTATTATGAATTGGTTTACAAACGACCAAGAGGAGGACTGGATTGCTGCTCTTCAAATAAACCCTCAAGAAGAATTCAACGACGCTCTTGATGAACTTAAGGGGCAGCCAGCACTTTCTGAAAGAGACGTTGTTCTCACTCTAGAGGATTTGGGAGCTTTTGTTTGGCGGGGAGAGATTTCTCCTCAAGACTATTTCGATGGGCTCAATGAGCTGTATGCAACTATGCCTTGTTATAAAAAAGCAATTGAAAGCATATCAAAGAGCTTCCTTCGATCTTTAAGCTGCATTGTTGAAGCTCAAAATAAAGCTAAAGAAGATCAAAGATTCGCTTATGAAGCTGCACGAGAGCTCCCCTTCTCTCATGAAGACATTGAATCTATTTATCCCACAACGCCAAAACAGCTCTCATTTAAAGGAATCCTAAAAGGAGTGTTTCAGCAACTTTGTAGGGGGTTTGATTATGTAATCCATAATCCTGGAAAGGCACTTACCTTAGCACTCATGGGACAAGTTGCCGCAAGTGCAGCTTTTCCTTTGGGAGAATTTCAAGTGAATGATAATTCAAGCCTCCCTCATATCTACCCCACAACGGCATGTTTTCCAAATGAAAACGGCCTTGTTGCTTGGACGTGCGCAAAGTGGAATAACTCTCTAGAGTGGGATATCTGTATCCGCGGATTTAATGCCAGCACGTCAGAATTTGGTCCTCAAAGAAGCTTGAATGAAAATACTGCCCGAGATTCCACAATTATACCCATCGGAAATGATACTGCTATTATCGGATATAATACCTACGATGGCTTAAACTGGCGCCTTTCTGGGCGTATAATTTCCGATCTAGGGGAGCTTATTGGTGACAAATTTGACTTCAGCCCAAATACAACGGGCTGGCAGTTTGGAGGGATCTCCTTTGTAAAAGTACTTGATGATTTCTTTGGAGCATGGATGGATTCTCGAGGTGGAAGTTGGGATATTTGGGGAGAAAGATTTTCCAGCAACGGGACACGTCTTAACCCTCAGAGGCAACTTAATCCGTTAAGCTCTTCTAGTCAAGAATACCCTTCTGTAGGGAAGGCACCAAACAAAAGCACTCACACTGTAGTGTGGCAAACAGATGAATATGGAAAATGGAGTATTTCTGGAGGAGAATTTTTCCAGAACTCAACTGCTGTAAATGGTACGAAATCAATCTTTCAAAATCCAGCCTTTGACTATAAATATCCTTTAGTTGAGATTTTACCGAACGGAAATCCCTTTGTAATATGTCATAGAGGTCAAACAGGAAACTGGAGTATAGTCGGAGGTGAGTTTGATAGCGATATGATGCTTGTTGATGATGTAATTGTCATTAGTCCATTTCTGATTTCTATTCAGGAACCATATCGAGAAAAATTCATTACGCTCTTACAGGATTATCTCTTTATAACATGGACTGCTGGTACAGAAACAGATATGGATGTCGTTGGTCTATTACTTCACTTTAACAAGTCATTTGCTGGCCCTCAGAAGACAATTAATCAATTCAAAAGTTGGAACCAACGATATCCATCTGCTGCAGGCATATCTGATTCCATACTTGAAGTCTGGAGTGGGAATCAAAGCGGAGTATATCCCCAAATTTGGGCGCGTTTTGTCCCTATAACAGAATTTTTTCCAACTCAAACATCGACAACCTCAAGCACTTCATCTTTCACAAGCTCAACAAGTACTGTTTCTACAACAAGAATAACTGGCACAAGAGGTGCAGTTACAACATTAAGTACTTCACCCTTCACCAGTAAATCGACACGTGGAACGGCGGATCAGGGCGGTCCGTCAGGGGCTGGTATAGGAATTGGTGCGACAATTGCTAGTGTGATGGGTTGTTTAGTGTGTGGATGTGTTGCTACAGGAGCAGGTGGATATGCTTATCATAAATATAAAAAAAGTCGAAAGAAACCTTGTACAGACAAAGAAGAAATGGGGACTGTAGTCTCGTCTAAAACAAGCAGTCCGCCTCCAAAAGAAAACTTTGATTCAAGTTCTTCCGATGAATCAGAACAGGAAGGTCAGTATACATCTCTAACGGCCTTTAAGGAAAATCCCGACATGCAAACGGAATCAACCTATGGTATTGTACCACGTTCTTTTCGCGAGAATGATGGAAGCGAACCCGTCTATGCCTTAACACCAGTTTTTGAGACTATGAATGGACAATCTACGAAGGAACAACATTATGCGTTGACACCTAACTTTGCTCCTCAGGCCAGCAACAAAGCTCATTAGCTTCCATAGCTTCCATAGCTTTATCAAGAACCTTGTTCACATACCTGCCAACGGAAAGTTCTAAACTATACGGCATAAGGTTGTTGCAATATCAGTATACATTGCTCTCAACGTTTTAAAGGACTATTTGGGTGTTTAGACTCAGCGAACAAATGCGCTTACAAATGCGCCAATTCTCTTGACCTCGCCTTCAGCTAAGCTTATTTTAAGAAATTTACTAAACTGGAGATGTTTTTATGACGAAATCAACCTTAATGACGGGCAAACGTGGCCTTATTATGGGTGTTGCCAACAACATGTCCATTGGATGGGGAATTGCAAAGACCCTTGCCGAGCATGGGGCGGAGCTTGCTTTTACCTATCAAGGGGATGCCCTCAAAAAACGTGTAGAGCCCTTGGCTAACTCTGTTGGATCTTCCCTTGTTCTTCACTGTGATGTGAGTGAAGAAAAGGGGATTGAAAATACCTTTCAAGTTCTTAAAAAACAGTGGGATTCCCTTGACTTTGTTGTCCATGCCATTGGATTTTCTGATAGAGAAGAGCTCAAGGGAAAATATCTCAACGTTTCTCGTAAAAACTTTCTCAACTCCATGGATATTTCATGCTATTCTTTTACGGAAGTTGCGCGCCATGCCGCTCCCATGATGACAAATGGAGGAAGCCTTCTCACCCTGACCTATTATGGTGCTGAACGCGTGATGCCTCATTATAATGTCATGGGTCTTGTGAAAGCAGCACTTGAAGCTAGTGTTCGTTCCTTGGCGGTTGACTTGGGAGGAGATAATATTCGTGTGAACGCTATTTCTGCAGGTCCTATTAAAACCTTAGCGGCCTCAGGCATTGGGGATTTTCGCTATATTTTGAAGTGGAATCAATATAATTCTCCTTTAAAAAGGAATACAACCCTTGAAGACGTGGGGGGAAGTGCCTTATATCTACTAAGTGACCTTGCAAGTGGGGTGACGGGTGAAATTCTCCATGTGGATTCTGGATATCACGTTGTTGGCATGAAAGCGGTGGATGCACCAGATATTGCTGTCGTTGAAGGGCACGATTAAATTTTAGGAGATCTCCCGATGATCCGTGGTGTTTTGAGATTTATCTTTTCAACCTTTTTTTGGTTATGCTCTGCTATTGGCTTCATCCTCATTGCTCTTGTTTTTGCTCTTTACCTTGGAGGTGTCGGCCCCTTTTCCCCCTCCTTAAAACCCCTCAAAAATAACTCCGTCCTCTCTATCACTTTAAATGGAACTTATGTTGAACATACGGATTCAAGGGGAATTGAATCTTTACTTTTGGGAAAAAACGCCTCTCTTTATGAACTGACCCAAGGTATTTTAAGGGCTGCATCAGATGATAAGATCAAAGGAATTGTTATTCGAATTGAATCTCCCAGCTTAGGGACAGCTCAATTACAAGAACTTCGTGAAGCGATTATATCCTTCCGCCAATCAGGAAAACCAAGCTGGTGTTATGCTGATAGTTATGGGGAATCCTCCTCGGGAACAGGTCTTTATTATTTGGCGACCGCTTGTGATGAGATCTGGCTCCAGCCATTGGGAGGCGTCAATTTAATTGGCATTAATATTGAAGTTCCCTTTGGAAAAGCGGCTTTTGAAAAACTTGACGTTAAACCTGAAATAGCACAGCGCAAAGAATACAAATCCTTTGTTGAGATGTTTACCCGTGATGATTTCTCAGAAGCTAGTCGCCAGTCTCAACAAGCTATTGCAGACTCAATTCTGGACCAAGTAGTTGAAGGTATTTCACAGGAAAGAAAAATTTCCCCTGATCGCGTCAGGCATTTGATTGCGAATGGCCCTTATTTGACCGAGGAATCTTTAAAGGAAAAGCTTGTTGATCGTATCGATTATCGCCAAGCTCTGTTCCCAGCAATCCAAGAACGTTTGGGACAACATGTGTCCTTCGTGGGAATTCGAGCTTACTCCCAGAGCATCCCTCAAGTTCACGTTGAAAATAAGGTGGCATTGATTTTTGGATCAGGAATGATTCAAAGAGAGGGAACCCCTAGCCTGAAGAGTGAAATGGTTATCTCTTCAAACTCTACTTATAAGGCTTTTCAACTTGCAGTTGAGGATCCGGAAGTAAAAGCGATAGTTTATCGTATTAATTCGGGAGGAGGGTCTCCTGTTGCTTCCGAGACAATTTATAATGTGATTCAATATGCCAAAGAAACAGCAAAAAAACCTGTGATTATCTCTATGAGTGATGCGGCCGCTTCAGGAGGATATTGGCTATCTTTGGCAGGCACAAAAATTATAGCCCAACCCGCAACATTGACGGGCTCGATCGGTGCTTTTGGAGGGAAATTTATTTTCGCAGGTTTACTTGAAAGGTTAGGGGTCCATATTGGAAACATTTCTACAAGTGATAATGCCACTATGTGGAGCTTTACTCAATCTTTTAATCCTGTTCAGTGGGGCAAGCTGAATATGTTGATGGATGAAATTTACGATACCTTTACACATAAAGTTGTCCAAGATCGTCATTTGACTCTTGAGCAAGTAGAAAAGGTGGCTCGCGGCCGTGTGTGGACGGGCGAACAAGCTCTTGCCTTGGGCCTTGTAGATCAGCTAGGAGGACTTCAAACAGCTATAGAAGCGGCAAAACAAGAAGCAGGGCTTTCTGGTCAGGCGGAGGTCGTCATTTATCCAACTCCTAAGACATTCATTGAAACCCTAACATCTCTTTTTGAAGAAACGGAGGACGATTCTCTTCACCAGGTTGGAATTTTTGAGGCTTTTATCTACCCCTTTAGGAAAATCATGAAAATTTTCTCAGTGATGGTCTCATCCCCCGAAATGCTGGAAGCCTCTTTGGGAGAGGTAAAACTCTAATAAATAAGAAAGATTTATTGAGGAAGTTTTTCGATTGGAATTGTTTTTTCAATTCGAACAGATGGCGCTGGAATGCCCCACATTGATAGCACAATGACGCCCGTTAAGAGTAAAACCCCCATAATAACCCACAAAATGCGGACAACTGACATTTATGTATCCCTCATCTTTCCATCTTTGATTTTTACTCTGATTTTTTTAAAATCTCAAGGAGTTTCACGCGTGACCTAGGTCCTCTTAAGATGATTATTCGAGATCGAGGAACTTTAAAAAAACCGCTTAATAGTTTTATGAGAGCCTCATTGGCTTTTCCGCTTTCAGGAACAGCCGTGACTTTAACTCGTAACACCTTTCCCCCTTTTTCGTCCTCGGACCAGCCTTCGACTTTATTGTGTGAGGCCTTGGGTGTGAGATGAACGACGACACGCATAGATCAAAAAGGACAGGTTTGACGAAGAATCCTGTCCACCTCACTCATCGACGCTCTGACACCAAGGTCTTGAAGAGACGTGATACCATACTGGGAAAGCCCGCAAGGGATGATATCTTTATATGCCCCAAGATCTGGGTCAACGTTTAGGGCAAAACCGTGCGATGTCACCCATTTCTGAACGCGCACACCAATTGCTGCAATTTTATGATCCTTTCCCTTTTTTTGAACCCAAATACCAATGCGACCCTCACGACGCTCTCCTTGAATATCAAAATGACGTAGGACCAAAATGATCCATTCTTCTAAGTTAAAGACATAGCGTTTAAGGTCTTTATATCGCGTATTTAAGTCTAGCATAACATAAACAACACGTTGCCCTGGGCCATGATAGGTAACTTGCCCCCCGCGTCCGGATTTAAATGTAGGAAACTTTGCGGAAGGGAATACGTCCTTTTCTTGGCCGCGGCTTCCGAGAGTATAAAGAGGGGGATGTTCTATAAGCCAAATGCTCTCGCAAGCCTTTTGATCTTGCAAGGCTTTGACATGCTGTTCCATCAAGTTAAGGGCCTCAGGATAAGAGATCCATTCTTTCTGGGATTTCCATTCAATTAGATTTGAAGTATTTGGGCTTGTCCTCATTTTCATTTCCGTGTAAACACGCTTGTAGCAGGCGGATAGATTTGCTATCTCAGGTTTACCACTGCCCTTTAAAAGGTGGAAGCTAAAAGATGAATGCGGTCGTGGCGGAATTGGTAGACGCGCAGCGTTGAGGTCGCTGTGGGAGAGATCCCGTGGAAGTTCGAGTCTTCTCGACCGCACCATAGAAATAATGATATACTTAAAAATTTAAAAGGGGGTGAGATCGTGGAAGAAACTCTTTATCAACGAGCCCTTGACTATCATCGCCAGAATCCGCCAGGTAAACTAAAGATTACCGCAACAAAACCCCTCTCGACGCAAGACGACTTAGCTTTAGCTTATTCACCTGGGGTTGCTTCAGTCAGTGAAGCCATTAAAGCCGATCCCCGAGAAGCGGCCTATTTAACTGGCCGAGCAAACCTTGTAGCTGTCATTAGTAATGGGACAGCTGTCTTAGGCCTGGGCAACATGGGTCCCCTTGCTGCAAAGCCGGTGATGGAAGGAAAAGCAGTTCTCTTTAAAAAGTTTGCGGGGATAGATGTTTTCGACATTGAAATCAACGAAGAGGACCCTGAAAAACTTATTGAGATTATCTCAAGTCTTGAGCCAACATTTGGGGGGATTAATCTTGAGGATATTAAGGCTCCTCAATGTTTTGAGGTGGAGCGCCAATTAAAAAAGCGCCTTAAGATTCCAGTCTTTCATGATGATCAGCATGGAACAGCCATTATTGTTGGGGCCGCCACCTTAAATGCTCTTAAGTTTGTTAAAAAGAAGGTGAACGATGTCAAGCTCGTCACTTCTGGTGCAGGAGCAGCCGCTTTAGCTTGCTTGGATATTTTGGTGAGCTTAGGTCTCAATAAGGAAAATATCATTGCGACAGATCAATCGGGTGTCATCTATAAGGGGCGCGATAATCTTGATGCTAATAAGGGACGGTATGCGACAGACCATAAGGTTCGAACATTGGCCGAAGCCATTAAGGGCGCGGACATTTTCCTAGGCCTTTCAACGGCAGGCGTTTTGAAAAAGGAGATGGTTGCTGAAATGGCAGATAAACCAATCATCCTTGCCCTTGCCAACCCCATCCCTGAAATCTGGCCGGAAGAGGTAAAAAAAGTCCGTTCTGATGCCATCATAGCAACCGGCCGTTCAGATTACCCCAATCAAGTCAACAATGTTTTATGTTTTCCCTTCATTTTTAGAGGGGCGTTGGATGTCGGTGCTACAACCATTAATGAAGAAATGAAATTAGCGTGTGTAAGGGCGCTTGCTGACTTAACCCACCAAGATCCTTCTGATATTGTCACAGCCATTTATACTCAAGAAGACATCCGATTCGGCTCTAATTACATTATTCCCAAGCCCTTTGATCCCCGCCTTATCACAGAGCTTCCCCCTGCTGTGGTTCAGGCTGCTATGGATACGAAAGTTGCTACACGGCCTATTGCTGATCTGGAGGCTTACAAACAACGACTTTCCGGGTATGTTTATCGCTCTAGTCTAGTTATGAAGCCCATTTTTACCCGGGCAAAAAGCAAACCCTTGCGCCTTGCATATGCTGAGGGTGAAGATGAAAGAGTCTTACAAGCAGCTCAACGCGTGATAGAAGAGTCAATAGCCTATCCGATTATTGTCGGGCGCCGCGGTGTTGTTGCTGCACGTATTCGAAGACTCAATTTACGAATGGAAATGGATCGCGATTTTGAATTGGTTGATCCTCAAAACGATAGTCGTTACAATCAATACTGGAGTGAATATCATCGCTTAATGGAACGAAAGGGAGTTTCCCCCGACTTAGCAAAGCTTGTTCTTCGGACAAATGCTTCTGTAATTGCAAGCCTTATGGTACACTTTGGTGAAGCAGATACATCCCTTTGTGGGCCCGCGGGACGTTACGGGCATCATCTCGAATCTATCCTTGATATCGTTGGTTTGCAACCAGGATTGGAAGTTGCAGCATCCATGGGAATTATGGTTCTTGAGAAAGGGGCCTTTTTCTTTTGTGATCCTTATGTAAATATTAATCCAACATCCTCTCAAATTGCGGATATGGCTATTATAGCTGCAGATAAGGTGCGCCAGTTCGGGATTGCGCCTAAATTAGCTCTTGTTTCTCATTCAAACTTTGGAACCTACCAAGATGAATCAGCAGTTAAAATGCGACAAGCTCTTTTAAAGATTCGAGAGATTGCTCCTGAATTGGAAGTGGAAGGAGAGATGCATGCAGATGCAGCCTTAAGTGAGGCGATTAGATTAAAAACCTTCCCGAGTTCTGCCCTCTCAGGCCAAGCCAATTTACTCCTGATGTCAAACTTGGATACGGCAAATACGGCTTTTAATATGATCAAAGTTTTGGGTGATGGCCAACCCATAGGGCCTATTTTATTAGGACCTGAAAAGCCAATTCATATTTTGACACCCTCCGTGACCGTTCGAGGGATTTATAATATGTCGGCACTCGCTGTTGTTGGCGCTCAAAATGGGAATCGTAAACGTTTATAAACTGGGCTAAGCATGGTTGAAAAAGAGTTTCATCAAGAACCAGAAAGTGAGAAGGATGAATCCCTCTATGGTGTGTCTCAGGAAACCATTGGTGCCCTTGAAAAAGCTTTAGAGGATGGAAGGACAGAAGACGTTCTAGAACTTATTGCTCCCTTTCATGCACCTGACGTTGCTGTTGTTATTGAATACCTTTCCCCTCAACTGCGGGACTCGCTTGTCGAGATTCTAAGATCTCAGTTTGATCCTTATATTTTTACGCATCTTAATGAAATTGTTCGTGAGGAAGTCATCGAACAGCTTGGGATTCGGGACGTTGCAGAAGCCATTGGTCGATTAAAAAGTGATGATGCGGTAGCGTTGATCGAAGACTTAGAAGAAGAACAGCAAAGAAAAATCCTGGATTATGTCCCTAGTCGTGATCGCCTAATTTTAGAAGAAGTTCTCACATATCCTGAAGAGAGTGCCGCTCGCTTGATGCAACGAGAAATCGTGTGTGTGCCTGACTTTTGGACAGTTGAGCAGTCACGTAAATATATGATGGTGGAGAAGAACCTTCCAGAAAAGTTCTATGATCTCTTCGTCGTTGATCCCAAGCATATGCCTATAGGAGTGGTTCCCCTAAGTTTGCTCCTTCGCCAGCCACCATCTACCAAGATTAAGGATGTTATGTTGGAGAATATTAAGAAAATTCCTGCCACTATGGATCAAGAAGAAGTGGCTCTTCTTTTTCAAAAATATGGGCTGGTATCGGCGCCGGTTGTGGATGCTGTTGGACGTATTATAGGAATGATTACTGTGGATGACGTTGTAAACGTTATCGAAGAGGAAGCAGAAAAGGACATTATGCTTTTGTCCCGTGTGACGGAATCGGACTTTTATGAGCCCCTTTTAAGCACGTCTTATTCGCGTATTCGTTGGCTTTTAATTACTCTCATCAATACGCTTCTGGCTGCAACGGTTATCTCTCAATTTCAACCCACCATACAAAAAATGGTGGCCCTTGCCGTTCTAATGCCCATCAATGCTGCTATGGGGGGGAATGCAGGCATGCAGGTTGTAACTGTAACGGTCAGAGCTTTGGCAACCCGTGAGCTTGGTGTTGCCAACATGAGCCGGGCTATTTGGAAAGAAGTTCTTGTAGGTCTTATTAATGGCGTTGTTTTTGGGGGCGTGATGGGAACGATTGCTGCCTTTTGGTTTTCAGATCCAGCACTGGGGATGGTTTTAGGAGGAGCTTTAATCTTTAATATGATGTGGGCAGCCGTATGGGGCGTTGTTCTTCCTATCCTGATTGATAAAATGAGGATGGATCCAGCTATTAGCGCGGGGCCCTTCTTGACTACCACAACTGATTTGCTAGGCTTTGCGACATTCCTTGGCCTTGCATGGTTTTTTTTAATTTAAAAACAACGAGTTAACAAGTAAAAACTCTTTAAGGTATGATTTTCGTTAATTTTTAACTTTTTTTTTGATATGATGCCAGGTGAAGAAAGTCTTGGCATATCTTCTTTAGAAAAAAAACAGGAGAAAAAATAATGAAAAACTTAATTTTAACAACAGCTTCAGTCCTCGTTCTTTCGAGTTTTGCTGGACTGGCTGAGGACACAAATATGAATGATCCAAATGCACCACAAAAGAAGATGGAGGAGTCTTCGCTGGCTGCAGAAGGAGAAGGCTCTTCTGAAATGATGGAGTTGAAACAACCTTCAGAAAAATCATCTGAAATGATGAAAACCCGGCCCGCAGATGGTTCAGAAATGTTGGCAGTTAAACCAAAAAGTGATGATCGCCCCCCCATGGAGAAGGGAAAGAAGAAGGGGAAAAAAAAGCATACACATTATAAGAAAAGCTCCGAACCTTCAACGCATGGTCTTCAGTATCCAAACGAAGCCGAAATTCATGGTGTCTTCGTAACCTTCCCTCCCATGGATTTAAATCTTTGTAAACCTCAATCATTCTGTGGCAAACCAGAATGTCCTTATATTTCTTATGAGGGATATTTCTGGTATCCTGAAGCTCGTCAAAATCTCTTGGTTGGATATGAACCTGCTCAGCTAAGGGGAATGTATTGGTATCCAAGCCATATGCATCCTCATACTGTCTATACAGAGAAAACTCCCGCTCAGTATACACAACCTTATGTGCTAAGTAAGCCACACCCAACAGATAGTGCTATGTATAGCACTCGCCCAGCTCCCATGAGCAAAAAGTATCACTCTGCGCCCGAAGCTCGTCCAGCAGCAGTGCGTTAAAAGTATAAATAGGAGAGGCTATAGAAAAGGGGAGCAATCGCTCCCCTTTTTTCTTAGTCGATAATTTTGAGAAGTTTTTCGTCTATGGATAAAACATAGTTCCAGGGTTTAATTACCTTTGAATTCAACCCACCCTTGTTTTAGGGGGGATCTGTTGGGTTCTTCGTTTTCTTTCTTCGTCGCATGTCCTACAGAAGATATGGTAATAAAGGCACCAATGAGAAGGGGAACAACCATAAGTAGAAAAAAATGCGTTTTCGTCAGTTTTTTTCGAGAAATTGCTTTAACTTTCATGTGTTGGCTCCCTCCCCAGATATTTCATTCCTATAGATAGATTAACAAAGAAGGGTAAAATCTTTGTTAAAATTTCCAAATTTTATAATTTTTCTTCTTGTGTTTATTTCTGGGCAATGATGCTATCATATGATACTATCAGTATATGATGTATAAGCCTCCTTTTTCCGTTACACCACATATCTTTGCTCTCTCTCAAAGTATCTCTCATGCTCTTGGTATTCTTGAAGGCGAAAAGCTTGATGCAGAACCTATTAAATTAAGGAGAGAAAATAATATCAAAACTATACAATCATCCTTAGCTATTGAAGGAAACACTTTAAGTTTAGAACAAGTAACGGCCCTTTTTGAAGGAAAAAGAGTGCTTGGTCCTAAAAAAGATATTATTGAGGTTCAAAATGCCATCCTTCTCTATGAGAAGTTTAATCAGTTAAATCCTATCTCTATGCATGATTTTTTATATGCCCACGGACTTCTTATGAAAAACCTTATTCAGGATAATGGAAAATGGCGCGAAGGAAATGTGGGCATTTTTAAGGGCCATATAGTTGCTCACCTCGCTCCTGCAGCCAAGCGCGTTCCTCCCTTAATGAAGGACTTATTTGAATTTATTAAAAAGGATAAAGAAACGCCGTGGCTCTTAAAAGCTTGTATCTTTCATTATGAGCTCGAGTTCATCCATCCCTTTATGGATGGGAATGGCAGAATGGGGAGATTATGGCAGCAGCTCCTCTTAGCCAAGGAAAATCCTATTTTCAAATTTATTACTGTAGAAGAACTAATTAAAGAAAACCAAAAAGGTTATTACAAGGTATTAGCCCAGTGTGACAACGAAGGAAGCTCTACAAAATTTATCGAATTTTCTCTGAGTATTATTCTTACCGCTTTAGAAAGCTATAGAAAAAACACGAGCGTAAACTTAAGAGATGCTAAAACCCGCCTTCAGTATGCCAAAAAAACACTGCAGGAAAGATGGTTTTCTCGTAAAGAATACATGGACATATTTAAGGATATTTCAACGTCCACTGCAAGCCGAGATCTAAAATTTGGAATCGACGACGGTGTGCTTGAAAATAAAGGTGAAAAAAATCAAGTTCTTTATTGCTACTTATAAGCTAAGTAAATCTAGAAAATACTCTTCTCTGTGAGAACTAAAGAGAATCCACGTCTTTTTCTATATGTATTTATTGCTTGAAATTGAATTCAGAAAAGAGGTAGGCTGCCTCAATTCCAAGAAGGAAGTGTTATGTCCTTGCAGGTTGCTCATATTAAGTTGGAGGATGGTGTTATCTTAGCCCCTATGTCAGGAGTTACAGATATGCCATTTCGTCGTTTGGTCAAGCGGCAAGGGGCCTCGCTTGTCATTTCTGAGATGATTGCAAGTCACGCCATGATTCGCCAAACCCGCCAATCCTTGTTGATGGCAAAGCATACTCCTGAAGAATATCCCATGGCAGTTCAATTGGTAGGGTGCGAGCCAGAAGTTATGGCAGAAGCTGCAAAACTTAACGAAGACTGGGGAGCTGCAATTCTAGATATCAATATGGGCTGTCCCCAGAAAAAAGTTGTGAATGAATATGCTGGCTCGGCATTGATGAAAGATGAAGTCCTTGCGGCTAAAATTATTGAAGCAACGGTTAAGGCCGTTAATATTCCTGTGACCTTAAAAATGAGGACAGGGTGGGACGAGAAAAATCGAAATGCTCCTGCTCTTGCAAAGATCGCAGAGGAGTGTGGAATTCGGATGCTTACGATTCATGGAAGAACGCGCTGTCAGCTCTATCGTGGTAAAGCCGATTGGTCTTTTATTCGGAAAGTGAAGGACGCTGTTAAAATTCCTGTAATTGGGAATGGAGATGTAAAGACAGAAGAGGATGCCAAAACATTGCTAGAACATTCCGGAGCTGATGGTGTTATGGTTGGCCGTGGAGTTTACGGAAAGCCGTGGTTTCTGAGGCAAGTGAGTCATTTCCTCAAAACGGGAGAAAAACTTTCAAGCCCCCCACTCCAAACCCAAAAAAGTCTTGTCTTGGAACATTTCGAAGATATGCTAAGCCATTATGGCGAGTACCTGGGTCTTTTAATGGCTCGAAAACATTTAGGGTTCTCTAATAGCGCCTAAGTCAAGACATATCTCCTAATTTTTTTCTCAGTCTTTTCATAGGGTTAGGTTTTTAAGAACAATAT
>MEMA01000016.1 GCA_001767835.1 Alphaproteobacteria bacterium GWC2_42_16
TTTTCTTTCAGGCACTAATTAACTCGGTCATATCACATGCTAGCGACAATCTTACTTTTTTATCTTGACAAAACGTACGATAAAAGGTACGTTTGTAGAGAGGAGACAATACTATGAACATTTACACAGCAAGCCAAGCAAGGCAAAACCTTTATAAACTTATTGATTCTGTATCAATCTCTCATGAACCACTGTGTATTACAGGGCGACGCCATAAAGTTGTGATGATAGGCGAAGATGATTTTAAGTCTATTCAAGAAACGCTCTATCTTCTTTCTATTCCAGGGATGCGCGAGTCTCTCTTAGAAGGTCGCCAGGAGCTTTTAAAAGAAGGCTCCGACAAACTTGACTGGTAAAACCTATTCTCTTGAGTTTACAAAACACTCCCAAAAGGATGCCTTAAGGCTTAAAAAAGCAGGGCTTAAGGAAAAAACTCAACAACTTTTAGAAGTTTTACAAGAAAACCCCTGGCAAAACCCACCGCCTTATGAAAAATTAGTGGGAGATTTAAAAGGGTTATACTCAAGGCGCATTAACATACAGCATCGCCTAATTTATGAAATCTATGAAAAAAAGAAAAAAGTTAGGGTATTACGTATGTGGAGTCATTATGAAAATTAAATGAGATATTCAGATCGGTTCGTGATCTAATCTGCACTGGTCATGCGAAAAATGGTAGGCTTTCTCACGTGACCCTACTAATAAGGTCATTTCTTATTTTCACCCACGCAAATAAGAATAACTCATCCTTTAATACAAATGAGAGGCACTAATTTTGCAACCTTTTGAGCAAGGCCGGCTTGCTCGGTCACATTGACAACAGCTGTCACATTCTTATAAGCCAGGGGGGCTTCCTCAGCCACCCCACGATAAGAAGGGCTTCGAATCAGAATCCCCCGTTCTTCTAAGTCCTTCACCAATTGTTTCCCTTTCCACTGTCGCAATGCCTGATGTCGACTGAGCGCCCTCCCAGCCCCGTGGCAAGCTGATGAAAAGCTTCGATGTTCAACCCCACTCATTCCCGTCAGAATATAGGACTCTGTTCCCATGCTTCCCCCAATGAACACGGGTTGGCCTGTTTTTTGGAAGGCAGGAGGCAAATCAGTGTGGCCAGGACCAAAAGCTCTTGTCGCTCCTTTCCGATGCACATACAGTTTTTTGACGTGTCCTTCAAGGTGATACTCTTCAGCTTTACACGTGTTATGCGAAACGTCATAGAGAAGCTTTAAAACGCTTTGCTGAGGGAAAGTCTCATTCCAAACCTTTCTCAAAAGATGCGTAAGAATTTGACGATTTGCGAGAGCACAATTAATCCCTGCCCGCATAGCCCCAAGGTACTGTTGGCCTAACGGTGAGTTGATAGGAGCACAGGCAAGCTCCCAATCGGGAAGTTTGATTTTATACTCATCTGCCTTGAGGAGCATTTCACGAAGATACTCCGTCCCAATTTGATGGCCTAATCCACGGGAGCCACAGTGAATACTCACAACAATCTGGCCAAGTTTTATCCCTAATAACTCAGCAATATTCTCTTGATAGATTTTTTGAACTTCTTGAACCTCAAGATAATGGTTTCCTGACCCCAAAGTTCCCATCTCATCTTGTTGCCTTTTTTTGGCCTTATCGGAAACGTTTTGAGGTATGGAGCCCTGCATACAGCCTTTTTCTTCAATCCGCTCCAAGTCCTCCATTTCTCCATAGCCTTGGGCAATTGCCCATTTCGCACCACCTACAAGCATTTCGTCAAGTTCAGAAAAAGTGAATTTAATTCTTCCTCCCCGGCCCATCCCAGCAGGAATAGCGCGAGAAAGCTCATGAGCAAGGCTTTCCTTAACGGCTTCAATATCCTTTCGGGTAAGCTCGGAAAGGAGACAACGCACCCCACAGGAAATATCAAACCCGACACCTCCTCCTGAAATAACACCACCTTCTTCCGGATCAAACGCCGCCACCCCCCCAATAGGAAATCCATATCCCCAATGGCCGTCCGGCATTACATAAGCGGCTTTTACAATGCCCGGCAAGGTGGCAACGTTGGTCACTTGTTCATAAACTTTCTCATCCATTTCTCGAACAAGGATTTCATCGCCAAAGATAATCCCTGGAACTTTCATGCCTTTATGCGGCGGAATTTTCCATTCAGTATCTGAAATTTTTTCTAATTTATTGATATCCATGTCTTGTTCTTTTCGTTAGACATCGACAATGCATTGAACGATGTACTCCCCATTTGCCTTTATCTCAGCTTTCAATTCCGTAAAAGTAGCTCCCTTGATCTCAACGGCAAGAGCATGCCTTTGAAAATCAATTTTTTCTCCCCACGCTTCTCCTTCTAAAGTTAGAGGTTTCTGGAGATCTTTAGATGTTATGTGGGTTGAACACATTATATCTGAAGCTTATACGACTTTAACTGCTTTTTTTAGGATTACAGCTAAAAAAGGAGCTTCTCATCAGCACCATCATCATTCTGTAATGTAGTAGTCAAGAAGACTCGCCCCCCGCGGGTTTAAGCCGCGGGGCGTCCTTTTTGAAATTAGCTTATAGGATCATGACAATAGGTTTTAAAGCAATCGTGGTCTAGCCCATAGGGGTCACTTCAGCTCCGTCAAACTGTAACTACAGCTAGCAGGTTCATCTTCTTCTCCATCCTTATCGGTGAAATTAGTAGTGACATCCACCGGTGTTTTACTGGACATATCATATTTTATAGTCAATCCCAGTTTCTCTTTAGATTCAACCGGGTTTTTGAACGTTATATTGTATTCTCCTCTCCTCGCGCTTGATTTATACGTTGGTTTTACATCGACTGCGCAGCTTTCCATTTCTGTCATTGGTCCGGATATGTTTGTTGGTTCACAGGATCCGGAATTTTCGGGGGGATGCGGCGTCAAGGTAAAGTCAACCAGCTTCTCTTCTTCAAACGTTGTTTTACATTCGACTTCTAATTTATATGTCTTTTCAGCCTTTGCAAACTCCATATACCCGGTCGTTACCAGTAAACCGACTGCAAAAATTCCTATTTTCTTCATCTCATTTCTCCTTATATTTGAGGTCGTTACAAAAATACAGTATAATAAGTAAGTCTTAACAAAGGGTTAAAACGAGAAACAAAATTATCAATGCTCGGAGTATTAGATTTAATAAGAGGCAGAATTTAGCGAAATGGCTAATTCCAATCTTTGATTATTTTAAAAAAATGATGTTCAATAAATATAGGCTGGGAGAAATTTGTCGCTAGCGAGCAATCAACGAGATCACGCTGGTCCGACCTTAATATCTCCCTGGCCCACGCAGTTTAACCCGCGGGGCGTCCTTTTTGAAATTAGCTTATAAGATCATGATAAACGCAGTTTCACGAGCAAGACATCCTTTGGATCGCTTCGTTCTATGCTTTACGGTTGCAAAGGTGCTTTCAATAGGATTTGTGGTACGAATGTGTTTCCAATGTTCAGCGGGGAAATCATAAAAAGCAAGGAGGTCAGAACGGTCTTTTCCCAAACAATCTGTAGCGTTTGGATACTTGGCTTTATATTTTTCAAGAAATAAGTCAAAGGCCTCATTGGCTTCCTCTTTACTTTCAGCCATCCAAATGTTGTGTAGATCATCTTTTGCCTTACTTTGGAGGGATTTGGGGAGCTTGTTTAAGATGTTTCCTGATTTATGAAACCAACAGCGTTGACCGCTCGTTTGAGGCCACACTTCGTCTTTTGCCTTCCAAAAACCCAGAGCTCCATCTCCAATAGCCAATTTGGGCGGTAAGGTAAGTCCCTGCGCTTTTAGATTAAGTAAAAGTTCCCGCCAGCTTTGTGCACTTTCACGATAGCCATCGAGGAATCCAACCAATTCCTTCTTGCCCTCGGGAGTTGCCCCAATGATAACCAACATACATTGCTTGTCATCCTCCATGCGAGCTTGAAGATAAACCCCATCAGCCCATATGTAGACATAATTCTTGCTCTCTAAACGTCGCGTGTTCCATTGATCATATTCTTTTTTCCACTGCTTACGTAACCGAAGCACGGTGTCTGCCGAAAAACCACCAGCATCCTTGCCGAGCAAAATAGGCATAACTTCTGAAAAATCTCCTGACGATAAACCTTTCAGGTACAAATAAGGGAGTGCCATTTCAACACTTTTACTGCGTCTGACATAGGGAGGAAGCAATTGTGAAGTAAACGGATGGCACTCTCTGCTTTATGCCCCTGGCGATCTCGCGACCGGGGTACCTTGACGGGAATAGAGCCAATTCCAGTGACCACATTCCTTTCCGGCAAATGACCGTGCCTTACAACTCGCTTGCGCCCATCTTCCAGCTTCTCGTTTCCATGGCTTTCCAAAAAGGTTGCAAATTCAGCCTCAACAGCTTGCAAAACAAGAGCTTGCGCACCTTGGCGTAGAATCTCCGTAAGCTGATCTTTAAATTCTCCTGGCTGAACAAGCTCAATAATATTATCTT
The DNA here is from genome assembly GCA_001767835.1 of Alphaproteobacteria bacterium GWC2_42_16. Classification (GTDB taxonomy): domain Bacteria; phylum Pseudomonadota; class Alphaproteobacteria; order UBA9655; family UBA9655; genus UBA9655. The sequence continues at coordinate 4,457 of MEMA01000016.1, forward strand.
TCTTCATGGCGTATCACCTTTCTTCTTTGAGGTTGAGGGTTGCTTCTTTCACCCCCATGATACGCCACTTCCTACTTTACTCCGTCACCAACTTTCGCGAATAACTCATATTATCACATGATATCGGCTAAAGATAAGGTGTTTATGAGCCATTTCATAAATGAGCGCATTAATCCAATCAAAGAACAAAACTTCTATTTTTGGAGCGGCACATGAAACGGAGACCCGAATCTCGGACTTAATTTGTTTTGGATCTATTAAAATATTTGTCAATGCAACGCCCGCTTGCTCAAAAGCTTGGTCAAACGTAGGCCCAATGCCTCGAATCCCCATGTCCGCTTTATGAGAAAAAAGCTCCGCTCTTCCTTGAATAGGAGCCATTCATAAGCCTTTTTTACCCCGTTTTTAGAAAAAATTCTCTCTTTCAAAAATTTTGATCGCATTTCTCTTATTCTGCCACCTAAATCTATCATATTTTATCCGGCACAATCCTAAAAAATTCATGTGACGCTGTACTAGCCCTTATAGTTATAGGGATGGGTGGCTAATCTGTACGCTGCAATCAAACCATGGGGGAGGGTTCTTCTTAGCATCCCCTATTCGGTTAAAGTTAAGTCTTACACCCTGGTTTGTTTCCTTGAGATCTTCTTTGGTCAGAGTAAAAGTACACGCTCCCGCTTGCACCTCATCCACATAGTTACTTCTTATTTCATAAGAAATTGAGATTGATCCTGGATCAAATTGATAAGAATCCGCTATTGACACTCTTTTATCCGCTTTTACTATTACGCTTTTTTTTGATGCGTCAGGCAGGGTGAACGTGATTTCGTCGTTAATGCCGCCTACTGAATCAAACATCGTTGATATCCTGCGGGGATAGAAAGTATATTCTGTCCTCTCTGCTTTGGCGGTAAAACCAGTTAGCATGAGACCGCCTAAAAACGTTGCTGTTATAGCTTTAATTGAAATCATGGTTTCCTCCTCTTCATTTGGATCATTTCATTATAGATCATGGAAAGTTAATATTTTGTTAAAACTGCTTATCCACTTTACTCCCGTAAATCAATAGTCAGTTAATATGATTTCATTTCTTTTACGATTTCATAAGAGCCAAAAAACTCTTGACTCGCATGGCAGGTCCATACATGACGTCCCTGCTGTTTGATCGCGGGACCCAGCCTTTTTCCCTGGACTCCGCGGTTAAACCGCGGAGCGTCATTCTGAAATTAAGCTTATAAGAATACAGATTCTTATTTTTTAGAAGAGCCTCTTTTCATTTATTTGTAAACTGTCTTTTCAACATTACATGCATAAGCAGCAGGAGTAGAGGTTGTAATCACCAGGCTTAAAGAACTTAATGTTTTTTTACTCTCGTCTTCAAATGGAATATAAGGTCCATGATCAGAACTGCTACAATAGATCATATTCCCATCTTTATTCAGCGAAAATGTAAGGTTGTTTTTTTCAACAGATGCCTTATCAAAGTTGATCGAAAACTGATGATAGTCGCCTTGTGTGACAAGAGGCGTTGGCTTATTCTGAGAGCCCGTGTTTACGATAAGTTGTCTTGAATTATCTTGGATTTGAACCTGGAGTGTGTAGTCTGCTGCTAGACAGGGTGTGCTCAAACATAAACTTACAGCAGCGATTGTTAGATTTGTTTTCATTTTTTCCTCCTAAGGGCTTGAGAAAAAATAAGTTAAATGATTATGGGGCTATCGTATAGTTCCATTCAGGATGGAAAGAGTCTCCCGT
>MEMA01000017.1 GCA_001767835.1 Alphaproteobacteria bacterium GWC2_42_16
CATTCTCATTTCCCTGGATCCCCGACTCGCGCTTCGCGCTCTCGAGGATGACGCTAATTGGTTGATTTTGTATGTTTATGCATTTGAGCTGCATAAAACAAGCAGGGTTGCACCTATATTTTAGATGCGTTTACCGTAGGCTCTAAAGAACAAAGAGTCTGGGTCATGTCGTCGATTAAACCTAAAAATATATTCTGCAAGGTTAGCTTAAATACTTTGCCTCAATACCATGGTGTGTTCCGGCTATCCAGGATTTTGCATTAGAAATGAGAGTAGCATTGCAGAACACGAAAGAATGCGTCCCCGCGCAAGCGGGGAACACAGGAATCCAGTTTTTATATGGCCTGGATTCCCTTTTTCGAGGAAATGACGCGGAGGAACGAGGGAATGACGCAGGGAGAATGAGAGATGACACGAGCGGGACGAAAGGGATGATGCAGGGAAGAAGAGTAGGGATTCGCTGCCAAGATTTGATTTCTTAAAAAAACCCACCCCAAAGGGTGGGTTTTGATGTCCAAATTATACAAGAAGAGTTATCTTCTTGTATTCCTCCCTAGGACTGAGGTGGTGTGGGCGTGGGCGGATAATCATCGGCACAGCTTTTCTTTTGGCTCTTCATACAGTTTGTAACATCGCCTGAAGTTGAGGGAGAAGCACAACAAATATAACCGCAATAATCGAGCGTGGACTTACATTGTCCAACAAATGGCACTGTTGAACATATTCTATTGCATGCTTGCTGCAGTGCTGTTGTCAATCCTTTAGCCCACGTTGGTTGTGGATTGAGAGCAGCAATGTCTGCAGCGCATGTGCCAAGTAGCTTAGCATCTTTGCTACTACAAGCCGTGGTACAGCTTTTAGGAAAAGCGGTTCCTGCTGCCTTCTGTGCAACAGTACAGATAGGTCCTGTAAATGCCAACGAAGGATCAACCGTAGCCTCTTCCCCTTGCTTATCCCCCATATCTTCCGCTTTTACCCCCGCGCTAAAACAAATGAGGCCAAAAGCCACTATTAAACTAAATAATTTTAATTTCATTTTAAACTCCCTTTTTATGTTTATGACCCTATTGAACTAGGTTTTTGAAGAATAACAGATTTTAAGGTGCACCGGAAGAGACATTTTAAAAGCGACACCTCCTTCAATGGCTAATTCAGTTTCTTTTGAAAGCAGTCTTGTGGCTGTTATTCTTATGAAAAACGAAGTGAGGAAAAAACAACGTTTATGCACCAGGAAAAAATACTTAAGGACTTAGAATTTCTTTATCAACAAGCCTTAGAAAAAGAAAATTTTGCCGTAGCCTTGCGTGCTAAGGAGCTTTTAGCCAAACACCTGAATTTTTTTAGTGATCACCAAAAACCCCTCTCCCTTGATGACCTTACGGATGAGGACATTGAACACCTCATGGCTGAAATCAAGGAACGCCTTGTGAAAAGTGATAGAAAATGACTCTGAAAGAAGGAGAGAAGACAAAGCGAAGTCATTCAAGGGTACACTTAAACCTTTTACCATAAGGCCCCTTAAAAGGGGCTGTAGAAAAACCACACTTACGGTAAAAATTAACACTCTCTTCATCTGTTTCTGCTTTAAGCAAGTTTAAGTGGAATCGTTTAATGGCTTCCTGAATGAGAGCTCTTCCTATACCTTGATTTTGATATCTTTTAAAAACAGCCAAATGCTGAATGATGGCCTTTCCAGGCCCTTCCATTTTAAGGCCCATAATTCCTTGTAATTGATTGTTAGAAAAACATCCAATAAGATAATAATCTTCTTGGGTATACTTAAAAAGAATCTGTTGGATTTTTTTTCTTGTAGGATTTCCTACAGCTAAGCAAAGGATTTCTGATACCCCTGGAGCGGTGGATTTCAAGAGTATAAAAGAGTTCTTTAAGCACATAAGAGATTGGGGGAAAATAGCTTTTTCTCGTTATTCAATCTTCCTAACTCATTTAGGAGATATATGCAACCATTACTATAGTTGAAGACTAACCCATAAAAAACAAAACCTATTTGGCTCCGATTTTTAAGACTCCCAAAACCTCTTGCCTTAGAGGTCTTTTTTATTAAATCCATAGAAAAATTCAAGGAACGCCTTGCTAAAAGTGATAGAAAATGCTTATAAAAGAGGAGAGAGAAAAAGAAAGGAACCCCTCCATGAAAATCATAACTGCCTTAAGTTTTTTAGCATTTTTGACACCTAATCTCGACTCTACAAAGGCCGCCCCAACAGATGTCATAACCACACCCTTAGGCCTTAGTTATAAGGACATTAAGGTTGGTGAGGGATCAGAAGCCAAAGTTGGCCAAAAGGTTACCGTTCATTATACAGGGCGTCTTAAGCAAAACGACCAAAAGTTTGACAGCTCCGTTGATCGCGGAGAGCCCTTTAGTTTCCATCTAGGACAAGGGGAAGTCATTCAAGGGTGGGACGAAGGAGTCACTGGCATGAAAGTTGGCGGCAAGCGTCTTTTGATTATCCCAGCGAATCTTGGGTATGGAGCACATGGCGCAGGTGGCGTGATTCCTCCCAATGCGACTCTCATTTTCGACATTGAACTTCTTGAGGTTAAATAGGGTCGCAAGCGCTTAAAGGCCTCCCATTGAGAAAAAGATCCTGAGATTCCTATGTGACATGTGAATTCTCTCAAAGAGGCCTTCAAGATCCTCAAATGACTATGCTGCCCTCATTTAGGAGGGCATGCAGAAGAGGTGTTGGGGGAAGTTTTATCAGAGGAGAAACTAAGAACCCCAAAGCTAAAAAATTACTTTTGTTCTCCGACAAAACGATATAAGAGTTAAACATGTTTGTGTATGTAATTTAAGAAAGGCAGTTCCTTGATTGGTGATATATTCCTAGCTGCAGATGGGGAACTTAATCTTACACAAGATTTTTCTGAGTTTAGCGATGAAATTAAAAAAATTAGCCGTATTTTACGTACGGAGCTTTATGAACTGGTTGATACGAACGACCCTTCATGCCATCCACTACTAAACGCCGCGGGCGATTTTTGGGAAGAGCACGAACAAACCTATCCTAAATCGGCGTAGTGGTTTTAAGACCTCTGAGGACTCTTATCCGAGAGGTCTTTTTTATTAAATCCTCAGAAATTAGCGACTTCCCAATTGACAGATGGGGTTAAATCTCTTATTCCCAAAGTATGTTCGTGGAGGGATGGCCGAGCGGTCAAAGGCAGCAGACTGTAAATCTGCCGACGAACGTCTACGTAGGTTCGAATCCTACTCCCTCCACCATCCGCCTTCGCTAATTTTGTTGAAAGCAAAATTTAGCTTCGGCGTGATTGATCAAGACGAAGCGTAAGAAGCGGAGGCTTGTGTAATTTTATGGTTGCTTTTTTTACGCTAAATTAGGAGCCTCTCGCTCCAGTAAAAGTTTTGTTTAAGTGATTTTACAAGGGTAAGAGTAAAATGAAAGGTGTTGTTGTTTTTTTTGTTCTCTACATAATGTTATTGCAAGAGAGTCAAGCCGTAAGAGTTTCAGCAGTGTTTGAAGATTGGGACAAAGACTTAGAATCAGTAACTTTCTATCTCCCTCACCAACAAGACGAGGTAGAAATTTTGGATGTACGGCCAAAGGAGAGAATTGATATTAGCAAAAGCGCTAGCGTTCAAAATGGTGATACCATCGGGTATTCAATTAAAAGTAACTATGTAGGCGCTGCAGAGTTTGAACAAAATGAGGAAATTAAGCTAGAGTATGGACCATCAGAAGAATTAGAAGCTATAAAGCTCATTTTTACTCCTATAGAAGATGCAAGCCCAAAAATGGGGGGACCTTGGTTTACATGTCGGCTTGGATGTAAATTTTCTGAGGTTGCAACTGGTAAAGCGTTGCAGAATAAAGAACCAAACGATGAGGAATCATCTCATATCACCCGAGAACTTGTTCCCCCCGCTGTAACAATAAGTAATTATATCGACACCTTAAGTGTAGGAGAAACAATAAACCGTTGGGGAGGCAAGATAGGTAATTTAAATTCATGGTTCCAAAAAAATATGGAGTGGATTCAGGCTGCAAATGGCGGACCATTAGAGAACTTCCCCCTCTTTCAAGTCACAAAAATTCCTGTCAGAGTAAATCATAATACGATACGCTGTGATTATTCTTTGCCAGTTGCTGGTTCGAATCCAAGAAAAAGGCTTTCGACACTTTCCCTGTTCCGCGAGGCCACACCCGAGGAAATTGAGGAAGTTAGGAAGTTGAAACAGGAATCACGAGAGGATTATATAGTTCGCTTACTTCAATGGCAGAAAAAGCTTAGAAACAGTCAATAAATTACCAAGCGCGTAAAACCCCAACGCCCCAGTCAACCCTGCCGGGCGTTATTGGCTAAGGAGCTTCTATTTCGTCTCATTTGTATCTGAACCTACACACACAAAAGGTCTATGTTACAAGTTAAACATTTTAAGCGTTTGCTAAATCGTTATACGGCGAAAGTTGTATCGCGAGTTCGAATCCCATCCCCTCCGCCTCTGCTAATTTTGATCTCTAATATAGTCGTTTCTGGATCGCCACGCCCCCTACGGGGACTCGCGATGACGATTCTTGGTAATAGTTTATACTTCTCTTAACAAGGTACTCACAAGTACGGGAGTCAACTGCATAGCCCCAAAAATTTATTCATTTTACTCCCCCCTATTTCGTTTTGCCTTATTTAAAGCTTCCCAAACTTTTTCATCTTGTCCATATTCGTCTGGCACAAAATTCATTCTTCCCTGTTCATCCTCAAAAACAGTAAAATATGTAATAAAGACAGGAAGTTGACGTTTTAACTTAACATGATCCGTGCGGGAGCCTGAGGTTTCCTTTTCAATACGAGCCCGTGTCCAAGAGGAATCATTGAAGGCGAATTGAGCCAATTTATAGGGATCCTGTACACGAATACAGCCATGGCTAGCGGCGCGATTTTCCTTTTGAAATAAGTTCTTCGCGGGCGTTCCATGAAGGTAAATGGAAAAGGGACTCTCAATGGTAAACCGAATTTTTCCCAAGGCATTAGCACTTCCAGGGCGCTGGACAATGCGCACACCTGAGTCATAGGTCACGACATAGCCCTTGCGCGCATACGCTTCTGGATTTTGTTGAATTTTGGGAAGAATCTCAGGAATAATGCTTGTCGGCACATGCCAGGAGGGATTGAAAATAATTTCTGTCATAGGTGCATTAAAAACAGGGGTTTTTGTATACTTTCTCCCAGTAATGATGGGCATAAAGAAGGCAGCTTTCCCCGCCTCCACAGCCTTTAAATAAAAGCCCGGCACATTCACTTGAAGAAAGCGAGAGGGCATGGGATTGGGATACCAGCGCTGCCTTTCGAGGCTAATTATGATTGAGCGAATACGTTCTTCAACCGGCGTATTCAAGGCTGTCACCGTTCCAGGACCTGCCACGCCATCATGCTCAAGGCCATGAAGATCTTGGAACTCCTTAACGGCATGAACCAAACCCTCATCAAAAACGTCACTTCCTTCTGTCCCTTGAATATCTTGCGCCTTAAGCTGTTTTCTTAAAGTTTCGACGAGAGGGCCTTGATCTCCCTTTGCCAGCTTGGTACCCTTGGGCAGTTGAGGCCATCCACCTTGAGCTTGTTTTTGACGATAGCGCGCAAGCGCTTCTTTTAGGTCCCGGTATTCTGACCCTCGGGGAATCAAGTCTTCAACCCAAGCGCAACTGTCGGGGGCTGAAAGATAGCCTACTAAAAACTCTGTTTCATCAATGGAAACTTGCTTAATATGTATACTCTTGGCCGTTGTGCGGGGATTCAGGCGTTCCCCGTTCATATCCGAAATATAATTAAGGGCCGCAAGAGTCAAAAGCTCATCGGCCCTTTTTCGCTCCTCAGGCAAAGCTAAATCTTCCCCTTCTATGGCTTGCAACAGAGGCTCATAGTCCTCTTTCCATAGGCCTTCGTCTTCCACATGATTTAAAGCGTCTTTAAGCGTATTCGCACAAGAAGTCCAACTCCCTCCTTGAACCCAAAGCAGGCCACCCTTGAAAGACTCATAGGTTTTTTGAATTCGTAGGTCTTTAGATGGGTCAGGTATTGCAAAAGAAAGCGGGACATAACTAACGGCCAATAGGAACAAAAGCAAGAGTCTTTTTATCATTCTTTCTCCTCAAACTTCACGAATGGAGTTATTGACGGGTACATAAGAGTAAGCTATAAATCGTCCTCAACGCTGTAGATAATTTATGACTAAGGAATAGTATGGCACAACATCAATCTGCATTGAAGAGGATTCGTCGGGACAAGAAGAAAACCCCCCTCAATCATGCACACATTTCTCGTCTTCGCACTTTTATTAAAAAGGTAGAAGCTGAGATTTCTGCTGGCAAAAAAAGTGAAGCACAAATCGCACTTAAGGAAGCTCAGCCAGAGATTATGCGGGGAGTCTCAAAAAGAGTCTTACATCGCAATACGGCTTCTCGTAAGATGTCACGACTCAATGCACGCGTTTTGAAGCTCGCATAAGTAAGCAGAGAACACCTGATTTAACGCGGTGTTAGCTTGGGGTTGACACACCCCCATGAAAATTTTGTCGACTGGACAAGGGTTAAAGAATAAGAAATGGAATACACACTAAAAAGCCTTGAGGAACAGTGGAATAGTATTCAGCCGCAGCTCCTTGATGAGTATGGTGAAGGAACCTATACCAGCTGGATTAAACCTTTATCCTTCTATGACAATCACAATGGATGCCTTCGTTTGGCTGCACCAACGGCTTTTGTGCGTGATTGGGTCAAAAACAATTATGCAAACCGGATGAGAACGCTTCTTCAAGGAGCCAATCTCAATGAAGTTCAAGTGGATATTATTGTAAATCCCACTCAAAATAAGCAAGAAAACACTACAATCCCATCTGTCCTAGACGTCCCAGATATTGGGTCAAACCTTGATCTTCGCTTTACCTTTGAAAACTTTGTCGTAGGCCAACCCAATGAGCTTGCCCACGCAGCAGCCCGGAAAGTGGCAGAATCAGAGTCCGTCGCGTTTAACCCATTGTTTCTCTATGGCGGCGTTGGGCTCGGCAAAACCCATCTGATGCATGCCATTGCTTGGCAAATTAAAAAATGCCATCCCAAAAGGCGCGTGATTTACCTTTCTGCGGAAAAATTTATGTATCAGTTTGTACGTGCCCTGCGCTTCAAGGATACGGTTGCTTTTAAAGACCAATTCCGTTCAGTTGATGTTTTAATGATCGACGATGTCCAATTCATCGGAGGAAAAGAATCTACCCAGGAAGAATTTTTCCACACCTTTAATGCGCTTGTGGACCAAAATCGCCAAATTATCATCTCTGCGGACAAGTCGCCCTCTGATCTAGAGGGTATGGAAGAGCGCCTTAAATCGCGGCTTGGATGGGGGTTGGTTGCAGACATTCATCCCACCACATATGAACTTCGCCTTGGAATTCTCCAGGCAAAAGCTGAACAAATGGGAGTCAGTGTCCCTGAAAAAGTTTTGGAATTTTTAGCGTCCAAAATTTCCTCCAACGTCCGAGAGCTTGAGGGCGCCCTCACACGCGTTATTGCGCATGCGACTCTTGTGGGACGTGCGATTACCCTAGACACCACCCAAGATGTTTTACGTGACCTTTTAAGGGCGAATGACCGCCGTGTGACCATTGATGAAATCCAAAAGAAAGTAGCTGAATATTATAGCATTCGTGTATCCGACATGCACTCCCCGCGCCGAGCTCGTGCTGTAGCGCGCCCCCGGCAAGTGGCCATGTACCTCACAAAAATCCTCACTACCCGCTCTTTGCCTGAAATTGGGCGTAAGTTTGGAGGCCGCGATCATACAACTGTTTTACATGCCGTAAAAAAAGTTGAAGAATTGATGGCGGAAGAAAAAACCATATGCGAAGATATTGAACTTTTAAGACGAACTTTGGAGACTTAAACATGCCTGCTGAACCTTTGCTCCTCTCTCAACATGATCCCCTTCACTTTGTGACAGAGAAAGCTTCTCTCCTCAAAGCATTGGCACATTGCCAAGGTGTTGTTGAGCGGCGCAATACGACGCCAATTTTGGCTCACGTCCACATTGAAGCGCAAGGGAAAAAGATCAAAATCACGGCAACAGACCTAGAAATTGCTTGCATTGAGTCCTTTGCAGCGCAAGTACATCTCAGCGGCCGCACGACCGTTTCAGCCCAACTCCTTTTCGATGTGGTGAGAAAACTTCCTGATGGAGCTGAAATTGAGCTTAAAACAAATGAGGACGGCTCTATGCTCAACTTGCGCTCAGGGCGTTCTAAATACAATTTTGCTTGTTTGCCTGCCGTCGATTTCCCTTTTATGACCACGGAAAATCTATCTTGCACCTTTAAACTTCATGCGACAGAGCTCGCTCAACTTATTGATAAGACACGTTTTTCCATGTCAATGGAAGAAACTCGTTATTATTTGAACGGCATATGTTTTCATGCAACTGCTGATGGCTATCTTCGCGCTATTGCGACCGATGGACTGCGCCTTGCGCAAGCTCAAGTTGAACTTCCTGAGGAGGCAAAAATCATGCCCCAGGTTATTATTTCTCGGAAAACTATCTATGAAATCCGCAAACTTATTGAGGAAGCGGCTGAGGACATTACAATCTCCCTTTCAGAAAACCAAGTTCGTTTCGTTGTTGGCTCTTCCGTTTTAATCTCACGTTTGATTGAGGGCAAATTTCCTGATTATGGAAAGGCCATTCCTCTTGACAATGATAAGGTCATCGACATCAATGCTCGAGCCTTTGCAGAAAGTGTTGATCGTATTTCCATCATGTCTACTGACAAGCTGCGTTCCATTAAAATACAGGTTGACAGCACCACCCTTAAGATTTCTGCACACAGTTCTGAAACGGGAAATGCTCTAGAAGAATTGGAAGTTGCTTATAAGGGGGTTCCCCTTGATTTCGGTTTTAATGTTCGCTATATCCTCGATGTCACCCAACAAATTTCTAGCGGAACCTTAGAATTCCTTGTTGGAGATGAAACACAAGCCATCATTGCTAAAGATGCCAACGATAACTCGGCACTTTATGTTTTGATGCCTATGCGAGTTTAAAGAAAGGATACGAATTCATTTTTAAAGTGACAAGGACGCAATCCCCTGCCCTTGCAAGCCAGTTGGTTTTTAAGGGGGTGCTTGACGTTTTCTCTCAATATATGAATTCCAGAGTTCTAGCCATTGGGTGCATTGCCTACGCTAATGGTCTGCCCCTTCTACTTACCTCAAAAACCTTAGGCGTGTGGCTTAAAGCCTACGGTCTTAATTATACCTCCATTGGCCTTTTTGGCCTCTTACATCTTCCCTACTCACTCAAGTTTTTATGGGCCCCCTTCTTAGATCACGTGCCCCTCCCTTACCTAAAAAAACATTTGGGGCAACGGCGAAGCTGGCTTTGCGTCACCCAAATTGGAGCAATTCTTGGGTTAATCCTCATGACTTACCTTGACCCAACTAAAAATCTCAAAGCCTTCGTAGGTTGTAGTTTTTTAGTGACCTTCTCCGCAGCAAGCCAACATATCCTACTTCTTACCTATCAAATGGAATCGTTAAAGCCTGAAAATTGGGGAATTGGAGAAGGAATGAGCGTTTTTGCCTTTCGAATGGCTATTCTCACGGGAGGGGCTGGCGCCCTTTATCTCGCGAGCTTTTTATCCTGGCAAGAAGTATATTTACTTCTATCAAGCTTGATGATCTTTGGATTCGTTGCCATTCTGATTATTAAAGAGCCTGACTCTTGTCCAGCTCCCAATAGTATCAATTTCCAGAGCTGGAGGAAAAGACTCAGTCACCCCTTCATTGGTCCTTTTAAAGATTTCATCAATCAAAGTGGCTGGTTGGCTATTCTTCTTTTCATGCTCCTTTATCAATTACCCGAAAACCTTTTGAGCATGATGCAAACCCTTTTCCTCCTTGATCTAGGTTTTACCTATGTTGAGATCAGCTCCGTTGCCAAAGCTTTTGGCCTCGGCGCCACCATCTTTGGAAGCCTTATTGGAGGTTATACCATTCGCCTATATGGGTATAAACACACCCTCCTCTGGGGAGGAATTACCCACGGGCTTTCTTGTCTTCTCTTCCTTCTTCAGCAAAAGGTGGGCGCAAACCTTGGGTTTCTCTATTGTACCATTGGCGTAGAGCACTTTTTCAGTGGCGTAGCCTTAACGGCCTTTTTCTCCTACCAACTTACCTGCTGCAGTCTCCCTTTCGCAGCAACGCAGTTGGCTCTTCTCACGTCCATTGCTGGCCTTAGCGGCATCCTTACAACCCCCCTCGCAGGCGTTCTCGTCGATGGCTTTGGCTGGACACCCTACTTGCTTATTGTTGTTCTGCTTTCTATCCCTGGAATTATTTGGACTAGATTCATCCCATATACCCTAGACCCACGCGGTTAAACCGCAAGGGAAGCACTTCTGAAATTAACTTATAAGATCATGAACACAAATGAGCCAATTGCAAAATTATTGGATTTTAGTAGGTAAAACTCATCTCCTAAAAATCCAATAATTAGCTGGTAGAGGAGCCGGTTACCCGAACTCCCCCCCATTTAGAACCACATCGTGCCCTATTAAGGCAATGGGCTCAAGACAAAACCTTTGGCA
>MEMA01000018.1 GCA_001767835.1 Alphaproteobacteria bacterium GWC2_42_16
CAATTTTTTTATCTGTCATTCAGAGATCTTAGCATAGATCTCCTTAAAAATCATTTACTTTATTTCTTCTCAAGCCCTAATTCTTTTAGGAGCGTTAAGCTTGGGGTTAAGCCAATTACCTTGTGAAGCTAGGGGGCCTAATAAATGTACGGATACCTGTGCAAATAATATTAAAAGCTGCTACGTGAAGTGTGAAAACTATCCGACGGAAACTTGTGAAACGGATTGTTGGGACACTTTTAAGAAATGCATGAATAATTGTTAAAGACAAAGGACGCCGCAACGATCGTTTGCGATTAAATATCCTCGTGTGGCCCGCATAAGCAGGTGGGTACCATATGCCTAAATCCACAGATAAAGGCAGAGACAGTTCCCTAAAAGAATATATCGGCCCCAGGGAAATGCACGCATAACGCATCTCACAGCGCCCCTTCTTCCTTATGTAAGGTGTCTTTAATCAAACAGCAAGAGATGTTTTTTCGAGATTTGTTCGAAAAGTATCGGTTCCTAATAAATAATCTATGAAATACAGTCCCTTTTCATTCTTAATCCATTCAAAAGAGGGATAAGTATTTTTCAAAAAAGCCAAGAGCTCTAATCCAAGTTCAAATTGATTATAATGAGTTGGGAAAAGGTGTACCCCTGAACACTCTTGCCCCCTCCATTTTCCACTTTGGGGGGTAAAGGTGAGGGGTCGCGCATGCACTCCCTTTTTATCGTTTAGAAAAGTCAAAAGTTTTTGCTGATTGAGCCCAGGTGCTCCAAAACACGTAAAGGGGAAACTTGTTCCACGACCTTCCGAGATATTTGTCCCCTCAAATAAGACAAGAGCAGGATACAGAAGAACAGATTCCCAGGAGGGCAAATTGGGGGACGGAGGAATCCAGGGGTAATGATAAGGCTGATGATTTTGTTGAGAAGAAATAATACTGAGCTTTTGCTTCGGACAATGATTAGAAAGTAATTCCCCAAGGGTTTGCCCATGTTGAAAGGGAACATCAAAATATCCCACAAGGGAACGAAAAGCTGGATTAAGGCGTGGCCCTCTTTCTCTCAATCCCAAGGGATTAGGCCGATCACACACGATGACGTCCTTTTTGGGAAGAGCTTCTAAAAACTGAGCGCAGGTGGCAGCGTAAGTGTAACACCGTACGCCCACATCTTGGAGATCAATGAGAAGGGTATCTATATCGATCTCTTTGAGGTAAGGCTTGCCATAAAGGCTAAAAACGGGAAGGTTTAGATGAGGGTCAAAACCATGGTTTATTTTTTCACCTTCAGCTCCTTGCCCGTTCCACCCGTGCTCTGGTGAAAAGAGACACCTTAAAGCCGACCCAATTTTTTCCTGTAAGGCATAAGCCGAAACTTGATAGGTTTGGGTGAGGGCATTTTGATGGGTGATCATCCCAACCCTTTTCTGAGAAAGCCTATGAAGGGCTTTTTTATCTTCAAGAAGGTGATCAATCCCTAATTTTGGGAGCTCACCTAACATTGGACCTCTTTAGGGCAAAAAGCCCTGCAAGAGCAAAAATAATTCCAATAAGCCCAAAGGTTATCCAATCCCCCCAACGGCCATAAAAGGTTACTTTTTGTGTCGGTGGTGGAAGAAGAATATCAAGGACTCCTCTTGTTCCTAAGGGAATACTTCCCATTACGCGGCCATAGGCATCAAAAACTCCGGAAATTCCTGAATTTGCAGCCCGAACAAGAGGGATGCCTTCTTCAATTGCGCGCATACGTGCCATTTCAAAATGTTGATAAGGACCGGATGTCTTTCCGTACCATGCATCATTTGTCACATTTAACATCCACAGGGGTCGCTTTTGGGAGGGATTTATAACGGCGCTTGGAAAAATAACTTCATAGCAAACGAGGCCACTGAAAGTTGGGAAATCAGTTGGAAGAGAAATGGACTCAGGACCCGCTCCCGCTTTGAAGTCAATAGCCCCCACAGTGATTTTTTTTATGGATCCTTGGCCAAAAAGATCATCCAATGTTTCCCGAAATGGGATATATTCACCAAAGGGAACCAAGTGAAATTTATCACAAAAGGAGAGGATTTGACTCTCCTTATCAAGAACAATGATACTGTTCCTTATTTCTTTTGGCCCCGTCCTGCGGAGAGCGCCTGTAAAAAGGAGAGCGTCTTTTGGAAGGGCTTCTGCGATGAGCAGTCGCCTAAATTTGTCTTGCTCTAAAAAGAAGGGGATCGCCGTTTCTGGCCAAATTACAGCCTTTAAAGGAAGGGCTGAGGGGAGGGTCGTCATGGTTAAAAGCTGCTTAAAATTGCTCTCCTTCTGAGCTACACTCCACTTTAAGGTTTGCGGAATATTGGGCTGAACAAGCCGAATGGCCAAGGAGGGCGTGTCAATTACCTCAGAAGTTTTTAAACGATTTTGTCCCCAAAACCATGCCAAAATGACTAGTAAATAAATGGAAATGGCAACGGATCGTTCGAAAAAATTTTTACTAATAAGGCTACCAAGACAAAGAGCCATCAGAATAGCCAAAAGACTAAGACCATAGACACCTCCTAAGGACGCCACTTGCAGTATCTCAGAACTAAAAGCCCAACTATAGCCTAATAAATTCCATGGAAAGCCTGTAAAAAGATGTCCTCTTAACCATTCAAGGCCAAGCCAAATCCCAGCAAAAGCGAAAGCACGGCTTAAGCCTGGAAAAGGCCAGAGTTTTATAAGAACAAAAGCAACTCCTGTAAAGATCGCAAGAAGAGAAGGTATGCCTAAGAGAGTAAAGGGAATAAGCCACCAAAAGGCCCCTAAATCGACGAATAGCGCATGGGCGATCCAATAAAGTCCGGCCGTAAAATGCCCGAGTCCAAACCACCATCCTAGGATAAAAATTCGAAAGGCAGATGAACCCTCCTCAATTTCAGTTTCAAGCAAAAACCAAATGGCGCTGAAAGAAAGAAGGAGGGCAGGAAATATATAAAGCGGTGCAAAGGCTAAAGCCCCAAGAGCGCCCAAAATAAATGCAAGGGTCCTTTGAACCCAGCGCTTATGAAGGTGGAGAAGGTAATCCATGTATCCCTAAACGTTTAATGCGCCGTGAATCAGCCTCAATGATTTCAAACTCGATTCCCGAAGGATGAGCAATTAACTCTCCTCTTTGGGGAATCCGATCTGTCAAATGGAGAACAAGCCCTCCAATGGTTTCAATCTCTTCTTCCTTTTCTTCCTCTGTTCGGAGTGGACCTATTTCTTCTTCTAATTCTTCAATGTCCATTCTACCATTAACCACGACAACACCATCGGGGCGGCGGAAAAAATGGAGAGGGGTTGTCATTTGAGCAACATTTTGAATATCCCCTACAATTTCTTCGACTAAATCACTCAACGTGACAAGGCCATCAATTCCACCATGCTCATCCACAACTATGGCCATTTTTTCCCCTGTTGAACGCATTTTTAGTAAGAGATCCAAAATACGCATGGAAGGAGAAATGAAATCTATTTTATGTACGTAATTCTGAAGCTTAAAGGTGTTAGGAGAAATTTCAAGAAGATCTCTCAAATGAATATAACCCAATATTTCATCCAGCGTTTGACGATAGATCGGAATGCGCATGACTTGACTTGATTTAAAAACCGAGATGATCTCAGCCAATGAGGCATTATGCGGAACGGCGATAATTTCTGCTCGCGGAATCATAAGGTCTTTTGCTGTTAAGTCCCTTAAATTAAGGATGTTGGTAAGCATCTCGCGTTCATTAGGGGCGAGAGAAGTATCTTCAATTTCCTCCTCTTCAATTAACTCTTCTAGCGTTTCTCTTAAGGAGCCATCCCCGTCTTTCTTTTTAAAAGGAAATCGGAAATAAGATAACCAATCTTTCATGAGTCCTCATAAGGGTTTCGAATATTTAAGGCTTTTAAGATCTCAATTTCCAAAGTTTCCATTTTTTCAGCATCAACTTTATTTTCATGATCATACCCTAAAAGATGCAAAAAGCCATGGACAATCAAATGAAGGGTATGATGAAGGGGGGAAATGCCTAACTCATCGGCCTCTTTCATCACAGTTTCATAGGCTAAAACAATATCCCCCACCTCATCTTTTTGCTCAGAAGGAAAGGAGAGAACATTCGTAGGTTTATCTTTGTGACGATAGGTTTTATTCAGGCTCTGCACTTCCGTATCTGAAGTTAGAACAAGACTTACTTCCTTTTGAGAAAAGTCAGAGTTGAGAGCTTCGGTTGTTTTCTCAAGAGCAAAGGCAATTTCATTCTTTAAAAGAGGAGCGATGACTTTCCACTTCGAGGTCGAAAAAATGAAATTAATGTGAGGACTTTTTATGCTCATAAGCCCTAACTATTTTTGAAACCAAAGGATGGCGAACCACATCGCGTTCGCTGAAACTCACATATCCCACCCCTTTGACTCCCTTAAGCGTTGTCATGGCTTCCTGAAGGCCCGAAGGAGTTTCTTTAGGAAGATCTATTTGGCTCAAATCTCCCGTAATAATCATGCGGGAATTGTTCCCAAGACGGGTGAGAAACATTTTCATTTGGACTTCTGTTGTGTTTTGAGCCTCATCCAAAATAATGATGGAATCGGAAAGGGTTCTTCCGCGCATAAAGGCAAGAGGAGCCACTTCAATTTCCCCAACGGCAAGTTTTTTCGTCACTTGCTCAAGGGGCAACATATCATGAAGGGCATCATAAAGAGGGCGCAAATAAGGATCTACTTTCTCCCGAATGTCTCCTGGTAAAAATCCGAGGCGCTCTCCCGCCTCAACTGCGGGCCGAGAAAGGATAAGACGATCCATTTGGCCTGCAAGCATCATTTCCACACCATAAGCAACGGCCAAATAGGTTTTTCCTGTCCCTGCGGGCCCCTCAGCAAAGACAAGCTCGTTTTCCTTTAAGCATTGAATATAAGCCGCTTGTTGTCGAGATCTGGCCGTAATAACGCGCCTTTTTGTTGTTAAAAAAACCTCGTCATGGCTCTCCTTTTCAGCTGCATGACGAAGCGCCGTTATAACATCTGTGGTATCAAGAGACTTTCCTTCCTGAAGGCGAAGGTATAGAGATGCAAGGACTGTACCAGCAAGACGTGTATTTTCCTCTTCTCCTTGAATCATAACTCGGTTGCCCCTCGTGGAAATGATAACGGGCAATTCCTTTTCGAGAAGTTTGAGGTTGCTTTCCTGACTTCCAAAAAGCTCAATGAGAAGCGAGTTATCTTCAAATTCTAAATATGTTGTGGAGGACTTTTCCTGGGATCTCATCGTTTTTCATGCTTGAATTTATTCCATTATAAACAAAAATTAAGATCATTCAAGGAATTTGGACAATTTCAAGCGGTTTTCTAACAAAGTTTTGTTTTCTTTCAAAAGGTTACAACTTTAGCTTGCCAAAGCTAAGAAGAAAGATTTAGATAGCAGTCTGTTGATGTAAAGGGTGGTACTCCCCTTTTGTTTGGAGAATGAATGACAACAGCTCTAATTAGTAAGGAATCAGTTAGTCTTCCTCAAAAGGGTAGTTATATTCGGCGCGTAATTCTCTCGTGTATGATTGGAAATGCACTTGAGTGGTACGACTTTGCTTTATATGGATATTTTGCAACTACTATCGGAAAACTTTTTTTTCCTCAATTCAGCACTTTTGCCTCCTTGATGGCCACTTTTGGTATTTTTGCCGCCGGATTTATTATGCGCCCCTTAGGGGGGGTTCTCTTTGGGCACATTGGAGACAAAATTGGACGTAAAGATGCTCTTTTGTTGTCCATCTACCTTATGGCCATTCCTACAGCCCTCATAGGATTATTACCGACTTATGTCCAAATTGGATGGTTTGCTCCTTTATTTCTCACCTTTATTCGCTTGGCACAAGGTCTTTCTATGGGAGGGGAATTTACAGGATCTATGATTTTTGTTGTTGAGCATGCCAAAACAAATAATCGTGGCCAGTATGGAAGCTGGGTTGTTTTCAGTGTTCTCATTGGTGTTCTCATTGGTTCAGCAGTAGCAACGTCAACTTGTTACTTTCTTTCTGAAGAGCAACTCATCAACTGGGGGTGGCGAATCCCCTTCCTTGTTAGCATTATAGGAGGTTTTATTGGCTCTGTGATGCGACGTACGGTTGATGAGCCTCAGCAATTTAAAGAAGCAAAAGCCCGCCATAAGGAACATTCAACGCCTATTGTTGAACTTTTTAAATCACACTATAAGATGATCTTTTATGTTATTACCATTGAATTAACCCTCTCCATTGGCTTTTACCTCATCGTTACTTTCATCAATAGCTTTCTCACCAGTCTTCTTAATTTTTCAAAGGTAGCGAGTTTAATGTTGACCACAACTGGAATGATTGGAATGGGAGTGGCGATACTCCTTTCAGGATGGCTTTCTGATAAAGTTGGGCGCAAAGCTGTTCTTATTCCAAGCGCCCTTGCATTTACGTTTTTCGCATACCCTCTTTTTATGGCTCTTGAAGGAGGCTTTACATCAGCTCTTCTGGCTCAAGTCTCCCTTGCCTTTATCTTGGGCTCCTTTTTTGCCCCTATTCCTGCCACCCTTGTGGAGCTTTTTCCTCTTACGGTTCGTTATTCTGGCCTTTCCATTTCCCATAGCTTAAGCATGGCCATCTTTGGGGGAAGCGCGCCACTTATAGCAACTTATTTAATTAAAATTACGGAAAATAATGCTTCTCCTGCCCTCTATTTAGGCGGTGCTTCCTTTATTGGAGCCATCACTCTTTCTTTTATGAAGGATCGTTTTAAGGAAGCGTTGATATAAAGGCGTAATCAGCACACTGATAGCCACATCTGGGAAGACCTTGTGCGTTTTTATAAGGTTTACAGCCGGAGTTATTTGGCCCACATGTCCCTGTTTCACAACTCCCTTCTCCTAAGTTACAGTAATAGCAACCATCACTCATACAAAGTTCATAAAGGCGTCTCCAACGAGAAAGTTGATTTCCACAAAGCTTCATCGTTGGGGTTGCCTTTCCCTCATCATCAAAACTAACCCGTTGTGCTCCATAGACTTCTGTGAGCTTTTGCCGCATCGCATCTCCAACATCCCACTGGGCATAAAAACGCAAAGAAATTTCAGGAATGTCATCAGCATATACAGCTTGTAAACACATAGTGGTAAGAACAAGTCCCTTTAAAACGTAAGACCTCATCTTTTCCCCCGTTATTGAAGCTCTCTTTTGGGAAGGTCGCATGTTTTCTTAAATAAAAAAAGAATAAAATAAAAAACCTCTCATATACCTATGGCACTTCAAAATAAGATGGCCTATAACAGTAGGATCATCTGATGAGTTAGGAGGAGAAAATAATGGCAGGTAGCATAAACAAAGTCATTCTCGTTGGAAACCTTGGAAAGGACCCTGAAGTGCGTATGACGCAAGAGGGCGTCAAGGTTGTCAACCTTGCTCTTGCTACATCTGAACAATGGCGTGATAAAGACACCCAAGAACGTAAAGAACGTACGGAATGGCATCGCGTTGTCATCTTCAATGAACGCATTGCTGATGTTGCCGATAAATACCTCCGCAAGGGCTCCAAGGTTTATATTGAAGGTCAACTCCAAACCCGCAAGTGGACAGATCAAGAAGGTAAAGAGCGATATACAACAGAAGTGGTTGTACCTCGTTTCCGCGGTGAACTCACCATGCTTGATAGCGCCCGCAGTACAGGAATGGACGCGGAGTCCCCCACAATTGCGCCCTCAAATAATAGTGCACGCGAAGCTTCAACTTCAATAGAACACCTTGATGACGAAGTCCCATTTTAAGTGACGATCAAAAGGTTAAAGGAGTTTCCCGTTGAGTGAAAATAAGGCCATAGCCGTTGTAAATATCGAAGACGAGATGACAAATTCTTATCTCGCTTATGCAATGAGCGTCATTATCACTCGCGCTTTACCTGATGTTCGCGATGGTCTTAAACCTGTACATCGGCGTATCCTGTATTCCATGTATGAATCTGGATATGATCATACACGTCCCCACAGAAAATCGGCGAACATTGTGGGAGTTGTCATTGCAAAATATCACCCTCATAGCACTGAAGCTGTTTATGATTCTTTGGTGCGTATGGCCCAAACCTTTTCTTTGCGGCTACCCCTTATTGACAGCCAAGGAAATTTTGGATCCATGGATGGGGATCCCCCAGCGGCCATGCGGTATACGGAAGCTCGTTTGTCGCGTCCGGCTTTTTTTCTTATGGCGGATATTGACAAAGAGACCGTTGATTTTCGCCCCAATTATGATGAATCAACCGTAGAGCCAACCGTTCTTCCAAGCCGCATCCCCAACCTTCTGGTTAATGGAGCGGCTGGAATCGCTGTGGGAATGGCCACAAACATCCCCTCCCATAACCTAGGAGAGGTGATCGATGGCTGTTGTGCTCTTATCGAAAATCCTGATTTGTCTGTCGAGGAATTAATGGAGTATATCCCAGGCCCTGATTTTCCAACGGGGGCTCTGATTATGGGACGACGTGGTATTGTGAGCGCCTTTAAAACAGGGCGTGGGTCTCTTGTCATAAGAAGTCGCACCCATATTGAAACGGTTCGTAAAGATCGTGAAGCTATTATCGTTACGGAAATTCCTTATCAAGTCAACAAAGCTAAAATGATTGAGCGCATCGCAGAGCTCGTTAATAACAAAGAACTTGAAGGAATTTCTGACCTCCGCGATGAATCGGATCGCGATGGGGTCCGCGTTTATATTGAATTGAAAAAAGATGCGATTCCTGAAGTCGTTCTCAATCGGCTTTATGCGCAAACCCCCCTTCAAACCACCTTTGGTGTGAATATGCTCGCTTTGAAGGCGGGACGGCCGCAACAGATGGGACTTAAGGAAATTCTTGAATGTTTCATTCTTTTCCGCGAAGAAGTTATTACCCGTAGGACTCAATTTGAGCTCAAAAAGGCACGAGATCGAGCACATATTTTAGTAGGCCTTGCTTTAGCTGTGGCGAACCTTGATGAAATGATTGCCCTTATTCGTAAAGCCTCTGATCCTCAAGTTGCGAAGCATCAGATCCTTTCAAAAGCTTGGAAAGTTCAAGATATTGAACCCCTGATTCTCCTCATAGATGAGCCGGGTTATCCTATTCTTGAGGGTTCCTACCACCTGTCCGAAGCCCAAGCCAAGGCGATCCTTGATTTAAGACTCCACCGTTTAACTGGTCTTGAACGGGAAAAAATCGCCCAAGAGCTGAACGAGATTGTTGGGGAAATTAAAGAGCACCTCTATATCCTCAGTTCCCGTGATCGGCGTCTCGAGATCTTGCGTAGCGAACTAATTGAAATCAAAGAGAATTATTCAACTCCTCGTCGAACAACCCTTGAAGATACAGAAATGTATGCCGAGGAGGAAGACCTCATTCAACGTGAAGATATGGTCGTTATGGTGAGCCTCGGAGGGTATATCAAGCGCGTTCCTATTAACACCTACAGGGCTCAGAAGAGAGGTGGCAAGGGACGATCGGGAATGACAACGCGTGAAGAAGATACAGTTTCTGAAATCTTTGTTGCCAACACCCATACCCAGATGTTGTTTTTCACAACAACAGGCCGCGTTTTCGGGATGAAAGTTTATAAATTGCCCTTGGGGGCTCCCCAAGCACGTGGAAAGGCTATAGTCAACCTTTTGCCTTTGGAGGAGGGTGAAACCATCTCAACTATCATGCCGATGCCAGAAGATGAAGCTCTTTGGGATAAAATGCATATTATTTTTGCAACCTCATCTGGAAATGTGCGGCGAAATGCGCTTCTCGATTTCACGAATATTCGAGCTAATGGGAAAATCGCCATGAAACTTGAAGAAGGGGAAAAATTAATCGCTGTAAGCTCCTGTAATGAAGATAATGATATTCTTTTAACAACACGTGAAGGCCGTTGCATTCGCTTTGGCGTTACAGATGTACGTGAATTTGTCGGTAGAACCTCAACAGGTGTGCGCGGCATTCGTCTTTTAAAAGGAGACAAAGTCGTTTCTATGTCCATCTTGCGTCAGGTCGAGTTTACAACTGAAGAGCGGGATGCCTACCTCAAGCAAGTTATGCGCCTTCGTCGTCAAGAGGAGGAGGAAACCACTGGCTCTGAAGTGTTGCTCCTTTCTCCAGAACGTTTTGAAGCAATGGCAGCCCTAGAAGAATTTATCCTCTCCGCTAGTGAAAAGGGCTTTGGAAAGCGGAGCTCTGCTTATGAATACCGCTGCACCAATCGTGGTGGACAAGGCATTACCACCATGGAGGTCACAGCGAAAACGGGCAAGCTTGTAGACTCCTTCCCGGTCAAGGATGATGATGATGTAATGCTGGTAACTATTACAGGAAAGCTGATTCGTTGCCCCGTTCATGATATTCGTATTGCAGGAAGGCGTACCCAAGGTGTGACCTTATTTAGAGTTGATACAGATGAAACTGTCGTTTCTGTCGCTCGAATCCAGGAGAATGAAGACGAAACCTTAGAAGATCCTCAACATGACTAGGCTCTTACATATAGGTGTTTATCCGGGAACCTTTGACCCTATAACCTTGGGGCACCTTGATATTATTCAGCGCGCAACACGACTTGTTGATCGTCTTATTATAGCAGTTGCTACGAATACCGAAAAAACACCCCTTTTTTCTCTCAATGAGCGAATCCATCTCATTAAGCATGAACTTAAATCTCTCCCTCTCTCAAAAGGCAGCGAAGTTTTGGTTAAGTCTTTTGATACTCTCCTTGTAAACTTCGCAAAGAAAGAAGGAGCCCAAGTTCTTATTCGTGGCCTCCGGCCCGTTTCTGATTTTGAATATGAATTCCAAATGGCGGGTACAAACAGAACCTTGAGCCCCGAGTTGGAGACAGTTTTTCTGGTTGCCTCCGAAAAGTGTCAATTAATAGCTTCCCACCTCGTCAAGGAAATTGCGCGTTTAAAAGGGGACATAACTCCTTTTGTTTCAAAGCATGTTGCTGAAAAATTAAAAGAGTGCGTTTAATCACATAAACAATTTGGCGCCCACAAAATTAAGGAAAGGGCGATAACCCACATTAGAGAACCAGTTAAAAAATCAAGAATTTTCCAGGAGAGGGGTTTTTGAAAGAGAGGCGCTAAGTAACCTGCTCCATACCCTAAAGTAAAAAACCAGAGAAAAGAAGCAAGGATGGCTCCAAGAGCAAAAAAGAGATGTTCATAGTCTAAAAATTGTGCCCCCAAACTCCCTAAAAGGACCACCGTATCCAAATACACATGAGGGTTCAAAATGCTTAAGGCTAAGACAGAACCTATTGTCATTTTTAAATCAGATTTGTCTGTGGTAGGACCAAGTTCAAGGGCTTGGGACTTAAAGACAGACCGAAAAGAACGAAATCCGTAATACCCTAAAAAGACAGCTCCACCCCAGCGCGCACTCGCTAAAAGAACCGCATTGGAAGTTAAAATCGTTCCAAAGCCCCCAACTCCTAAACAAATAAGTAAAGCATCAACAAGAGAACAAATAAGAGCTGTGATAAAGACATAATTTTTCAAAATTCCTTGTCTAAGGACAAAGGCGTTTTGAGCCCCAATAGCTATGATGAGTCCGGCTCCGGCTCCACATCCTGCCATAAAGGGTGCCAAACAAAAAACGTCCATGAGCCTCTCCAAATCTTATCCTACACTTATAAAAAAGCTTAATTTTTTTCTGTCGTCCACCCTTTTTCTCTTGAAAATGAATAGAGCATGGTTATGATGACCCCATCGTAATAAAGCGGGCGTAGCTCAGGGGTAGAGCACAACCTTGCCAAGGTTGGGGTCGAGGGTTCAAATCCCTTCGCCCGCTCCAGATACTCTCTTTGGACCATAGTTTTGCTTTTCTTAGGCACTTTTGGCATACTAAAAGGAGAAAATGAGAAGAGATAATGTCTAAAAGAGACCTAACTCAAGAAGAGCGCAAAACTGCACTCCTAGACAAAATTGCAAAAAAAGTCGCAGTTAAAGCTTCTGTTCCATTAAAAAAAGAGGCAGAAATCTTTGCTAGGCTTTTTTATGGCAACGTTTCCCTCGAAGATCTCACCGAAACTCCTCTTGATGCGTTGGAGTATGCCGCATTTGAAATGTGGGAATTTGGTTTTGAGCATAAGCCTGGACAGTCAAAAATAAAGTGTTTTGTTGAAAAAAGGGAAGTTAAGAGGACAAAGATTTCCAAAACAGTTATTGAGCTTATCAATGATAACATGCCCTTTTTGGTGGATTCTGTGGCTGGGGCTATTAACAGTTTAGGATATTCAATTCATCTCATCGTTCATCCCGTCATGGCTATTGATAGAGATAGGTCTCATAGACTTAAAAAAGTCTATGATCGCGTCCATAAAAACAAGGGAGGAAACTATGAATCCTTTATTCGTTGCGAAATATTAGGTCCAAGTTCTGCTTCAAAATTAAAAGTTTTAAAACAGGAAATTGAGCGCTCTCTTAAGGACGTACAGGCTTCTGTTCAGGATTGGGCGTCGATGCGAACGCAACTGCGCGGTGCTATCACAAATTTAAAGAAAACCCCCCCTCATATTTCTAAAGAAGAACTTAAAGAAACAACCTATTTCCTTGATTGGACAGAGGACAATCATTTCACATTTTTAGGGTATTGCAAGTATAGCTTAAGCTCAGAATCCAAAACAACAAAACGCATTTTTTCCCCTGAAAACGGGCTTGGAATTTTAAGGAATCCTGAGAAACAAGAAGTTGTTCATATTTTTGAAGGTGTTGAGCTTGATTCGACTATTTGGCACTTTATCATGGATTCTGATCCCTTGATTTTGACAAAAACAATACAACTTTCTCTCGTGCATCGCAGAGACCCCATGGATTCTATCACTGTTAAGCGTTTTGATAAAAATGGAGATGTAGTTGGTCTTGATCAATTTATCGGACTTTTCACATCTGTTGCGTATAGCCAGAGCGCCCGTGAGATTCCTCTTTTACGCCGAAAAATGTCCCGAATTTTAAAGCGGTCTGGGTTTTCTGAACATTGGCATGATGGAAAAACTCTTCTTCACATTTTAGAATCTTTTCCGAGAGACGAGCTTTTCCAAGCGTCAGAGGATTGGCTTTTTAATACCGCCATGGCCGTTCTTCAGCTCCAAAACCGCCAACGCCTTACCCTTTTTATTCGTCCTGATAAATTTGAGCGGTTTGTAACGTGCTTGGTTTATGTTCCCCGAGACAGGTATGATAGCGAGCTCCGTCAAAGAATTAGCGAAATTCTTGAAAAAGAACTAAAGGGGAAAGTCACTAACTGGCAAACCCAACTTGGTGACCTTGCCTTTGCTCGTATTCATTTTAGCCTTCAGCTCCCTCAGCAAGAACATTTAACTTATGACCTCAAAGCCATAGAGAATGAGCTCGTAGAAGCTTCCCTTACCTGGCGCGATAACTTGCAAAAAGTGCTTTTAAGTGCTGAAGGGGAAGAGAAAGGACAGGCTTTATTTGAAAAATATAGCCTTGGTTTTAGTAAGGGATATCAAGAAAAATTTACAATCAAAGAAGCCGTTCGCGATATCTTAGAAGTAGAAAAGGTTTTTTCCGAAGGGGAGATCAGGGCCTTTTTGAGCCGAGCGAATGGCCAAGAAAATAATAGATTAAAGTTTAAAATTTATTGTATGACCGGCCCTGTTTTCCTCTCAGATGTCTTACAGCTTCTGGAAAACATGAATCTGCGTGTTTTAAGTGAAACTCCTTTTTTGATCAATTTTACCAATGAAAAGAAAGCATGGATACATGATTTTGAGGTGGAAACCCATGAGGGGGATCCTGTTGATCTCAAGCATATCAGCAATCATTTCTTAGATGGTTTTTACCGTATTTGGCAAAATGAGGTCGAGAACGATGGCTTTAATCGTTTAATTATACGAGCAAAATTTACCTGGCGCGAATGTCAGTTAATTCGAGCTTATGCAAAATATATTCGCCAACTTCGCGTAACTTTTAGCCAGATCTATATGGAAGAAGTCCTCGCAAAATCCCCTCATGTTTGCCATTTGTTAATCCAACTCCATACCTTTCTCTTTTGTCCTGATTGTAAGGAAGACCGGATACGTGCAAAGGAAGAAATCCTCCTTCGCATTAATACTCTTTTAGATGAGGTGAAAAATTTAGATGAGGATCGTATTTTACGGAAATTTGTTAATGTAATTACCTCTACCCTCCGCACCAACTACTACCAGTTGGAAAATAAAAAGCCTAAGTCTTATCTTTCTTTCAAAATTAATAGCAAAGAGATTGATGAGATGCCTTTGCCACGGCCGCTCTATGAAATCTTTGTCTATTCCTCTCGAGTCGAAGCTATTCACTTGAGAGGGGGTAAAGTTGCCCGCGGAGGTATTCGTTGGTCGGATAGACGCGAGGATTTTCGAACGGAAGTTTTAAGCTTAATGAAAGCGCAAACTATTAAAAATGCCGTTATTGTCCCTGTCGGCTCTAAGGGAGGATTTGTTGTCAAGCAGCTTCCTCCTTCTGATGATACGGCTGCCGTCAAAACGGAAGTTATTTCTTGCTATAAAACAATGATTCGAGGTCTCTTGGATCTCACAGATAACGTTGTCGATGAAGAAGTTGTTTCTCCTCCGAACGTCATTAAACGAGATGATGACGCCCCCTATTTGGTTGTTGCTGCAGATAAAGGGACATCTTCTTTTTCTGATATCGCCAATCAAATTTCAGCTGATTACAACTTTTGGTTAAACGATGCTTTTGCTTCCGGCGGCTCAACGGGGTATGACCATAAGAAAATGGGCATTACGTCTCGTGGAGCTTGGGAGTCAGTGAAGCGTCATTTTAGAGAAATGGGGATGGATGCGACCCGTGAAAAAATTACGGTGGTTGGGGTGGGCGACATGTCAGGAGATGTTTTTGGCAATGGTATGCTTCTCTCTCACCATTTAAGGCTTCAGGCTGCTTTTAATCATTTACATATCTTTATTGATCCGAACCCTGATCCTGAAAAAAGTTATCAAGAGCGGAGGAGACTTTTTAATCTTCCCCAATCTTCATGGGACGATTACAATCCCATTTTGATTTCTGAGGGTGGAGGGGTCTTTGACAGAAAGGCAAAATCAATCGCGATTACGCCTGAAATACAACAGCTCCTTGACATTCGAGAAGAACATTTAATCCCTTCCGAACTTATAACTTATATCTTAAAAGCTCCCGTGGAACTCATTTGGTTTGGAGGCATCGGTACCTTTATCAAAGCTAAGAATGAAAGCAGTGTTGAAGTGGATGACCGCGCCAACGATGCAATTCGAATTAATGGAGCGGATGCTCGGGCAAAAGTTATTATTGAAGGCGCAAATTTAGCTGTAACTCAATTAGGCCGTATTGAATATGCTAAAAGCGGCGGACGCATTAATACGGATGCGATTGATAATTCTGCAGGGGTGGATTGTTCTGATCATGAGGTCAATATCAAAATCCTCCTGAACCAAGCTATGATCAAAAATGGACTGACACTCAAAAAACGAAACATTCTCCTCGACGAAATGACAGATGACGTGGCCCGCTTGGTTCTCAAAGATAATTTTTGGCAGAATCAAATTCTTAGCTTGGCTCAAAGTCATGGTTTAGCTCTTTTAGATGAACAGGCGCGTTTCATGCGGGATTTGGAAGCTGAAGGTCTTCTTAATCGTACTCTGGAAGGATTACCGGATGAAACGGAAATTGGAAGGCGTGCTGCAGATCGTCAGGGTTTAACGCGACCAGAACTTGCCGTACTTTTGGCTTACTCTAAATTATCATTAAAGCAGCAACTGCTTCGCTCAGAAATACCTGACCTAAACCTTCTTCATCCCCGCCTCTTGAGCTACTTTCCAGAGCGCCTTCAATATGCCTACCGCAACGAAATTCTTGTCCATCCCCTCAGACGCGAGATAATAGCAACACTTTTTACAAACAGTGTTGTTAACCGAATGGGAATCACGTTTATTTCGGAAATGCAGCATCAAACAGGCAAAGAAGGGGCTGATGTGGCTCGGGCTTACTTAGTTGTCAGAGATATCCTTGATTTGATCTCTCTCTGGAGAGATATCGAAAGTTTGGATACCCTTCCCGTTAATACGCAGAATGAACTCATGCTAAGTATTTATCAAAGCGTTAAAAGGTATACAGACTGGTTCCTAGGATACATGACAGAACATCATAGTGTAGAAGAGATGATCAATCTCTTCAAACCCAACATTGACGTGTTAAAAGATGAACTCAGCTCATTTTTTACTCCTCAACAACTCCAAGACTACAGTTCAAAATGTGATGAATATGAACATCTCGGTCTCTCAACGAGTTTAAGTGAACGCCTGGTGGTTTTAGAACCCCTTATCTCTGGCCCAGATATGGTCATCCTCAGTAACGATACAAAAATCGACATTCAATTGGTGGCGCGGGTATACTTTGCTCTTAGCCAATTACTTGGCTTCGAATGGCTTCGAAAAACAGCCCGTTCTCTTTCCGGAGATACCCATTGGCAACAAGGAGCTGCTAATGCTCTGATTGAAGACTTATACGCAACACAAAAGATTCTTACCCATAAAATCCTTAAAAGCCACACAGACCCTGAAGACCTTTTCATGGAAGATGGAACCCTTATTAAGGATGTTATCTATACCTCTAACATTGAATCCATGTTGTATGATTTAATGAATGCCTCAACTGTAAGTTTTGCAATGATGACCGTCATCAATCAACGTCTCCGTGCGCTTGCTCATAGTGTATGAAACATTTTGGTCTCTATATTCATTGGCCCTTTTGCCTCTCAAAATGTCCTTATTGTGATTTTAATAGCCATGTACGTGAAACTGTTGATCAAAGTAGATGGAAAAAAGCTCTCCTTACTGAGCTTGCGTCTGCCGGACAAAAGCCTCCCCCAGGGGTATTAAGGAGCATCTTTTTTGGAGGAGGAACCCCTTCTTTAATGGATCCCCAAACAGTTAAGGAAGTAATCGACCAAGCAAAGGCTTGTTTTCCCTATAAAAAAAACCTTGAAATTACACTTGAAGCCAATCCAAGTACCGTTGAAGCTACTAGATTTCAGGCTTTTTCTCAAGCTGGGGTGACCCGATTGTCTTTAGGAGTTCAATCCTTAGAGGATGAAGCTCTTTCTTTTCTTGGCAGACGTCACACTGCCAAAGAAGCGCTCCGGGCTTTAGACATTGCCGCAATCTATTTCCCGCGGTTTTCATTTGATTTAATCTATGGGCGCCCAAATCAATCACTTATGTCATGGAAGAATGAATTGGGAAAAGCTCTTTCCTATGCTAAAGGGCACCTTTCTCTCTACCAACTCACAATTGAGCCCCAAACGGTCTTTGCGAGGCGCCTGGCTCGTGGAGAAAAGATGAGCCTTGATGAAGAGCTTGCAGCCTCTTTATACGCTCTCACAGAAGATCTTATGTGTCACAATGGCCTCCCCCCTTATGAAGTTTCTAATTACGCAGCTCCCTCACAAGAATGTGTTCACAACCTCATGTATTGGAACGTTGACGATTATATTGGCCTTGGCCCAGGAGCTCATGGTCGACTTACGGAAAAGGGTGAAAAGGTTGCAACGGCGCGCTACAAAGTTCCTGAAATTTGGCTAAAAGCGGTTGAAAAACAAGGCCATGGACTTCAAGTTTTTCATCATCTCTCCCGCCTTGAAAAGCTTCAAGAGTTTACCTTAATGAATTTAAGGCTAACCAAAGGTCTTAATCTCAACCTCTTACAAGAAAAAACGGGTATTCATTTGAAAGAGGCTTATAATCAGAAGGATATAAATTTATTAGAAAAAGAAGGGCTCTTAAAGCAAAAAGATTCTCGTCTTATTCCTACTTTTGAAGGAAGACTTTGCTTGGATGGACTGATTACTTTTCTTCTTAGAAACTCCGAGGTGCAGGATTAAGTGTCTTAAAGCCAATTGAGGTGACTTCTAAAATAGCGAGCCCTCTTTCATTAAGTCCTTGAGGGGTTAAACGAAACAACCCATCCATGCCCATAAAACCTTGAGGGAGGGTGAGATTTTGCTGTGTATATCCTTTGTCAACAAGGGCGGCACTTAAAGCAACAGCGTCATAGGCTAAACTTGCAATACGAGGAGGCTTTTCTCCGTAAACCTCTTCATAACGCCTTATAAATTGACCCCGGGTTTCAGGATCGGGAGAGGCAAAAAAATTCTCTTTTAAATCAAACGCTAAATCAAGAGTATCTTGGGTATCCCATTGACCACTTCCCACAATCGTTAGCGGCATCTGAGAAATAAGGAGCTTCAAAAGATGGCTCAGGTTTTCTCCCCCCTCAGGAACAAAGAGAGCCTGAAGCCCTTTTGATTTATACTGCGAAACTTCATCTTTTATACGGGAATTTCCAGGATTTCCTTCTAGAATATCCCCCCTCGCGTAATGCGTAATCCCTAACAATTTAATTTTCCCCTGAGAGTTAAGTTGCTTTAAGGTTTGATCAACCAGTTTCCCATATCCGTCTTCTGGGGTAAGGGCTGCTACTTTTGTAAGCCCTTTGGTTTTCGCAAAGTTACTTGCCTGGTTAATTTGTTGAGAGGGGAGAAAGCCTAAAATAAAGACTCCATTCCCTGCTACACCTTGATCGGTTGAAAAGGAAATGAGATTTACTTTACGCGAAGCCACCAATGGTCTTATAGCTTTCACATCTTCAGCAAAAAGGGGGCCCAATAAAAGTTCAGCTCCCGCATCTAAAGCTCGGAGAGCCGCTTTATGGGCTCCTCCTTGGGTTGTATCTTGAGGCAATAAAGTTAGGGAAGAAGGACCCATTTCAAAAAGAGACAGCTCGGCTGCTTGTAATAAGTGGTTCCCTAACTTGGCATGGGATCCTGTTAACGGGAGGAGGAGCCCCACCTTGTGTGACATGGGCACTTGAAGAGTAGGTTTTGGAGCTTCCACTTGAGGCTTCTTTTGTGGAACTGCAACAGGAGGCTTTCGTTCTATAATAGTTTCTGAGGGTTGTTGATGGCCACAGGAAGTAAGGCCTATTAAAAGTACACTCCACATAAAAAATCTGAATAGCCTTGTCATTCCTCTTCCCCCATGGTGAAATAAATCCTAAATAGAGTCATACTCTTTTCTCTAACCTGAGTAAATCATGCTTTACCTCATAGCAACACCCATCGGCAATCTAAAAGATATCACTTTAAGAGCCCTTGAGCACCTCAAGGAGGTCGACATCATTGCGTGTGAGGATAAACGTGTTTCTTCAAAGCTTTTGACCCACTATGGCATTTCAAAGCCCTTACTCTCCTATCACGATCATAATGCTAATCAAATGCGTCCTCAACTTCTTGCTCTTTTAAAGGAAGGGAAAAATATTGCCTACATTACGGATGCAGGAATGCCTTTAATTTCGGATCCAGGCTTTCAATTAGTAAAAGAATGTCAGAAGGAAAAGCTTTCCTATACCGTATTACCAGGTCCCTCAGCTCCTCTTATGGCTCTCGTCCTTTCGGGGTTATCACCAAATCAGTTCTTGTTTTGCGGCTTCGTTGCCTCAAAGGAAGCTGAGCGTCAGAAAGCCTTTGAAGAGGTTAAGTTCATAACGGCAACCTTACTTTTTTTTGAATCCCCAAAAAGGCTTTTGCCTTTTTTAAAAGATGCCCATGCAATCCTTGGAGATCGAAGGGGAGCCGTATGTCGTGAAATGACAAAGATCTACGAGGAAGCCCGGATCGGGCATCTCTCAGAACTTATTGAGTATTTTGATAATCATCCTCCTCGGGGAGAAATTGTTGTGGTTATTGAAGGCGCTCCTTTAGTTTCTCCTTTGTCTGATGAGGAGCTTGAGGCTTATTTAGAAAAAGCTTTGTCCATCTTGAGCATTAAAGATGCCGTGAATACAATTTCAAAAATATTTGGACGATCTAAACGGGAGGTTTATCAACATGCGCTTTCCCTTAAAGCCAAAAAAATGGGCTTATCTTAAAGGACAGTGGGGCGAAAAAATCGCCGCCCGATATCTTCAACTTAAAGGGTATTCTCTTTTAGAAAGCCGCTTAAAGACACCTTTTGGTGAAATTGATTTGATTATGAGGAAAGGGTCCTTTATTGTGGCTGTGGAAGTGAAAACACGTGCAACCTATGAGGAAGCTGCTTTCTCCCTTTCTTCCTTCCAGATGAGAAGAATTCAGCAAGCTCTCCTCTTTTATATAAAGCGTTATCCTTCACCCCTTGATTTAAGGTTTGATGTCATTCTAATCTCTTCTTGGATGTGGCCAAAACATATTCGAGGAGCATGGGTCCCTAACTAAATGGAGATATGTATGAACAAGAAATATTCAATAATTATCCTCCCCCTTCTTCTTTCCAGCTGTGGCGTTCCCATTGTTGGAGGGATTGGGAGTGTTGGAATGCATGCCGTTGAAGACAGAGGCATTGGTGGTACTTTCAGTGATGAAGCGCTTCAGTTTACAATTCGCTCAAAGCTTTGCGGAGAAGTTCCCAACTGCCATGTTATTGACATGACAGTTTACAAGAGCCGTGTGCTTATGACGGGGGTTGTTGAAAGTCAAAAAGTCAAAGCCGAAGCCGTCCGTGTGGCAAAGAGCGTTGATGGGGTTAAGGAAGTCATTGATGGCTTGAACGTTGAAGGACAAGATACTTTTTCCGAATATATCCGCGATGGGTGGATCACAACCAAACTAAAAACGGCCCTCTATGCTGAAGAGGATGTGTATGCTCCCAACTATACCATTACAACTTTTGATAAGGTTGTTTATATTTTTGGGATAGCGGAATCACAGGAAGAAATGAAACTCGTTATTGATAATGCTTATAATATTACAGGGGTTAAAAAGGTTGTTAATTTGATTGAGATTAAAAAGAGCGCGCCTAAATAAACGAAAAGGGAGAGGCATGTTTTCGCGGCTAAATACGGTTTCTTTTCAAGGAATCGACGTTATTACAATCGAGGCTCAGGTACAAATTTCCTCGGGTATCCCTGGTTTTTCAATTGTAGGGCTGCCTGATAAAGCTGTTGCAGAATCAAAGGAACGTGTTCGGTCTGCCTTTCATTCCATGGGACTTTCTCTTCCCTATCAACGCATCACAGTTAACCTTGCTCCAGCAGATGTGCAAAAGGAAGGGAGCCATTATGATCTTCCAATTGCTCTTGGACTTTTATCTGCCATGAAAATTATCCCTTCCGACTGTCTTGAAGATTTTGTCGCTTTAGGGGAGCTTTCACTTGACGGACGCCTCGCACCTATTTCTGGTGTTTTGCCCGCGGCTATTCATGCAAGTTCCCTCGAAAAGGGGCTCATTTGCCCCAGGATTTGCGGGGGAGAGGCGGCTTGGGCAGGAGAGATTACTATTCTTGCCGCTGACACGCTTCTTTCTCTACTTAATCATTTCAAAGGAACACAAGTTCTTTCTCCTCCTGAGCCCCAGCTTGAGAAGGATAATACCTTTTCTATGCTTGACCTACGTGATGTTAAGGGGCAAGAAACGGCCAAACGTGCTCTTGAGATTGCTGCTGCTGGAGGCCATAATTTGCTGATGCTCGGGCCACCTGGTGCTGGGAAATCCATGTTAGCTGCTCGTTTGCCAGGGATTCTTCCTCCTTTGACTCCTTCTGAAGCCTTAGAAGTCACTATGATTCAAAGCTTAGCGGGACGCCTCAATGAAGGAAAATTGATCAAGACACGGCCCTTTAGAGATCCTCATCATTCCGCCTCCATGCCAGCACTCGTTGGTGGAGGACTCAAAACGCAACCGGGAGAAATCTCTCTTGCCCACCATGGGGTGTTATTTTTGGATGAGCTTCCTGAATTTGCCCGCGCCGCATTAGAGGCTCTCCGCCAACCCTTAGAATCAGGAAAAACCATTATCGCTCGCGCCAATTCTCACGTCTCCTACCCTTCTCGCGTTCAATTGATTGCAGCCATGAATCCGTGTCGATGCGGATACATATCCGACGCAAGCCGCGCTTGTTCTCGAGCTCCTAAATGTGCCATCGATTATCAGTCTAAAATTTCTGGACCTCTTTTTGATCGCATTGACTTGCATGTTGATGTTCCCGAAGTCTCGGCAACAGACCTTTCCCGTGAATCATCAGGAGAACCCAGTGCTCATGTGGCTGAACGGGTGAAAAAAGCTCGGCTTAATCAACACAATCGATATGAAGCTTTAAAAGTTCCTTTTCGTCTCAATGCCCATATTGATGGAGAACTTTTAGAAAAAGTTGCCATGCTAGATGAAACGGGCCAAAAACTCTTAAAAGAGGCTGCTGAAAAATTTAAGCTTTCCGCCCGCGGGTATCGCCGTGTCTTAAGAGTGGCGCGAACGCTTGCTGATATGAGTGATGCCCCTTCTGTTTTAGCTAATCATATAGCCGAAGCTTTAAGCTACCGGCGCTTGCACTTTTCTGCTTAATAAGCTAGGAGAAACTCATGAATATTTATATAAGATTTCAATGAAAGAGAAGAAGACCCTTTCACTTGTTGGGCTGGGGTATGTTGGTCTTCCGCTTGCTGTGGCCTTTGCTAAAAAGGGATATAAAGTCATCGCTTTCGATATTAGTAAAAAGCGCATCGAGCAACTCAAATCAGGCCTTGATGTTACCCTAGAAACTACACCTGAAGAGCTAAAATCTCCCCATCTTCATTTCACCTGTGATAAACAAAGTTTAAAGGATGCTACCATCCATATTGTCACAGTTCCGACTCCTATTAATGAAGCCAGTCGCCCAGATCTTTCCATGATGTATTCCGCAAGTGACACTGTGGGACGCCATTTAAAAAAGGGGGATATTGTCGTTTATGAATCAACTGTCTATCCCGGAGTGACAGAGAATGAATGTGTTCCAATTCTTGAGAAGATCTCTGGTCTCACCTATAAAAAAGACTTTGGGGTTGGCTATTCTCCAGAGCGTATCAATCCAGGGGATAAACTACATCGACTGGAGACCATTAAAA
Organism: Alphaproteobacteria bacterium GWC2_42_16; assembly: GCA_001767835.1. Taxonomy (GTDB): domain Bacteria; phylum Pseudomonadota; class Alphaproteobacteria; order UBA9655; family UBA9655; genus UBA9655. The sequence continues at coordinate 22,902 of MEMA01000018.1, forward strand.
AAATCGTTTCTGGATCAGATACTGAAACTCTCAATAGTCTTTCTGATCTCTATGGGGATGTTGTTGAGGCGGGTATTTTTAAATGCGCAAACATTCAAACAGCAGAAGCCGCAAAGGTCATTGAAAATATCCAAAGAGATTTGAATATAGCCCTCATGAATGAGCTCTCCATTATTTTTCATTTGCTCGGCCTTAACACCCATGAGGTGTTGGATGCAGCTGCAACAAAATGGAATTTTACCCGGTTTGAGCCAGGTTTGGTAGGAGGGCATTGTATTGGGGTTGATCCCTATTATTTAACTCATTGTGCTGAAAAACTAGGCTATCACTCTGAGGTGATTTTATCTGGCCGAAGAATCAATGATCGTATGGGGAATTACATTGCTGAAAAGGTTATGAAATCCGTTCTAACCTCCTCTTCGGACGTCGTTTTTCCTCCAAGAGTAACTATTTTAGGATTTACCTTTAAGGAGAACGTTCCAGATATTAGGAATACGAAAGTTATTGATGTGGTAAGAGCCCTTCAAGAATTTGGAGCCCAGATTCAAATTTATGATCCTTTTGCTAACCCCGAGCACGTCCGATATGAATATGGAATCAATCTAACTTCTCTTGAAAAGCTTATTCCGGGTGATGCAGTGGTTTTAGCTGTGAAACACAAGCCTTTCCTCGATGAAGGGTGGCCCTTTGTTAAAAAACTCCTGAAGAACGAAAAAGGAGTCGTTGCAGACCTTAAGAATTGCCTCCCTAAAAAAGGCAGTTCACAAACGATCCATTTATGGAATCTATAGAACCAATTGCAAAATAACACCTATACCTGGAACACCTTGCTATATGAGATGAAACAAATCATATTAAAGAGATGCTTATAGGATACGCTTAAGATGCTGACGAAGTTTTTAGACCCCAAAAATGACTTTGCCTTTAAGAGGATTTTTGGAACGGAAAAGAATAAGGACATTCTGATCCATTTTTTGAATGACATGCTCACCTTTAAGGATCGGGCGTTGATTCAAGATGTGACCTTTCTTAAAACTATCCAGGATCCAGAAACAGCTTCAAAAAAGACAAGCATTGTGGATATCCTCTGCAAAGATGAAAACGACAATCGTTATATCGTAGAAATGCAGGTCGCCAAAGAAAAAGGCTTCGAAAAGCGCGCCCAATATTATGCGTCAAAGGCTTACATTTCCCAAGCTAACGCGGGAGGAGAGTATCATAACTTGCGGGAAGTGATTTTTCTGGCCATTGCTGAATTTGTTATGTTTCCAAAAAAGAAACAGTGGAAGTCAGAACACGTAATTTTGGATAGGAATAGTTATGAGCATGACTTAAAGGATTTTTCCTTTACCTTTTTGGAGCTTCCCAAGTTTCAAAAGTCGATTGCAGA
>MEMA01000019.1:0-5846 GCA_001767835.1 Alphaproteobacteria bacterium GWC2_42_16
CGGAGAGAGCTTTTTCGTCATGGTAGATTCTCTTAAGCTATTTTAAAACTTAAGATATAAGGATAACTTAAAGTCAACTATAATTTTACAATTGGTTCCATACTCTTTTTTTTAAGGATCAAAAATATAGTGAATGAAATAGAATGAGATACTTCAGTCTAAACTTTTCATGAAAAGTCTTTACCTTTTTAAAAGAAAGGGGCATTCTTTTTGAAAAGGAAGAAGGGAGATGAAATCCATTATAAAGCGCCGCCAAGCTGGATTTAGCCTCATTGAGCTCGCCGTTGTTTTGATCATCATGGGGCTTTTAATTGGAGGAATTTTAAAGGGGAGGGATTTAATCGAAAGCGCCCGTCTTAAGCGCGTCGTTTCTCAGTTAAATGAATTGCGTATGGCCACCAGCACTTTTCTGGATAAGTATGAGGCTTTACCCGGCGATTTCAATAAGGCCTCAACCCAAATCAACTCAACCCTTCCGAATGGGAATGGAAATGGGCGAATTGAAGGGGCGGGACTTGCACCTGGAAGTGAGGCACTTACTTTTTGGTCTCATTTGGTCTGGGCTGGACTTTTGGGAAGTCCAGGATTGGAGAGTGACTTAAACAAAGGTGAGTTCGGGAAAGGAGCGCCTGAATCCGCATTAGGGGGTGGGTTCACCGTTGAAGAGAATCCGCTCGGCTTAAAAGGTCTTTGGCTTATCTTAGGTCGAAAACACGGAGATCATGGAACTGGGGGACTTTTAACGCCAAGTCAAGCCTTGAGCCTTGATAAAAAAATGGATAATGGTCACCCCACCTCGGGAAAGGTACGGGCCGTAGATGGAACGGATAAAGCCCAACACTCCTGTGTAACAAGTAAAGAAACGTATAACCTTGAAAATGACGAAGCAGCCTGCATCCTTCTTTTCCAACTTTAACTATAGGTCACAAGAAGGTTTTTCGCTTCTAGAACTTTCGATTGTTCTGATCGTTCTTGGTATCTTAGGAGGAATGAGTCTTCCGCTATTAACGACCCATATTCAAAGGACTGCCCTCATCAAAACACGTGATCACCAGGAGTACGTGTTGAATGCGATTGCCGCTTATGTTGAGAAGAACAAAAGATTTCCTTGCCCAGCCGTTTCGCATCTAACAGGGAAAGAGTACGGGGTTTCACAACGTGAGTGTCATGGACAAGGAGCAAAAGGAATAATTCCATTCAAAACTCTTGGGATCAGTGAGGTTTATAGTAAGGATGGGTTTAAGCACCTCATGACATATGTGGTTGAACCCGAATTGACAAAGCAGTTTACGGCCCTTCAAAATGAAGAGGGAGGCTATATCAAAATTCACAACGAAGAGGGCGGCCTTGTTTTGGCACCGCCCCTTGATATTGACCAGAATCCCAATTCGGTGGCTCTTCTTTTAATTAGTCATGGAGAAAGTGGTACTGGGGCTTTTATAGGCAAGGGACAATCTGGAAAAATTCCAGGAGACAAAATCTCACCTCATAAACAGGAAAACCTTAACGATAATTTTACCTTTATAGAAAGCAGTCAAAGCGATGATATTTTAAGATGGGAAAGCCGCGATCAATTTTTAAAACATTATGTAAAGTTCCGTATATAGCCATAGAACAAGATTTATGTTAGGAAGGAGTATGATTGACTCTCAAGATTTAAAGATGATTCTATCGATTTATAAGGATGCAGGGGATGATGAAATTATATCCACCACCACCCAGAATCGTTTTGAGGAAAAGAAAGAGGCTTCTTCTATGTCTGAGCCGGATCCTATCATTGCAACTGTCTCTCCCCGCCTATCTCCCCAAATTGCTCAAAAGAGAGATGATTCATCAGCAAGCGCTGCTAAGTCTTTGGAAGAATTGAAGGAAGCCCTTCGAGCCTTTGAGGGTTGTGCTTTAAAATACACAGCAACCAACCTTGTCTTTGGAGATGGGAATCCTAAGGCTCGTATCATGTTTATTGGTGAAGCCCCGGGAGCTGATGAAGATCGCCAGGGCCTCCCGTTTGTAGGTCAAAGCGGACAACTTCTAGACAAAATGCTTTCCTGCATTGGGCTCACACGAGAGACTTTTTATATCACCAATATCATTCCTTGGCGTCCGCCAGGCAATCGTCAACCCACGCCTGCAGAAGCAGAAGTCTGCCTTCCTTTCGTGCGGCGTCATATTGATCTTGTAAACCCTGATTTTCTTGTTCTTTTGGGGGGTACTGCCACCAAAACTCTTTTAGGAGGGCGTGACGGAATTATGCGTCTTCGCGGAACATGGAAGGAATACACAACCGATGCCGGCAAAAAAATAAAGATTATGGCTATTTTCCACCCCGCCTATCTTCTCCGCTCTCCCGGACAAAAACGTGAGGTTTGGCTTGATCTAATCAAAATCAAGCATTCTTTGAAGGAGGCGGGGGTGACATTGAAGGAATGTCTCTAAGAATTTATAGTCATGATCTTCTAAGAACCTGTATTCATGATGTTAATTTTAGAACAGGGGAAGGTGACGCCCCGCGGTTTAACCGCATAAGCGCTAACCTAAGAGATTTATTTTTGAACAAGCATATGTTATTATCGCCGTGGATAAATTTTTTAAGGATAATAGCATCATGCAAGACACATCTATACTTGACGAAAACTGGAACACATTGCTTAGCCTACTGCCTAAGCACTGGGAAGAATTAGCGGTATCAACTGGAGCGATGACAAGGAAAATGCGAAGCTTCGATTCGGCTGGAGCAATTTTACGTACTTTACTTTTGCATATTGCGCGAGGCTATTCATTACGGGAAACGGTCGTTCGCGCCAAAGCGGCGGGTATAGCTTCTGTTTCTGATGTAGCCTTGTTAAAACGTTTACGCTCGGCAGAAGACTGGCTGAAGTCCTTATGTTGCTCGCTCTTAGAAGAAAGAGGCGTTAAATTCTCTCAGGAGAAACATCGTTTTAATATCAGATTGGTGGATGGGACCGTTATTAGAGAGCCAGGTAAAACAGGGAGCCAATGGCGGATTCACTACAGCCTCTCGCTTCCTAGCTTCCGGTGCGATTATTTTGAGCTCACACCAACGAAAGGCAAAGCAACCGCAGAAAATCTACAAAGGATACCTGTTTCAGCTAATGATTGTCTCATTGCCGATCGAGCTTTTTCTACCGCAGCGGACATACATTATCTGCACATATCCGGTGCTTACATACTCGTGCGCGTTAATACAGGAGGATTGCCCATTTTTAAAGACAATAAGGCTAGCAAACGATTTGATTTATTAAAGGCAGTCCAAACGCTAAAAAACACTGGAAACATAGGGGAATGGCCGGTTTACGTTAAAGCCCCTAAAGAAGATACGGTGATTCGCGGCCGTCTCTGTGTTGTAAGAAAAAGCGAGCAAGCCATTGAAGATTCACTGAAAAAGCTGCGACAAGAAGCATCAAAGCGGCAGAGTGTGATGCATCTACAAACATTAGAATACGGCAAATATGTTATTATTTTTACGACCTTGCCTAAAAAATCCTTTGCTGCTCATGAGGTGTTAGAATGGTACCGTATTCGTTGGCAAATAGAGCTTGTTTTTAAAAGGTTTAAATCCTTGGCTAAATTAGGCCACTTACCCAAATATGACGAAGAAAGCTCACGGGCTTGGTTATATGGAAAGTTATTCGTTTGTTTATTGACCGAGAAATCGGTAAACTATTCCAAGGCTATTTCCCCCTGGGGATATAGCCTGTCTTACAACAAGGATACATAGTCCTTGGCGTGAGTTTGCATTTTTCTTGCATCAACTTCAAGAAGCAATTGAACCACGGTTGTCTTTGGGAAAAGTCATTGAACAATGGAATATTATCGCAGGTGACCTAGCAGAGAGAAATCGAAAACGCAAGCCACAGGTAGCCAACTTTCAGTTCTCTTAGGTTAGCGCTTATGCGGTTTAACCGCGGGGTCCAGGAAATACTAAGGAGGCTGGAGCCAGCATGATCAATCAACGTCTCAATACAGAAGAAGTTGCCCTGGGTCCCGCGATCAAACAGCAGGGACGTCAAGTGTTAGATAAGCTTGAGTTTCCTGACGTTCCATGGTTTAACCGTAGGGCTGTAAAGGTATTGATTCATAAATACAAGTTCTAAGTTAATTTCAGACTTAACGCCCCGCGGTCCCGACTTTGACGAAACATGAGAGAAGCGAGTTTAAGAAGTATTATCTTTCAAAGGGTTGGTAAAATTAGGCACAACATTTTTTTTGTTTTCATATCAAATCTCTAAGGAAGGTAAATCCCCACATCCTGACTTCTTTTAACATCGAATGTTTGGAAAATCGGCCCTTGAATTACAAGGATATGCTCATTTTTTAAATATAAAAGCCAAGTTAAGCTTCTTCTGCGAATTAACTATGTTGAAAAAATATATATACTCCCTATATAATGAATGTAAATCAATTTTTAACTTTGAGTAAATTTAGTATGATCAATAAGGCGCTATTTTTAAGTTGTTCACTTCTCGTTACTTTTCTTCTGCTTACCCCCAGTGTTATGGCTATGGAGGGTGATGAGGGCTATTACGGTGCTGGTGGGCCAATCTTACCAGCGGGATCTAAAAGAGCTCGGGCAAATTATGGAGAGGGAGCTGGCGCAAGCTCGTCTGCTAGTGCTGAAGCTGGAGCTATTAGGCCCGCAGCTGAAGAAGGTAACCTTAATAGCGGTTTACCAAATCGTCCAAATAAGAGATGGAGAGAGACTCTGGCAGATCCAGCGGAAGCTGGCGCAAGCTCGTCTGCTAGTGCTGGTGGGGCTGGCGCTAATGCGACTTTGGCTAATGTTCCAAATGAAATTATACAAAAAAATATTTTTATGTTCTGTGATATGTGGACTCTTGGAAGACTTGCCACGAGTTGTAGAAACTTCAAATCGCTTCTCACCGAAGATTTATTTTGGAAAGCGTATGGATTGGAACGCTATGGAGTCTACTTGAGTGAAGAGAACTTGAGAGTAAACCCCCGTGAAAAGGTAATCCAGCATTTTCTCAAGGTCAGAGTCCATATGATGGATGATTCACACCTACTAGCTTTACAAGATATAGGAAACTTTGTTTTTAAGTATCGTTTGTTTGATGCCCCTTCGCTTAAGGACTTCATCTTCTGTGAAGCTTTACTTCATCATCATTTAGAGAGTAGAATAAGGGGTTTTGCCCTTTATGCTTTACCCCATCAACTTCTTGAGTGTTGGGATAAGGATAATGATGACCCAATCCCTAATAAAAGAAAACCACTTTTACGAGAAGCAATTGAAATCCTTATTAGAAGAGGAGATCAAGATGCAATTGGAAGGAAGATATATGCTCTTGGAAGTGGTTCTTTCTATACAAGAGATCAAGGTCAGGCTAGAGCTATGAACGAGTATTTTGTTCGAAAAGGAGATCGAGATGCAATTAATAGAAAGATAGCTTGGCTTCTATGGGGTGAAGAAGGTTATACAAAAGATCTAGCTGAGGCCAGAAAGATGAACGACACGCTTGTTGAAAAAGGAGATCGACATGCAATTAGAAGGAAGATAGACGGTCTTGCAAATGGTACGGATGGCTATGAGCGAGATTTAGAAGCAGCTCGGGCACTTAATGACAGCCTTGCTAATGCAGGAGATCGAGATGCAATTAGAAGGAAGCTAGACGGTCTTGCAAATGGTGCGGATGGCTATGAGCGAGATTTAGAAGCAGCTCAGGCAGTTAATGACAGCCTTGCTAATGCAGGAGATCGAGATGCAATTAGAAGGAAGATAGACGGTCTTGTAAATGGTACGTATGGCTATGAGAAAAATTTAGTAGCAGCTCGGGCACTTAATGACAGCCTTGCTAATGCAGGAGATC
>MEMA01000019.1:5885-6075 GCA_001767835.1 Alphaproteobacteria bacterium GWC2_42_16
CGGTCTTGCAAATGGTACGTATGGTTATGAGAAAAATGAAGTGGAGGCCAGAAAGGTGATCGAGGAGCTTGTTGAAAAAGGAGATCAGATGGCCATTGGAATAAAGATAAGCGGTCTTGTAAATGGTACGTATGGCTATGAGAAAAATTTAGTAGCAGCTCGGGCACTTAATGACAGCCTTGCTAATGCA
>MEMA01000020.1 GCA_001767835.1 Alphaproteobacteria bacterium GWC2_42_16
AATCGAGAGATTTTCGGAGAACCATCACTACTGCCATACACAAGAGAGATCAAAAACAATACAGTCATTTGAGAGCGCAACAGCGCTTTATCCAAGCAGCCTTCAAAGAGTTTCCCTTTAATGGAGGAGAGATAGAAGAGGGGTTCAATTCTTCTTTGCCTACTTCTGCATCGAAAGAGGCTGTTCAGGAAGATGAACTCTCAGAGCATTTATCCTTCACAACAGCCAATTCTTCTTTGCCTACTTCTGCATCGAAAGAGGCTGTTCAGGAAGATGAACTCTCAGAGCATTTATCCTTCACAACAGCCCTTAAAGGACTGACGCATGCGGCTCATAAGGGCATGAAATATGCTATTGAACATCCACTCCAAGCTTTAACCCTTGGATTGGCGAGCCAAGTTGCGACTGCGGCTGCTTGTGGCGCCGTTGGCCCTGATTTCCGCATTAATCAAGTCACAGCAAATCAGCAAGGAGACACTCTATCTGTTGCAGCCCTCACCGGCGGCAATGCCTTTGTGGCATGGGAGAGATATCAAACTGGAGATTACAATATTTATGGGCGGATATTTTCTGCAAGTGGAACAGCTCTTACAAATGAGTTTGGCATTAATCAAAACACAACCTCAAATCAACAATTCCCTTCAGTAGCGGGCTTAACAGGCGGCAATGCCTTTACGGTATGGCGAGAAACGCAAACTGGAGATTCTAATATTTATGGGCGGATATTTTCTGCAAGTGGAACAGCCCTCACAAATGATTTCCGCATTAATGCAAACACACCAACCTACGGTATTCACCCCTCAGTAGCGGGCTTAACAGACGGCAATGCTTTTGTTGTATGGCAAAAGGAAAGTACTAATGTTTATGGGCGGATATTTTCTGCAAGTGGAACAGCTCTTACAAATGATTTCCGCATCAATCAAAACACAACTACAAACCCTTTCCTGTTCCAAACCTTAGTTGCGGGCTTAACAGGCGGCAATGCCTTTGTAACATGGAGAGCTCAAGATGGTGGTGGTGATCTTAATATTTATGGACGGATATTTTCTGCAAGTGGAACAGCTCTTACAAGTGAGTTCGGCATTAATCAAGACACAACCTCAGACCAACAGGACCTCTCAGTTGCGGGTTTAACAAACGGCAATGCCTTTACGGTATGGAAAAGAACGCCAGGAGGTTCGGTTGTTTATGGGCGGATATTTTCTGCAAGTGGAACAGCCCTCACAAATGATTTCCGCATTACAACCTACGAAAGCACCAGCCCCTCAGTAGCGGGCTTAACAGACGGCAATGCCTTTGTGACATGGGAAGATTGGACGACCCAAAATAACCATATTTATGGGCAGATATTTTCTGCAAGTGGTTCTCCTCTCACAAATTATTTCCGCATTGATCCAAACACAAGCTCATATCCATATCAATACGCATATCAGTACGACCCCAGAGTTGCAGGTTTAACAGACGGTAAGGCCTTTGTGACATGGCAAAGATACACTTATGACTCACTTCCAGCAGTAAAAGATATTTATGGGCGTATTTTTGACTGTGCACAAATCAGCAGTGCTCATAGACTCTCCCCCAGCTGGTTTTTTTCCCTGTGAAGATCTTAGCTAGCGGTTTTAATAGTTTATGGAAATATTGGGAAAGGCGTTAATAAGGGACGATATATTCATTAACAGATGATATCTGACTTTGGGGGAGTGATATAATGGCTATAGGCATCTATCCTTATCTTCTCTTCCCCAGGGAAGGAGATTTATGAGAAAGCGTCACTTTCTGTTCTTCTGAGGCAGGGTCTTCTACTTTTTCTGAGCCCGTATGGGATTGTGAAAGCTTTTCTGCTATTGTTGCTTTTAAATCCTGTTCTTTTCCATGAGCGCGGTTATAAAGATCTTCTCCGACCATGGTTCGTTTTAAGTCTTCTGAAGCTGGTTGAGAATCTGCAGGTTTTGGTTTTGGATGATAAATTCGGTTATAGAACTCTTCCCCTAGCATAGCGCGTTTTAACTCCTCTGAGACGGCTGTGTATTCCTTCCCTTGGGCAGAAGAGTCAACAGAGGATAGAGATGAGGAGGACGTACCTCTGGTAGACAAAGAGACGTCTGATTTATGAATGGTTTGCTTGGATTGATCAAACTTATAAAACTCTTCATTGGTATGGAAAAAGTCTTTGACCTTGGTGACAATCTTCTCCGTTCCTCGTTTGATAGAAGTCGTAAGCGTGTTTTCCTTTTGGCGTTCTTCCATATCTTTTTGGGTATAAAAATAAAGACTGGTTTTGTTTCCATCCTCTCGGCTCATCTGATGAACAAGATGAGATTGAGAAGGTGTTTCATCCTTCGAGACATAAAGAGAAAGGGATTTTGTTTGACGGGTTAAGGCTACATAATTGACCTGTTGATTAATGACCCTGCTATGGAGCACATAGACATGATTTAAAGTTGATCCTTGGGCTTTATAGACAGTTGAGGCGTACCCATGACGCAGTCCATCATAGGTGTATGGATCAACCTCTTTTTTTTCTTTGTTATCCAGAAGAACGGTTAGTTTTTTTGTTTGAGTATCTATTTTTTGGATTGTTCCAAAATGGCTATTCATGAGTCCTTGAGTTTTGTCTGTTTTTGTAAAGTGAATCCTGTCTCCTTCCGCAAAGCTCATTTTGCCCCTTTGAGTCATGCAGGTGACTTCAACATCTCCTAACCTGCCTTGCTTGCGGAGAATGTCTCGAGCTCCCTGATTTAAGGCATCGACATCGATGTTCCGTTGGGCGAGTATTAGCTGTGTTCCTTCGGGATTTGTGAGGCTTTCCTTAGCCCAATCTTTGAGAATGTCTGAAAGAGACTCTTCTTTTGTGTCCTTCCATTGAATGGCTTTGTTCTCTTCAAGAAGGTGAACGGCATTCCTCACATCTCCTTTAGAAAGATCTTCTGAAACAGCCTTTTGCCAATCAATTGTTTGACGTCTGACCTCATTAAGCTCGACGGCTCCGTATCGCTCTGCTAAATGTCCAAATGCCCCTCCTCTGGCAACAGCACTTAACTGCCGATCATCCCCCACAAGAAGAAGCTTTGCCCCACTTGTCTTGATGACATGAAAAAGCTCCACAGAGAGCTCTGTGCCCATCATTCCCACTTCATCAACAACCACAAGCGTCTTGGAATCAAGACTCTCACGGTTGTTCTTAAACGCAAATAAAAAGGAGTGACACGTCTTGGCCTCTTTAAACCCATCTGCCTTTAAATCCAGGGCTACTTTATTGGTGGGGGTTAACCCTAAGACCCGAAAACCACTTTCCTCATGAGCTTCACGAATGGGTGTTAAAACCGTGCTCTTGCCAACCCCAGCCCGTCCTTGGATGATACAGAGATTCCGGTCTGAATTGACACAGTGTTCATAAGCTTTCTTTTGTTCAGGACTTAATATAATTTCCGCATCTTGCCTCCCCACCATGAGAGGGTGGTTAAGACCCGCTCTAGATTTATTTGCTATACTGTCCGCAAAACGAAAGAGCTTTTCTTCCTCAGTTCTTACTTCTTGAGTTGTAAAATAATTTGTCTTTTTCCCTGTTTCCTTATTATATAAAGAAAGAACACCTCTTTGATCCAAAACCTTCTCTAAAAGTCCTTCTCTTTCAGAAAGAGGCACATGTTTCTGTAAAAAGATCTCGACATCTTTCCCGGTAAAGACAGCTCGATTCTGGGTTATAGTCTCAATTACGCTTTGTGGGTCTTGAGAAAGCTTCTCATTTGCTTTTTGAAGCATCTGAGATCGCAGAATGGCTTCATTCATATGATGGCGCATTCGAACAGGGCCTAAATGCTCTTGAGCGACAATTCCAATAGGATCAACACAAAGGTCATACCCCTTTTCTTCAAAGTAAGCATTTTGGATATCTTTCCAGATCTCTCCCCAAAGGTCAGCTTCTATAACACATCCTTTTCGAAAGACGGGATCTAAATCTGTGGCTTTTTTTGAATAAAAAGTCTTTCCATCTTCAGAAAACCGCCTCGTGGTGACAAGTAAGTGCGCATGCCAATTGCCCCCCGACTCCTCGGGGGCAAGCCTCTCATCATGGGGTTCATGGATATCCAACTGAACAGCAACGCCCTTGCCCACAAAAATATTAGAAAATTGTCTCGTGAGCTCAATCCGGTCTTCTAAGGTCACTTGTCCGTCATCAGGAAGAGCAATGACAAATTCTTTGGCAACTTGGCTGTCTTTTCGTTTCTCGCACCTTTCGGCTTCGTTCCATAGCACAGAACTATTCTTAAATCGTGCATCTGCCTCTTCAGGCAACAGAATCTCGTGATGAACGTTTCCTCCTCTTTCCTTAAAAGAAAAAACCTCTCCTGTTCGCTCACACCTGACTTCCTCGCGTTGATTATATGACGCCTTTCGGCAGGCATTCCCTCCCGTACTTCGAGATACGTATTGACAGCGTGCGAATTGAATGGCCATAGGATTTGACTTTAGTTTGATTTAAAATGATCATATCAGAAAGCAGTGTTGGTTACAACACATATTGCGTATAGTAAAATTCTCCGAATTTACCCTATAACGCCTTCGGCGAAATCCTTATAGATTGTTTTTTTAAGTGCTTGTCAGATTTCTTATTTCTTTGTATACTCCTCCTCCTAACAGCTTTTCCGTTGGAGTAGCCCATGACAACAACAAATATTCTCGAAAAACGTAAAAGAAACCTCGAGCAAAGAAAAAACAGACTTAAACAGCTTGAGGTATCCTTAAATGCTCAAGAGCGTAAAAGACGCACACGACGACTTATTGAAATTGGAGGCCTAGCTCTAAAAGCAAACCTAATGGATTGGAATTCCAATACCCTTCTTGGAGCATTTCTTTCCATTAAAGAAAAAGAATCTGATAAAAAACAACTGGAAGCCTGGACTCATAAAGGAGGAGCGGCTTTTGCATCTGAAAAAGTTCTGAGAGCTCCTGTCATTGTAAAATTTGAAACAAGACCCTCTGATGAAATTAGAGCTTCTCTCAAATCTCTCGGCCTTAAGTGGAACGCCCTCAGACAAGAATGGGAGGGGTATACAAAAATTAACGAGCTTAAAGAATTGCTCTCCTCCCACAAAGCTTCCATCACTGAATTGGAAATGGGGCCTGAAAAATTGGCGGACGAATAACAACTTATTGAAAGAAAGTTTGTCCCTCCCAATCTTACGAAACGATCTTCTCAGTTAAAATGTTAAGTGATAAAGCGTGAGTTAAAAGTATAATCGCAAAACGTCATTCATTGTTGATAAGCTAAATAACTTTTGGGATATCTGACCTCCTTCCTTCTTAAAGGCAGAATTTCGACAAATTCAAGCCCGAACAGGTTTTCCTCAATTAAATGTGGGCTGCAAATCCACGCGAATTCTTTTGTAATATAACGATTCTTTAGAAATAAGGCGCATAATCCTTCTGCCTATAGTCGTGTCTCATCAGAGTATTTTAGAGTATTTGATTAAAATTTTAGATTTCGGTTGACAAGCTAAAAATAGAAGTTCAACCTTTCTCATAGACCTCCTACAAAAGTTTTCTTCTTTTTTGGTTTTCTGTGGATTTTGAGACATCATTTAACTTTTGCAGATGGTCTATTGAAAGAACTAATAAAACCAAAATGGAGACTATATGATTTACCAATCCAAGAAATTAATTTGCTACACAACAAGTATCGCTCTTTTAACATCATCCTTGTCACCTGTTTTTGCAGGGAAGGATTACAACAGAGTAGATGATGACTCGTCT
>MEMA01000021.1:0-750 GCA_001767835.1 Alphaproteobacteria bacterium GWC2_42_16
AAAGTTATTCAGGGTTTGCTTGATCTCATTGGAAAAGACGGCTTTGTTTTTATCAATGTCCTTGGTGATCTCCCCATGGAGATCCATGAGAGCCTTTTCCAAAGCATCTTTGGCAAGTTGTTTTTCTAAATCTTGAAAGTTTGAATGGTTTTCTAACATAGAGAGGATCCTTTTGGGCTTTTATAGGTTTGCCTCTTACATGGAGATTGGGATGCTGGATTTTAAGGGATTGGATTATTTTAATCTTCCTGTAAAGTGACTTGGTTATTTGAGACAATTTAAAAGAAATTTTTGAAGTAGGAATGGGACACTCAGGGGACAGTTGGGGGTAAAAAATGGTAACAAATCGGCACCAACAGCAACAAAGAAAAACACAAAACACATTGATTTTATTGATATATTTTGTTAACGCTCGTTATCAGTTAAACGTTTTAAGCGTTTGCTAAACCGTTATACGGGTTAAACCGTATCGTGGGTTCGAATCCCATCCCCTCCGCCATCCGCAGAAATATATCCAGCAAAGGTTTTTATGAATGCCTTATGAAACGTGTCGATGAGAGCATGATAGCGCCAATATGTTTTTTCCCCCGGGCATGAGCTAAGTCTTCTTGTTGTTGACGTTGACGTGCCGCGGCCTTCTTTTGTGGGGAGGTTCTATGATAACAGTGGGGGCAGGATACACCCCTCTCATAAAGGGGAGAATGGGTCTCTTTTTTCGAGAGTGGATGGCGGCAACCATGACAGGATTCG
>MEMA01000021.1:765-24227 GCA_001767835.1 Alphaproteobacteria bacterium GWC2_42_16
CGCCTTCCCATAAACTTTTCTTCGCAGGGACCTCTTCCAAATATTTTAAAATTCCCCCTTTGAGGTGATACACCTTTTCAAAACCTTGGGAGAGCATGTAGAATGAGGCCTTTTCACATCGAATACCGCCTGTGCAAAACATAGCAACACACCGGTATTTTTTCTTATCCAAAGTTTTAACGTATTGTGGAAACTCCCTGAAAGAATGGATTTTGGGGTTGATCGCTCCTTTAAATGTGCCGATCTCCACTTCATAGTTATTGCGGGTGTCGAGAACAAGCACCTCTGGATCAGAGATTAAGTCGTTCCAATCCTTGGGAGTTACATAAGTGCCACCCATTTGGATTGGGTCAACGTCTGGAACGCCGAGGGTTACGATCTCCTTCTTCAAACGCACCTTCATGCGGCGAAAGGGCATGTCTTTTGCAAAGGATTCCTTATACTCAAGGTTGTCAAAACGCATATTGAGAAAATCTTTGAGGGCATTAATGCTTGCACGAGAACCAGCAACCGTCCCATTAATCCCTTCTTCAGCCAGAAGGAGAGTTCCCTTGATTTGATGCTGATCACAGAGCTTTTTTAGTCGTGGCTGAAGATCCTTATAATCGGGCAAATGTTTAAATTGATAAAGTGCCGCAACAACAATCTTGGTCATAAGCTTAAAATAAGGGAGCTTTTCTAAATCTGCAAGGGGTTTGCTTTTATCTGTCGCTTTAGTCATTGACGTGTACTCCACATGGATGTATTTTTTTAATTATGGAGGATTATTCTGATGCAATTAAAACCATCTTATGCTCATTCATCTAAGGGCAATCGCCTGCAGATTCGCATTGATCAGGAAACCTATTACGTTCTCGAAAAGGCGGCTCAATACAAGAAAGGTTCTTTAAGTCGATTTGTTAGGGAGGCTTCTCTAAAGGAAGCTAAAAAAATTATTCGTGAACATGAAAACATGCCTTTGTCAGATCAAGATTGGCCGCTTTTAATGGAAGCGTTATCTGCTCCTCCTAAACCTAATGAAGCACTTCAAAAAGCCTATGCAAAATATAAAAAAGATAGTGAATAATGAGAATCTTGCCTTTAAAACAAGGTGTTCATAATCGAAACTCGTTTTCGTGTGGCATTGAAAAACTGGATACCTATCTTAAAAAATTTGCTCTCCAAGATGTAAACCGAAATCTTACAAAAGTTTTTGTCTTGGAAGGAAAGTCCTCTGAAGAAATCATTGGGTATTATACTTTAAGTCCTTTTTCTTTCTCTAAGAATGAAATGAGATCTGACTTTTCGAAAAAATTACCCCATTATCCTATTCCAGCAATTCTGCTTGGGAGGTTAGCTGTGAGCCTTAACTATCAAGGGCAAGGAATCGGGGAATCGCTGTTGATGGATGCTCTTTCGCGTGTCTATAAAGCTAGCCAAGAAAGCTTTGGAATTTATGCTATGGTTGTCGATGCTAAAAGCGATAAGGCAAGTGCCTTTTATCAGCATTTCGGGTTCATTTCGTTTTTGGAAAAAACAAATCGCCTTTTTCTTCCACTAGAAACCATAAAAGTCCTTGTTCTTTCCATAGACAATGAACAAAGTGAGCGAGAGCTTAGGTCCTATAGAACAGGGTAGTTTCTGCCTAAATTTTCCTTAAGTCTTTCTGTGCTTGAGCTCGAGAAAACCCTAAGTAATGTGCAACTCAAAGGTGATGAAACAGAGAGATATGATTGGTTTCGTCATGGAGATATGGGACTTCAGCCTTATGTAACTGTAGACTTAGAAGGCCTTTCATCACATATGACTCTTATGAATTTAGAATAATAATTTCCTCTATGGCTAATTCAAAAGATCGACTTTTTTAAAAAAAGAGGTACATTAAATGTATGCTGCTTGAAGAACGGAAAATCCATTTGACGGACGCCAAGGGCAGGGTGGGTTTTTCCTTGCAAATGGCTCCATAAAGTTGTACAATAAAACTGTACTTAAAGGGGATCTATGATGCGACATGAAATTTCCTATTCTGAGATGAGAAAAAATTTGAAAAGTCATATGGATCAGGTTTGTTCAGAACATGAGCCCCTTCTGGTAACACGTCGTTCGGGCGAGAATGTGATACTTCTTTGTGAGGATGATTACCGCTCTCTCGAAGAAACAGCTTATCTTTCTCGCTCTCCAAAAAATCTTAACAGACTTTTAGAATCCCTCAGCAGAAAAGAAGGGAAAACCTTGGATGAAGTTCGCAAAGAACTTGGAATTTGACCTTGCAGCTGTTGAGGATCTCTCTTATTGGGTTAAGAAAGATCGACGAAAGGCTGAAAAAATTCTAGACCTTGTTCAAGAAATAGGGAACGACCCTTTCAGAGGCACAGGAAAACCAGAGCCTTTAAAATTTGACCTTTCAGGATGCTGGTCTCGGCGCATAGACCAGGAACACCGCATTGTTTACTCAGTAGAAGATAAAAAAATCAGAATTCTTTCCTGTCGTTTTCATTATAAATAAGCTTAGAAAATTTCTTTAAACCTATTTGACGAATGGTAAGAGAAGTGGCACAAATAGATTTCTGAATTTTATATGTGATGAAGCCAAGCATGACACAAGATTACCGTCCAACTATTTTTTTACCTCAGACCGACTTTCCTATGAAAGGTAATCTTCCTGAGAGCGAGCCCAAGATTTTAAAGCGTTGGGAAGAGATGGACCTTTATCACTATTTGCAAAAAAGAGCTGAAGGTCGTGAGAAGTTTATTTTGCATGATGGGCCGCCCTTTGCGAATGGAGACATCCACTTGGGCCATGCTCTCAATAAGATTCTGAAAGATATTGTGATGAAATCGCAATACAAGCTTGGAAAAGCAACGCCTTTTATTCCTGGTTGGGATTGTCATGGGCTCCCTATTGAAGCGAAAATTGAAGAAAAATACCATAAAGAAGGCAAAAATAAGGATGACATTTCTCGCCTTCAATTTCGCAACGAGTGTCGTAAATTTGCGCAAGGATGGATAGCCGTTCAGTTGCGAGAGTTTAAGCGCTTAGGCGTGATTGCTGATTGGGAACATCCCTACACCACCATGACCCCTGAGGCTGAAGCCGAAATCATACGTCTCTTTAGCGTGTTTTTGATGAACGGAAGCCTTTATCATGGCGTTAAACCTGTTCTTTGGTCTGTGGTCGAGAAAACGGCTTTGGCTGATATGGAAGTAGAGTATTATGATGTTGAATCCCCCTCGATTTATGTGCGCTTCCCAATTCATAAAACAAACCTTCCGGTTTTAAAAGGAGCGAGTGCTGTTATCTGGACCACGACGCCCTGGACGTTGCCAGGAAACCGTGCGGTTGCTTATGGGGGTGAGCTTGAGTATGTGGCTCTTAAGGTGGAGGAGATAAAAGACGATTCTCTAGCCAAGGTTGGAGAAGTGATCCTGATTGCAAAAAACCTTAAAGAAGCCGTTGAAGTGGCTGTGGGTATTGAGAAAAGCACAATCCTTGAGGAATTCCAAGGCGCAAAACTTGAAGGAACCTGTGCTTATCATCCATTCCATGGGGATGGCTATGACTTTGCTGTTCCTTTGCTTCCAGCCATTCACGTAACCTTGGAGGCAGGTACAGGATTGGTTCATACAGCGCCGGGCCACGGTGTGGAAGACTTTGCTCTGGGCCAAGAGTTTGAATTGGAGGTGCCCCAGACTGTAGGAGAGGATGGCATTTTTTATGATCATGTGCCTTTGTTTTTCGGCAAGCATGTTTATAAGGTAGCTCCTGACGTAATTGCAAAGCTTGAAGAGAAAGGGTCTCTTTTAAGGCACTCCAAAATCCAACACAGTTATCCCCATTCCTGGCGTTCAAAAAAGCCCCTGATTTATCGAACGACACCCCAATGGTTTATTAGCCTTGATAAAAAGGGCCTTCGTGAAAAGGCCCTTGAAGCCATTAACACGGTTAAGTGGATACCTGAGGCTGGGAAAAAGCGTATTCAAGCCATGATCCAAAACCGTCCCGATTGGTGTGTCTCCCGGCAACGGGCCTGGGGAGTTCCCTTAACTCTCTTTGTAAATAAGAAAACCGGTGATGTCTTGCGGGATTATGCGGTTGTTGAACGTATTATTCAGGCCGTTCAAGAGGAGGGCTCAGATGTTTGGTATACAGCAAATCCCACTCGGTTTTTAGGCGAGCAATATAACCCTGATGACTATGAGCAAACTCAAGATATCATTGATGTTTGGTTTGATTCGGCCTCGAGTCAAAGCTTTGTTTTGAGGCTTAGGCCTGAGATGCAATGGCCAGCGGATTTATATTTGGAAGGATCTGACCAACATCGTGGATGGTTTCAATCCTCGCTTATGGTGTCCTGCGGAGCTTATCGCGCAGCTCCCTATAAGGAAGTCATGACGCACGGTTTTATTGTGGATGAAGAAGGCAAAAAAATGTCTAAATCCCGCGGTGATGCGGTCTCTCCCCAGGTAATCACGGAGACATTGGGAGCCGATATTTTACGCTTGTGGGTTGTGAACAGCGATTATTACGAAGACTTGCGTGTGGGTGATGAAATTCTCAAGCGTCAACAAGACATCTATCGGCGTTACCGCAATACTTTCCGTTATCTCTTAGGTGCTCTTTCAGGATTTTCTGCCAAAGAAAAAGTTCCCTATGAGCAAATGCCAGAGCTGGAGAAGTGGGTTTTACATCGACTTTATGAAATTGATCAGATGGTGCGGGAGGCTTCAAAATCCTATGATTTTCAAAGTCTTTATGCGGAAATCCACAATTTCTGCGCGGTGCATCTTTCTGCTTTTTACTTTGATGTACGCAAGGATTCACTCTATTGCGATGATCCAAAGGACATCAAACGACGGGCAACACGAACCGTAATGAATTCTGTTTTCGAATGCCTTGTTAATTGGCTGTCTCCTGTTCTTTGTTTTACGGCAGAAGAAGCATGGCTTTCCCGCTACCCTGATCAAAAGGGAAGCATTCATGCTGAAGTTTTTCCTTCCCTTCCTTTTGAATGGAATGCGCCTGAGCTTGCCAAAAAATATGAAGGACTGCGAGAGATTCGAAAGGTCATGACCGGGGCTCTTGAAATGGCACGTGCTGCTAAACACATTGGCTCGAGCCTTCAAGCACAAGTTGAGGTGTTTTTAAGCCCCTCCTATAAATCCGCTATTGAGGGGGTTGATCTTGCCGAGCTTTCCATTACATCAAGAGCCACTGCTATTGACACCCATACTATTCCTGAAAATGGCTTCCAGCTTGATGAGGTTCCCAATGTAGCTGTTTTAGTTAACCCCGCTTTTGGAAATAAATGTGCACGTTGTTGGAAAATCTTATCTGAAGTAGGCGAGAATACGGCGCATCCAAATCTTTGTGAACGATGCGTGACTGTGCTGGAACACGCATGACGCGACGCATTCTATTTCCTTTTTTTGTGGCTTTTTCTGTTGTTGTTCTTGACCAACTAACAAAGGCCTGGATTCTTTATGATCTGATGAACCCTCCACGTGTTATAGAGATCCTTCCTTTTATCGACATTGTTCTCGTATGGAATAAGGGAATTGGATTTGGGCTTTTGCAAGCGGGGAGCCCATGGGGAATGATTTCTTTAATCGTTCTTGCGCTTGGAATATGCTTTGCTTTAGGGGGCTGGATATGGAAAACAACGGATAAATTCCTTGTTGTTTGCTTAAGTATGATCATCGGGGGGGCCATAGGAAATGTGATTGATCGGTTGCGTTTTGGAGCGGTAGTTGATTTTATTTATGTTCATGTTTACATTCTTGGATATCGATTCCCTGCATTTAATGTGGCGGACAGCGCTATTACCATTGGAGTATGTCTTTTATTAATAGAAAGTTATGTGAGGAAAAAACAGTGACCCAATCTTTTCGCCTTCCCTTGGTGGCTTTGTTGTCAGGATGTTGCTTACTTCAGGCTTGTGGCTCAGTAAAAAAAACTTTAGGTATTGATCGAGACCCGCCCGATGAATTCGCAGTAACCCCTAGTGAGCAACCCCTGGATATGCCGCCTGATTTTTTTACGCTACCTACGCCAGATCCTGGAGCTCCTCGCCCTCAAGATGTTAAAGCCCTAGAAGAAAAGAGGTCTCAAGTCTTGGGAGTTAAACCTCAAAAAGGAAGTGGAAGCGAGGGAGAAAAAAACATTCTTCAAATGGCTGGTGCTGAAAAGAGCCAAAAAGAGGATAAGGATATTCGTCATGCTGTTGATGACGAATCACGAATTGAACAAGCTAAGGGAAATACAACGATTTTACAAACACTTGGAATTAAGAAGAAACAACCAGCTGGAGAGGTTATTAATCCTTACGAAGAGACGGTAAAGCTCGAAGAAGAAGGAATATCCCAGAGTTCAAATGTGGTACAGTAATAGATGTTGAATAGGTTTATGTTAAAGACGTTTTTCCTTCTTTTCGCTCTTAACTGCACGTTGATGCATCTCCATGCAGAGCCCCTTATAAAAACAGAGATCTTTACTTTAAAGAATGGCTTACGCTTTTATCTTCTTCAAAACAAGAGAGCGCCCATTGTCTGCTATACAACTTGGTTTCAGGTGGGGTCTGCTGATGAGGTTTCTGGGAAGACCGGCATTGCCCATTATCTTGAACATCTTATGGAAACAGGCTTTCCTGAGGTTCAAATGGGCCAGTTTCTGGAGGATTTTCAATCTTCAGGATCTCATAGCAACGCGATTACGACACGGGATCATACCTTCTATTATAAGAAAATGATGGCGGAACATCTGGAGCTTCTTATGCGTTATGAGGCAGGGCGAATGCGCGGGGTTGCCTTTAACCAAGCAAAGTTTGATACGGAAAAGAATGTCATCCTTGAAGAGCGCCTCATGCGCACGGAAACAAATCCTCGTGAGTTTTTTAATGAAAAATTTAATAATAAATTCTTTTCAATCCATCCTTATAAAAATCCTATTATTGGGTGGGAAAAGGATATTCGAGCTCTGACCCTAGAGGATGTAAAAGCTTTTTATAAGAAATGGTATAGTCCAAGTAATGCATTTATCATTATTTCTGGAGACTTTGACGCGACTCAAGTGAAAACATGGGCCCAAAAGTATTACGGGGATTTACCTGCAGGCGAAAAGCCCATAAGAAAAAGGCCTCTTGAGCCCTCTCAAAAACCAAAAATGGCTCATGTTATTGTGGAACACCCCAAGGCTGCACAATTAGAAATTATTGAAGTCTATCCTCTTCCAGATCTTAAAAAATCCAAGTATAAGGATTTGCTAGCTTTGATTCTTTTGTCCGAATACTTAAGGGGTGACTTTAAGGGTAGTCTGTATGAGGTGCTAGTACACCAAAAGAAGTTGGTAACGGCCTTTTCAAGTTCTTCTTCATTTATTCCTGAAAAGGATCCTTGGAGTTTTTCTTTTTATGTGAAACCTAAGTCTACGACAAAGTGGGAGGAAATTGAGGCTATTATCCATGACAAGCTCAAACAGATTGCAGAGGATGGCCTAAAACAGGATGATTTAAAAAGAGCTCGTCTCTATGTCTATAATGGATTAGTTATGTCCTTGGATGATATTTATGGCAAGGCCGTTTTCTTGGGAGAAGTGCTGTCTTCTGGGTTAACTCTCGAACAGCTTAATGCCCTTCCTGAAGATTTGGAAAAGGTTACGTCAGAGGATATTCAGCGCGTGATTAAAGCTTATTTGTTGCCAGAAAGGGCTGTTGTAGGTGTGTTGAAAAAATCTCCTTCTCAAAAGGAGACAATTCAATGAAGCGATTTTTCCTATCCGTCCTTTTTATCATGTCTTTTTTAAGGTCTCCTTTGTTTGCGGATGTGCTTCCCGTTCAACCTTTTTCAACACCGTCAGGGATAGAGGTGTGGCTTGTTGAGGATCATTCCTCCCCCGTCGTTTCCTTGATTCTTAGTTTCCAGAAGAGAGAAATTTCTTCTCCTTACACACCCTCATCACTCCTTCTTAAAAAGGCTCTTTTAACGGGAGCAGGGCTTATGACCCCTCTTGAAATGGATCGTTTTATGAAAGAAACGCCAACTAACTTTTCATTAGACGCTGGGTTTTTAAATACAGAGTTGAACATAAAAACAACCCGGGAAGGATTAGAAAAGACATTAAAACTATGGGCACAATTAATTAAGACTCCTCACTTTGGTCAAATGGATTTAAGTTATGCAAAAGCTCAAACCCTTGACCTTATGTTAGACTATGAACAGGATGATGAAAAAGAGGCTTATCTTAAGTTGCTCCAGGGGATTTTTCCTCAAGTTGATTTTATGGCCAATTTTAAGGAAGGGGCTGAAAAGGTAAAAATTTTAAAAGCTGAAGTTTTAGAAATTGAAGCAAAGCGCCTTTTTTTAAATGCTATACCAAAGGTTGTCGTTGTTGGAGATATAAACCAAAAGACCCTTTCTAAAATCTTGGAGGAGACGATGGGGACACTCCCCCGTTCTCAGACAAAACCAACCAAACCCCTTTTTAAACCCCAATGGGCTCCGAAGACTGAAATTGTTAACAAAGTTGTGCCTCAGTCTATTGTTTCCTTTGGGCAACTAGGTATGTCGCCTCACAGCAAAGACTATGCTAAGTACCTTCTGCTGGAGTATGTTATTCAAGGGCGTATGTTTGATGAGCTTCGCGAAAAGCGAGGGCTTATCTATGACATTCAAGAATTTTCAATGCACCTCCCCGAGACGGATGTGCTTGTGGGTAATTTTTCCTGCGATTGTGCAAATGCCACCAAAATTGCGAAGTTTATTCGCTCTGAATGGGAACGGCTTAAGGATTTTGGAATTACACAGCGGGAATTAACATCAGCTAAACTAGCCTTTAAGCGTGCTCAACTTCTTACTCTTACAAGCACAGAAGCTGTTGCTGAGGAATATTCTGATGCCCTTATTTTTAACCTGGGGCCAAAGGCTGCAAAAACTCACCTTGAGCAAACAGAAAAGGTCGACCTGGATGAGATGAATAATTTTGTTCAAGACTTTTTAAAGCCAGAACTTCTTTCGTTTGTGCTGATAGGGCCAGTTGATAAAAATACGCAGAAAAAGGATCCAAAGAATGTTCACCCAAAATCTTGAAGGATGCCAGTTAGAGGAAAAGCTTTCTCCCAAAATAGAGATGTTGGAGCGTTTTCGGAAGGCCTATGGAGCAGGAGAGCTTGCCCCTCTCTCTCTTGTTGAGCAAAGGGAAGATATTATAGCCTTTCAAAAGGTCATAGAGCCCTTCCTTAAATTTGAGGATGTTTTGATTTTGGGAACAGGAGGCTCAAGCCTTGGTGGACAAGCCCTTTATGCTTTAAGCGCTCAAGAAAAACCCCACCTTCATTTTCTAGACAACATTGATCCTCATACCTTTGAAAAACTCTTCATGGACCTCAATCCAAAGACAACAGGGCTTGTTGTCATTTCAAAATCGGGGTTGACAGTTGAAACCTTAATGCAGCTTCTTACGTGCATGCAACGCGGGCTAATGGAAGAGGTTTTGGTGATAACGGAACCCCAAGAAAATCCTTTGCGAAAGTTAGCCAAAAGTCAGAATTGGCCATGTTTAGATCACCCCCCCGATGTAGGAGGGCGTTATGCATGTTTTTCCGTTGTAGGGATGATCCCGGCCCTTTTGGGAGGGATAGATGTTTTTGCCTTTCGGAAGGGGGCTGCGGAGGTTTTAAGATCTCATTTGGAAAATTCTGAACCGACTGCCCTTTTAGGAGCGCAGGTGGGGCTTTTTTTAAAAAATAAGAGGGGCAAAAGCCTTTCAGTCCTTATGCCTTATTCAGATCAACTGCACTTCTTTGCCCTTTGGTATTGTCAGTTGTGGGCCGAAAGTTTGGGAAAGAATGGAAAGGGGACAACACCTGTTGCGGCCTTGGGGACCGTTGATCAACATAGTCAGCTGCAGCTCTATTTAGATGGACCCAAGGACAAGTTCTTTACACTAATTGCGCCACAATGGGCGGGAAAGGGCGATAGAATTACTTCAACCCTTATTCCAGAATTTGTGCATAAAACAATGGGGGATTTGTTTTCAGCAGAATTGCGGGCAACTTATGAAACACTAATCCGTAACCAGTGCCCCGTTCGTTTGATGGGCATTGATGAGGTAAATGAAAAATCCCTGGGAGCGCTGATGATGCATTTTATGATTGAGACGATTTTGACGTCATATCTTGAAGACCTCAATGCCTTTGATCAGCCAGCCGTTGAAGAAGGTAAACGCCTTGCGCGGGAATATTTAGCTTTATGAAAATTCGCAAACTTGAACCTCATCTTATCAATCAAATCGCAGCCGGTGAGGTGGTAGAAAGGCCAGCTTCCGTTATAAAGGAATTGGTCGAAAATGCCCTAGATGCGGGAGCCACACAAATTACAGTTCAGCTGCGGGATGGGGGGCGGAGCTTGATTGCTGTGACTGATAATGGGTTAGGCATGGGGCGCGAGGACTTGGAGTTGGCTGTGGAGCGCCATGCCACTTCAAAACTGCCGGATAGCGATCTCTTTAACATTCAAACCCTTGGCTTTCGTGGTGAAGCACTTCCTTCCATAGGCTCTGTCAGTCGCCTTCATATTACAAGCCGCTCGCAAGACGCAGAGGAGGCTTGGTGTCTAAAAGTGGAGGGCAGCGAAAAGAAGGGAATCATCCCCGCGGCTCATCCTCAAGGAACCCATATTGAAGTCAAAGATTTGTTTTATGCAACGCCAGCGCGACTCAAATTTCTGAAAACGCCACAAACAGAACTCTCCCATGCTGTGGATTTGCTGAATCGGCTGGCTATGAGCCATTCGTCCGTGGCCTTCAAGCTCTTGGCTGACCAGCGCACTGTCTTTGCGTATAAATCCTGTGAGACTTTGAACGAGCGACTGACACAGGTTATGGGGCAAGAATTTACGGACAATGCCTTGCCCCTTGAGATGAGTCGCGGGGATATTCATCTAAGCGGCTTTATCTCCTTGCCTACCTTTAACCGTGCCAATGCGATACACCAATATCTATTCGTGAGGGGGAGGGCTGTTAAGGACAAACTTTTACATGGAGCCATCCGGGCAGCTTATCAAGACTTTTTAGCTTCTGATCGATATCCTTTGCTAGCCCTGTTTTTGGATCTTCCTTCCGAAGATGTAGATGTGAACGTTCATCCCGCTAAAAATGAGGTACGCTTTCGCGATAGCGGCCTTATCCGAGGAACTATCGTCAGTGCGTTAAAGCAAGCTCTGGCAGGAGCCAGCCATAAGACATCGACAACGATAAGCCAAGCGGCTGTTTATGCCTTTCGGCCTGAGCCTTTGCGTCAACCATCTCTTTCAAGTGGGTATATGCCGCAAGCTTCACGTCCTAGTTACACATCTCTTCAGGAGGCTCCTTCGCCTTTATTGGATGACGCTCCCTTAGAAACACCTCCCTTAGGATTTGCAAAAGCTCAACTCCATGAAACCTATATTGTCTCGCAAACAGAACAAGGGATGATCCTCGTAGATCAACATGCGGCCCATGAGCGGCTGGTCTATGAACGGTTAAAGGCTGAAAAAGGACATGTTCAACGTCAGCCGCTTCTCATTCCCGAGGTAGTTGAGTTGTCGGAGGAAGAGCAGAAACGGTTAAATGAGGTGAGGGAAGACCTTGCAAGTTTTGGTTTAATCATAGAGCCCTTTGGGGAAAAGGCTTTTTTGGTCCGCGAAATTCCTGCTCTTCTAGGAGAGCTTAATATAAAAGGCCTTTTAACGGATCTTGCTGATGAGTTAAAAGAGCTTGGAGATACCTTAAGTTTGAAAGAGCAGCTGGCAGAAGTCTTGTCCACTAGTGCTTGTCATAATAGCGTGAGGGCCGGACGTCGACTTTCCATTGAAGAAATGAATGCTCTTTTGCGCCAAATGGAACAAACGCCCTATTCAGGACAATGCAACCATGGTCGCCCCACCTATGTAGAGCTGACACGGGTTGATATGGAGAAATTATTTGGACGGCGATGAATTTAGATAAGAAATTTAATGCTCTTGCAAAAGCCAAAAAAGGAAAGTAACTTTTATAAAGCCTTAATCAATAATGATAACAAATGGCTCAGAACAAATTATATCCACATGATAGATTGACCCGTGCGTTGATGGGTAATTCAAAGGTTATTGAGGAATTTTTTAAAAAGAACCTGCCTGAGAAAATAAAGAAGGTGATTGATTTTTCCTCGATGGAGCTTTGTAAAGAAAGCTTTATCGACGATAGTCTCCGACTTAAATGTGTTGATCTTTTGTATGAAGCTAAATTTAATGGAAAGCCGGGTTTTTTGTATCTGTTGATTGAACATGCATCAAAGCCGGATTCTCTTCTTCCCTTTCGAATGTCGAAATATGTGATGGCCATAATGGAAGAGCATCTTAAAACAACAAAAAGTCGTAAGCTTCCACTCGTCTATCCCGTGGTGTTTTATACAGGGGGGCGGCCTTATAAGCATTCCATGGACATGTTTGACCTTTTCCCATCTGAAGAACGAAAGCTTGCCAAAGAAATCTTCTCCTCGCCTTATCAACTGATTGACCTTACGCAAATTACTGATGAGCAATTGCGGGAGGATTTATGGTATGGGACGATGGCACTGGCATTGAAGCACATCCATGACATAGATATCGTTCCTTTTGTGAGAAGCATTATTGAGAGATTGAAAAAACTTGAAGAGCATGGAGAAGAAAGCTATATTGTAACTATAGTGTTTTATCTAATGTGTGTAGGAAAAACATCAAATCAGAAAGACTTTTATCAAGCTATTAAGAAACTTGAAACTATAGATGAGGAAAAGCTGATGACACTTGTAGATTATTTAAAACCACAGGTTTTTAAAAAGGGTCTCGAGCAAGGTCTCGAGCAAGGTCTTGAGCAGGGTCTCGAGCAGGGTCTTGAACAAGGTAGGCATGAACGGTCTGTAGAAATAGCAAAAACCCTTATCTTAAAAGGAGTAGATATAGGGACGATTGCTGATTTAACCCAACTCTCTTCTCAGGAAATTAAACAATTAATTCATTGAGACTGCTCAATGAAGAGGAAAAACTGCTTGAACAGCGATCTAGATGATAGATTTGCTCTTTTAATACATATTTAAAAAGTAATTTTCTTCTCTCCAAAAACACAACGATGTTTATTCCTACTTTACCGACATTATGTATGGTTATTGGAATCATTGTTTTTGGGACTTTGCCAGACAAGTGCTAGGTCACAAAATGATTTGAACAAAGCATTTTATCCTTGCCAAGAATTAAGGGGAGTGTTGTCATCTCTTAATAAGTTTATTCAAAGCTTGATGAGTGGATGATAAAAAATAAAGATAAGAGTTCTTCTATCTCAAAATGGCAAGTGTCCCTAGTAGCTCTCCTCTTGTTTGCAATTTTTCTTTATTTCCTAATTGGGCTCACCACTCTTCGGCCTATTTATAATACTGCTGCTAAGGATATTCCTCTCCTTATCGTCATTATTCTCTGCGGTGTGCCCTTGATTTTACAAATCCTATGGAAGCTTGCTAAACGCAATATAGGAGCTGATTTGTTAGCTGCAATTGCCATTGTTGTCGGAGCTTATTTAGGAGAGTATTTGGCAGCTACGCTTGTCATGCTTATGCTTGCCACAGGACAGGTACTTGAGGCCTATTCCCTAAGGCGCGCTTCATCTGTCTTGTTGGCCTTGGCTGATCGGATGCCTTCTATCGTGCATCTTAAAATTAAATCTCATATTGAGGACAGTCCTCTTGCGAAAGTTAGGATTGGGGACCAAATCGTTATTTATCCTCATGAAACCTGTCCAGTTGACGGCGTTGTCATTAAGGGGCATGGGGCTATGGATGAATCCTATCTTACGGGAGAGCCCTATTTTGTTTCAAAGACACCAGGAGCCTCAGTGATTTCAGGAGCAATCAATGGCGCAGAAATGCTGACCATTCGTGCCGAAAAACTACCTCAAGATTCTCGTTATGCCGAAATTATGAAAGTGATGGAAGAATCGGAGCAAATGCGGCCCCATTTTCGTCGCTTGGGTGATCAATTGGGGGCTGTCTTTGCGCCTATCGCTTTAAGCTTAGCGTTTTTGACATGGTATTTAACGGATGATTCTATTCGCTTTCTGGCTGTTTTGGTAATTGCAACCCCCTGTCCTTTGCTTATCGCCATACCCATTACGATTATTAGCGCGATTTCTTTGGCGGCTCGAAAGGGGATTATCATTAAAGATCCTGTAGTGTTAGAGCGCTTACCAATTTGTAAGACCGCTATCTTTGATAAAACAGGAACATTGACCTATGGACAAGCAGAACTCATTGATATTAAGCTCTTGCCCGGTATTGATAAGGAGGGCCTTCTCCAACTTGTCGGGAGCGTTGAAAGGTTTTCAAAGCATCCTCTGGCAATGGCGATCGTAAAAAAGGCTCAACACTTGCATTTAGATTTCTTAAAAGTCGATAAAATAAAAGAGACCCCCGGTCAAGGGTTGATTGGCCATGTGGGAGGAAAAATTGTTCAAGTTACAAGCCGGCAGAAATTTATTGAAAAGCATTCCAAGGAGGCTGCCTCGCTGCCGGGTATGAGGCTTGGAATGGAGAGCATTATTCTCATTAACGATCGGCTCGCGGCTGTTTTTTATTTTCGAGATACACTTCGTTTAGAAGGTCATTCCTTTATTGCTCACCTGGCACCCATTCATTACTTTAAAAAAATTATGGTTGTTTCTGGCGATCGTGCATCAGAAGTCAAACACATTGCTAAGCAGTTAGGAATTAAGGAAATTTATGCAAGCCAAACCCCAGAGCAAAAGGTTGCTATTGTTGCGAAAGAAACAGCCAAAGCGCCAACACTTTTTATGGGAGATGGGGTTAATGATGCGCCCGCCATTGCGGTTGCAACTGTGGGACTTGCCTTTGGCCAACACAATCTGGTAACGACAGAAACAGCGGGGGCAGTTATCCTCGAAAGTTCTTTAGCTAAGGTTGATGAATTGATCCACATTAGCTTGCGCATGCGCCACATAGCTCTTATCAGTGCCGTCGGAGGAATGTTCCTTAGTTTTGTGGGAATGTATTTTGCAGCGATTGGTATGGTGCCTCCTGTGATGGGAGCTTTGCTGCAGGAGGGAATCGATATCTTGGCCATTGTTAATGCCCTTCGTCTTACCTGGCAATCCAAGGTTGTGATGGATGTCAGCTAATCGTCCGTCATAAAATCCTCAATGTCGCATCCGATTTTTTTAAAGAAACGATATACAGTCAGATTAGTTTTAAAAGAAGTTTTTCTTTCTCTCTTTGTTTTTTATGGGCTTGGTCTGCGATGTCCTTCTCGCAGTCAAATTCGTAGATGTTGATGAGTTTAAGTTCGCAAAAGTCGGTCGTAGTGGTCTACATGTGGTCGTCTATGATGTGGGTGTGCCTTTTTAGAATTGAAATCGAAATTTTTTCGAATAAAAGATGGTGTGAGATGTGGATATTTATTATGATTATTTTCCTAGATAAGGCGACAACCTCATGATATGATTCCTTGTATATCTGGAGACTATATCCATAAATGCAATGATCATTAAAAGACACATTCAACCAAAATTAAAAAACTTTATCCAGGAGTATCCTGCCGTAGCCCTTTTGGGACCACGACAAGTCGGGAAAACAACCCTTGCTCTTGAAATCGCAAAAAATATCCCTTCAATTTATTTGGATCTGGAGTCAGAATCAGATCGAGTCAAGCTCACAAATCCGGAGCTCTACCTGAAAGAACATAAGGACAAACTTGTAATTCTCGACGAAGTTCATCGCCTCCCCAATATTTTTCAAACATTAAGAGGACTGATCGACCAAGAAAGAAGGGTTGGAAAAACAGCTGGAAGTTACCTTCTCTTGGGCTCTGCATCAATGGACTTGCTTCGTCAATTAGGGGAATCATTGGCAGGACGGATAGCCTATCTCGAAATGACCCCCTTTGATGTCTTAGAGATTGAGCCTAAGTTACAAGACACACTTTGGGTGAGGGGAGGGTTTCCTAATAGCTTTCTCGCGAAGGATGAAGTGAAAAGTTTAAACTGGCGACGGAATTTTATTCGAACATACCTTGAAAGGGATGTTCCTCAATTTGGATCTCGTGTTGCAGCAGAAACCTTAAGACGTTTTTGGGTGATGTTAGCTCATAACCAATCTCAACTCTTAAACACTGCTTTTTTAGCAAGAGGGCTCGGCATTGATGGAAAAACGATTTCACACTATTTGGATCTTTTAGTTGATCTTTTACTCGTTCGCAGACTTATGCCATGGCATAAAAATGTTGGAAAACGCCTTATAAAATCACCAAAAGTTATGATTCGTGATAGTGGTATCACCCATGCGCTTTTAAATATAAGGAACAAGGAAGATCTATTGGGGCATCCCATTGCTGGTCAAAGTTGGGAAGCCTTTGTCATCGAAGACCTTTTGTCTGCGGTACCGTCTGGGACAGAAGCAAATTTCTATCGTACGGCGGCAGGGGCAGAAATTGATTTATTATTGACCTTCCCGGGAGGAAATTGCTGGGCAATTGAAATAAAAAGAAGTTTATCCCCAAAGATAGCAAAAGGGTTTTATCATGCTCAAGAAGATACAAAGCCTGATCGTAGCTTTATTGTTTACCCGGGAGATGAGAGATTCCCATTATCAGAAGATATAGAAGCTATTAACCTTTGTGATTTAGAAAAGGAGCTCCTTTCTTATTAAAACTTACTATACGATTAAAGAAAAACCGTTTCATAGGAGCTGCTCATATGCTCCTGTGTAAGGCCCCTTTACCAAAATTACAAGTTCCCTTATGGTAGGGAACAGAAAAATGGAGCTGTATGATGTCTGATTTTTTACGGGAGCTTGAGGAGGATATCCAAGAACAACGAATTTATGACCTCTGGCATAAGTATGGGAATTATGTGATTGCCCTTGCCCTTGCGATTGTCATTGCAACAACAGGATATACCTTATGGAAATACATGGCCCATCAAAGCAAGCTGAACACATATCTTTCTTTCTCCAAAGCTGTGACCCTCTATAAGCAAGGGAAGACTGAGGAAGCTTTAAAGGCCTTTCAAAGTCTTGCTCAAGAGAAGGGGGGCTATGCAAAACTTGCTCGTCTTTATGAAGCGGCTCTCCTCTCTAATTCCGCCGAGATCTATACTGAAATGGCACAACAGAACGTCTCTGATCCTGCCTTGGGGAACTTAACAAAGGTTTTGGGTGCTGCGCGTACCCTTTCTTCTCTCACGGCTCTTCAACCGCTGACAGCTCCCAATAACGCCTGGGCGCCTCTTTCCTATGAGTTATTAGGATTAGAAAAGTTAAGGCAAGGAGACGAAGTAGCAGCTGCAAAGGATTTTCTCGCAATTCTGGAGGAGTCCTACGCCTCCCCATATGAGCAAGTACGTGCTAGCATGATGCTCTCCCAAATTGATGTGCCAGCCTCATTTTTTGAAAAAAATGAAAAGAAAGAGAAGTAATCATGCGTAAGAATTGGGCGTGGGTTTTATTGCTTGGGGTATTGACGGCCTGTAGTCCTGAAAAGATCCCACTTACTGGAGAGCGTATTGCGGTTGTGGATTATGAAAGTTCTATAAAGGTCGATGCTGAAGCCAAGAATCACTCGGTTTCTCTACCTCTTCTTGAGAGGAATGAAAACTGGGCCCAAATGGGACGAGAGTCAAACCATGTTATGCCTAATTTATCTCTTCCAGGCTCACTTCAGCCTCAATGGACAGCATCTGTTGGCTATGGCGATGGGGCGGGCAGGCTTCTATCCACTCCTATCGTAAATGAAGGTGTGCTTTTTGCTTTAGATACCTATGGCACTGTTTCAGCCCTTCATGCCGCAACAGGGGAGGCGATTTGGCGTGCAGACATTGCTCCAGAAGGCAAGGATTCCGATATTATTGGCGGTGGGCTTGCCTATGGCGATGGAAAGGTTTTTGTGACCTCTCCTCATGCAGAAGTTTTGGCTTTAAATGCGAAAAGCGGAGAAATTCTCTGGCGGTTTCCAACTCAAAGCCCCGTTCGTGCGGCTCCAACCTACCACGATGGACGTCTTTATGTGTTGACCATTAGTAATATGCTTACGGTTTTAAATGGGGAAACAGGGAAGCAAGTATGGGAGCATGCGGGGATTACAGAGTTTGCGGGGCTTTTAGGAACGGCGAGTCCAGCTGTTTCAAAAGGTGTTGTTATTGTGACCTATTCTTCTGGGGAAATTTATGCCCTAAAAGCCGATAATGGTTACCAACTTTGGACAGAAACCCTCAGTTCCACCCGTCGCCCGGACTCCTTATCCGCCCTTTCTCATATTCGCGCCATGCCTGTTATTGATAACAACAAGGTCATTATTGTGGGCCATAATCAGAAAATGGCCGTTTATGATCTCCGTCGTGGTGAGAGAGTTTGGGAACGCAGCATTGGTGGTACACGGACCCCAGCTGTTTCTGGCGACTATATCTTTATGGTGACCACCCACAATGAACTCCTATGCTTAACTCGTGATTATGGTGAGGTGGTTTGGGTCACAAAGCTCGAATCTGATCCTGAACAACCCTTTAAAGTAATGTGGGAAGGGCCACTCATTGCAGGAAATAAACTCTATTTAGTGGGTGCAAATGGAGAGATGGTTGTCATTGATCCTAAGACGGGGAAGATCCTCAGCAGACAAAACCTTGCATCCTCCCTATCTCTCCCCCCTATTGTGGCCCAAGATACTCTCTATATCCTAACGGACGAAGGCGATATTACGGCCTATAAATAAGGGGGCTTGCTGATGCCAGTATACCAAGGATTGTCTATCAAAATTGATGATGCCACACGCCTTAACCCAGTGATGAATATTTATGATTCTCTCTGAAGCCTTTTGCAGAAAATATGGTCTAAAGCTTGCAATCGTTGGACGACCCAACGTGGGAAAGTCTACCCTTTTTAATCGCTTGTGTGGCAAGCGTCTCGCTTTGGTTCATGACTTGCCTGGTGTGACACGCGATGTAAAAGAAGCTTTTGGTCAGCTGGGCGATATTCCCCTCAGGTTAATGGACACAGCTGGCCTTGAGGAAAAAACAACCGATCGTCTTATGGAAGGGATGAAAAACCAAGTTCTCCGTGCCCTAGGAGAGGCAGATGTGATCTTGTTTATGATCGATGCGCGTGAGGGGGTGACCACTCGCGATAAAGTCTTTGTTAGCCTTTTGAGAAAAGCGAAAAAGCCAGTCCTTTTGCTTGCCAATAAATGTGAGGGGAAGGAAGGACAAAATGCGTTAGCTGAAGCCTGGGGGTTTGGTTTTGGAGAGCCGTTCCCTCTTTCCTCTGAGCATGGTCAGGGGATGGATACCCTTTATGAGGCCCTTCTCCCTTATTATAAAGGCCCCCTAGGAGCGGAAGAGCTTGTCGAGGAACAGAAGAGCTTCCCACTCCAATTGGCTATTGTAGGGCGTCCTAATGTGGGAAAGTCCACCCTTTTGAATCAACTCGTAGGGCATGAGCGGGTTTTAACAGGGCCAGAGGCAGGCACAACGCGGGATGCGATTACTATTGAGTGGGAATATAAGGGAGAGTCCATACGGTTGATTGATACAGCAGGAATGCGTAGGCGGGCCAAGGTAACAGAAAAATTGGAATGGCTCGCCTCAACAGAAAGCCTTTCAGCCATTCAATATGCTCAAGTTGCCATTTTAGTGGTGGATGCAACCCAGCCCTTGGAAAAACAAGATTTACATATTGCAAGCCAAGTGATCGATGAGGGGCGCTGCCTCGTGTTGGCCCTCAACAAATGGGATTTAATCCATAATAAACAAGAGCTTTTGACGCATCTAAAGGCCCGCCTGACGACAACACTTCCCCAAGTAAGGGGCATTCCCCTGGTTCCCATTTCAGCGCTGAATGACAAAAATATAGGAAAGCTTTTGGATGCGGTTTTAGAAATTTATGCTTTATGGAATAAAAGGATTTCGACGGCAAAACTCAACCGGTGGCTTGAAGAGCTTGTGACACATCATCCCCCTCCTTTGGTTGTTGGGCGTCGGGTGAAAATTAAATATTTAACCCAAATTAAAACGCGGCCGCCGACCTTTGTATTGTTTTGTAGCAAAGCGAAAGAATTACCTGATTCTTACGTACGATACGTAGCGAACGGGATTCGTGAATCCTTTGATTTGAAAGGGGTTCCTTTGCGTCTCTTTGTGAGGTCAGGCAAAAATCCATATGCAGAGAAGGGCTGAATCTGTTAAACTTTCCTCATAAATAGAAGAAAGAACCCCATGTCTTATCATCTTCAAACTCAAAAGATGCTTATCGTTGAGGGGAAAGAGTATACCTACTACTCCTTAGAGGAAGCTGCAAAACATTTGGGGGACATTTCTCGCCTACCATATACTTTAAAAATTCTCCTTGAAAATATGCTGCGGCTCCAGGATGAGGTGGCTGTCAAAGGGAAAGATATTGAGGCCTTAGCTCAGTGGGTGAAAACGCGCACCTCGGATAAAGAAATTGCTTTTACACCTGCGCGCGTTTTGATGCAGGATTTTACGGGTGTTCCTGCAGTTGTGGATTTGGCAGCCATGCGGGAGGCTATCCAAAAAATGGGGGGGGATCCAAAGGTCATTAACCCTCTCGTGCCCGTGGATTTGATTATTGATCATTCGGTGAGTGTCGATAAGTTTGGAACGCCGGATTCCTATGCCTTTAACGTTCATCGGGAAGTGGAGCGAAACTATGAACGCTATGCCTTTTTAAAATGGGGGCAAAGTGCTTTTAATAACTTTCGGGTGGTTCCGCCTGGGACGGGCATTTGTCATCAAGTGAACCTGGAGTACCTGGGGCAAGTTGTGTGGACGCATGTCCGCGAGGGGCGGAATGAGGTCTTTCCAGATACTCTTGTAGGCATGGACAGCCATACAACCATGATAAATGGCTTAGGTATTCTTGGCTGGGGAGTGGGTGGTATTGAGGCGGAAGCCTCCATGCTGGGCCAGCCTTTTTCCATGGTTATTCCGGATGTGATTGGGTTTCGCCTTGAGGGACAACTGAAAGAAGGAACGACAGCTACAGACCTTGTTTTAACAGTGACGCAAATGTTGCGGGAAAAGGGGGTTGTCGGCAACTTTATAGAATTCCATGGGCCAGGCTTAAAGCATTTGTCCATTGCTGATCGCGCCACCATAGGGAATATGTCTCCTGAATATGGGGCCACCTGTGGTATTTTCCCCATTGATGATGAAACCCTGTCGTACCTCAAATTTACCAATCGGGGTCCCCATCGTATTCAGCTCGTCGAGACCTATGCCAAAGCTCAAGGATTATGGTATGGGGAAGAACCTGTCTTTACAGAAACGCTGCTCTTAAACTTAAATGATGTTGAGCCAAGCGTTGCAGGGCCAAAACGTCCCCAGGATAAGATCCTTTTAAAAAATGTTGTTCCCTCAGCCGAAAATACACTGGCTCATGAAGAACGGCAGGATGGTCGTGTGAAGCGTGTGTCTGTGGCGGGCGAAGACTATACTCTCGGACAAGGTGATGTGGTGATTGCCGCTATTACGAGTTGTACAAACACTTCTAACCCTATGGTCATGGTGGGAGCAGGGCTATTGGCTCGAAAGGCCCTTGAGAAAGGGTTACGTTCGAAGCCTTGGGTTAAAACATCTTTGGCACCAGGGAGCCAAGTGGTCAGCGATTATTATGAAAAAGCTGGCCTTCAAAAAGACTTAGACGCTTTAGGGTTTGAGTTAGTAGGTTATGGCTGTACCACATGTATAGGGAATTCAGGCCCTCTTCCTGAACCCGTTGCAAAAACACTTGATACCCATGATATGTCTGTAGCCGCTGTCTTGTCAGGGAACCGCAATTTCGAAGGTCGCATTCACCCACAGGTAAAGATGAACTATTTGGCCTCTCCCCCTTTGGTTGTGGCCTATGCATTAGCGGGCTCTATACTCATTGACCTTTTCAATGATCCTTTAGGGCAAGATCAGGAAGGGCAGGATGTCTATTTGCGGGATATTTGGCCCACTAATCAAGAAATT
This sequence comes from Alphaproteobacteria bacterium GWC2_42_16, assembly GCA_001767835.1. GTDB lineage: Bacteria > Pseudomonadota > Alphaproteobacteria > UBA9655 > UBA9655 > UBA9655. Next base: position 22,757 of record MEMA01000021.1, read on the forward strand.
CGAGATGTGATCCAATCAAGCCTGACGCCAGAAATGTTTACCAAGCGCTATGCCAATGTCTTTGACGGCGGAAAAGAATGGAAGGAGATGAAGATTGAAGGAAGCACAACTTACGCATGGCCCAAGTCCAGCACCTATGTGAAGGAACCTCCCTTCTTTGAAGAGATGGCAATGAGCCCTGCTCCTTTAAAAAATATCAAAGCCGCGCGCCCGCTTGTGATCTTGGGAGACAGTATTACAACAGACCACATATCTCCAGCAGGCAGCATCAAACCAGATAGTCCTGCAGGACTTTACCTCTTGGCACATAATGTTGCAGTGAATGACTTTAATTCCTATGGCTCACGCCGAGGAAACCATGAGGTGATGATGCGGGGAACCTTTGCAAATATTCGCCTCCAGAATGAAATGACGCCCGGCATTACGGGAGGTGTGACACGCCACATGCCGGACGGAGATGTGCTTTCCATTTATGATGCAGCCATGCGGTATAAGGAAGAGGGGGTGCCTTTACTTATTATTGCAGGGAAGGAATATGGAACAGGCTCCTCGCGGGATTGGGCCGCCAAGGGCCCGCGCCTTTTAGGGGTTAAGACCGTGCTTGCGGAGAGCTTTGAGAGAATTCATCGTAGCAACCTCATTGGCATGGGCGTTTTGCCCTTAATGTTTATGGAAGGCATGACACGCTTGTCTTTGAATTTAAATGGCTCAGAATTAATAGATATTGAAGGATTAGAGAAAGAAATAACGCCTAAAATGAAAGTCAGGGCATGCATTCGCCGAAGAGATGGGGGAGAAGAAGTGATTCCGCTTTTGTGTCGTATCGACACATTAAATGAGGTTCAATATTATCAACATGGAGGAATTCTCCATTATGTCATTCGCGAGCTGATGGGAAAAAGGGAGCGTAGCAGGACCTAACAAACCAGGATAAAGCCTTCCTCGCGTTTTGCTTTTAATTACAATACTGTTTTATATCCTTATTATCTTTGCTTTTTAAAGCATTTTCACAGAATTTTTGGTTGAGATATTGTTTATCAGTTACTAGTATTGCCGGATTTGTTCCTCTCCATATCTGCCAGTAGTTTATGAGCCTCTCGGGAGCGGAATCCTGTTGGCAATAACACGTTTCTTTTGCCTGAGCCTGCGCCTCATGACTTATGAGGATGCTGGAAATAGCTAGAATGACTGCTAGGGTTATTGGGCTGATAAATTTATTAAACACGTTCTTTCCTTAATTACGTTGATGTTTAAGGGTGAAGGGCGAGATCACAGTCTTGTTTTAGACGAGAACATCGCCCTATTGTAAGAGAATACGCGATTTACCTTAAAGTTTCGTTAATGGAAAAGCTATTAGAGTGGATACGCTTTTTATACGCTAGCCTGGATTCCCACAGCTCCCTTTTACTCTCTATAAGTTAAGGCTTCATTTTTCTAAGTCTTTAAAAACAAACCATTTATTGTCTCGTAT
>MEMA01000022.1 GCA_001767835.1 Alphaproteobacteria bacterium GWC2_42_16
TGTCCTTTCGCTTTTCTCATCGCCTTCCTTCTTGACGATCATTTTTCTAAAATCGCGCTTTTAACGGTCGACTATAAAGTATACGATAACCTTGGTTAAGGACAAGGGGTTATGAAAATAAAAATACTTGAAAGGGGTGTTTTCTTATTTCTTCTGTCGAATCTTTCGCCAATGGGTATGATGCTTTTGATGGTCGACGAGGGTTGTTGAAAACGCGTGACCGCCCGAGCCATCAGCAACAAAGTAAAGGTAGGGCACATCTGCTGGATGCGCCGCAGCTTTCAGAGAGACAAGGCTTGGATTTGATATGGGTGTTGGGGGGAGGCCTTTATAAAGATAAGTGTTAAAGGGGCTTTCAATTTTTAAATCTAAACGAACAAGCGAACGACCTAAGTTTTCTTTCCCATTAGTCAAGGCATAAACGACCGTAGGATCAGCTTGTAAAGGAATGCCTTTTTTCAATCGATTTAAAAAAACAGCAGCGACAACCGGCTTTTCTCGGTAACGTGACGTTTCTTTTTCAATGATTGATGCAAGAATCAAAAGCTCTTGAGGCGTTTCTAAGGGATGATTTTGACAACGTCCAGCCCAAACCTTTGCGAGGGTTTCATTCATGGCTCTTTGCATTTGTTTGATGACAATTTGACAATCAGTGCCGTGAGCAAAATGATAGGTTTCAGGCAAGAGACTTCCTTCTTCCGGAATATCACAAACCCCTGGAAAGTGAGAGTTCGATAGAAGTTTTTTTACAAGGAGCGTACAAGTCTCCCCTTCAATCATCGTCACAGGATGGAGGAGCACTCTTCCCGATTCCAAAATATGGATGAGTTGAGCAGGCGTAATATGAGCGGGGATAAGATATTCGCCAGCCTTTAATTTCTGGGTGACGCCTGCGCCATAAACAACGCTTTTAAAAAGGTCAGGAGAATCTAAGACCTTCTGCTTGCTCAAAATTTGAGCGATTTGAGAAAGCGAAGTCCCCTTTTCAATTAAAACCGTTGTCGTTTCATTATTTTGAGGATGCTGATACCAATAGGCAACATACCCTACAAAGAGGAAAGGAAGGATGATAAAAACCGCGCAAACGATTAGCTTTTTATGGAAAGCAGTTTTCTTAAACCAAGAGGTAATCCTTGAAAAGTCTTCTCCCTCATCACTGAGAAAAAAAGCCCAACAAGGCTTAAACGGCCCCCATAACAAGGGAGGCGTTGGTCCCTCCAAATCCAAAGGAGTTAGACATGACAGCATGAATTTTTTCCTCCTTAGCCTTATGGGGAATAAGGTCAATTCCTTCTGTCCCTTCTGAAGGGTTATCAAGGTTAAGGGTTGGTGGTAAAATCCCCGTCCTCAAAGCGAGGATTGAGAAAATGGCCTCAACTCCTCCTGCAGCTCCCAACAAGTGACCAATAGCCGACTTTGTCGAAGACATATTGACTTTATGGGTAAAAAGACGCTTCACCGCACCTAACTCAATCATATCTCCGAGGGGAGTTGAGGTCCCGTGAGCATTGATATAACCTATATTCTCAGGACTGAGCTTCGCATGACGCAGAGCGTTTCTCATAGCACGATACCCCCCATTCCCATCCTCAGCAGGTGCTGTAATGTGATGGGCATCTCCCGAAAGGCCATAGCCTAATACTTCTGCGTAAATCTTAGCCCCGCGTTTTTTCGCGTGCTCATATTCTTCGAGCACAACAACGCCCGCCCCTTCACTAATAACAAAACCGTCACGATCACGATCCCAAGGGCGAGAAGCTTTTGTCGGTTGATCGTTAAAATTAGTGGAAAGAGCCCTTAAAGCAGCAAACCCAGCAACCCCAAGCTCACAAACTGAAGCTTCAGCTCCTCCCGCAATCATCACGTCCGCATCGCCCCATTGAATGAGCCGTGCGGCATCCCCAATGGCATGCGCCCCTGTAGAGCAGGCTGTCACAACCGCATGATTCGGGCCTTTAAAGCCATGACGAATAGAAACTTGGCCAGAGACAAGGTTAATCAGACAAGAAGGAATAAAGAAGGGGCTTATTTTCCGAGGCCCCCCTTTCTTGAGGGTTATGGAAGCCTCATAAATGCGGGGAAGGCCCCCCACACCGGAGCCAATCATAACGCCAGTCATTTCCTTTTGTTCTTCAGTTTCTGCAACCCATCCAGAATCTTTTAGAGCTTCTTCAGCAGCAGCAATTCCATAAATGATAAAATCATCTACCCGTCGCCGCTCACTCGGCGTCATATAATCTTCAAAATTAAACTGTCCTTTTTCAACGCCAATCGGAATAAGTCCAGCAACTTTTGAAGCGAAACCTTCTGTGTCAAAAGTATCGATCCGTCGAATCCCTGATTCTCCTTGGATAAGGCGCCTCCAGGTCGTTTCAACTCCGTTTCCTAAAGGGGTCACAAGACCCAAGCCTGTTATAACGATTCGACGCATAGATTTTATACCATGAATGATTTACTTAGAGGCCCGCTCTTGAACGTAGTCAATGGCATTTTTGACCGTAATGATTTTTTCAGCTGCGTCATCTGGGATTTCGCATCCAAATTCTTCTTCAAAAGCCATAACAAGCTCAACAGTATCCAGGCTATCAGCACCAAGATCATCCACAAAACTTGCACTATCGATCACTTTGTCTTCATCAACACCCAAGTGTTCAACGACAATTTTTTTTACACGTGCCGCAACGTCACTCATTTCAACTTCTTCCTTACGTTGTTGACAATTATTAGTTTAGGTAAACAATTTACCTACTTTACCTATGGGTTGCTATCATACTCTGTCTCTTTTGGCTAGCCTAGAGTAAAAAAATCTACACCATTGCCATTCCACCATTAATATGAAGGGTTTGGCCCGTCACATATTTCGCTTCGTCGCTTGCCAAATAGATAACTCCAGCAGCAATATCACGGGGTGACCCGATCGATCCTTGAGGAATTTCTCCCAAGATTTTTTCCCGCTGTTTATCATTCAATACAGCTGTCATGGGAGATTCAATAAACCCAGGCGCGATACAATTCACCGTAATACCCCGGGTGGCAACTTCTGCCGCCAAAGATTTAGTGAGGCCAATTAACCCAGCTTTTGACGCCGCATAGTTTGTTTGACCCGCATTTCCTGTAACCCCTACAATGGAGGTCACATTGATAATACGCCCCATCCGTTGCTTCATCATGCTCTTGACTGCTTCACGAGACAAACGAAATACAGAATTTAAATTTACCTCAATGACCTTATACCACTGCTCATCACTCATGCGTAACATAAGCCCATCTTGAGTAAGACCTGCATTGTTCACCAGAATATCAAGCCCCCCAAGGGCTGTTTCTGCTTGAGAAATTAATTTTTGTGTGGCTTCTGGATTAGAAAGATCACAGGGAAGGACTTCAATACGATTCCCCAGCTCCTTAGCAAGGTCGGCGAGCTTTTCCTTTCGCGTCCCAGAAATGGCTACATGAGCGCCTTGCTGATGAAGGGCTCGCGCAATTTGTGCCCCAAGTCCACCTGTAGCGCCTGTCACAAGAGCTTTTTTTCCTTTTAATTCAAACATCTTAACTCCTTTATGCTGCTATATCATGCTTTAAGAATAGCTCTATATCGTAAGGTGTATTCAATGCAAAGGCTTCAAGCCCAGGACAAATACGCTTTGAAAGTCCCGTAAGAACCTTTCCAGCACCAACTTCGATGGTAATGGCCACTCCTCCCTCAGCCATTTTTTCGATACTCTCGCGCCACCTAACGCGTCCCGTCACTTGTTGAATTAAAAGCTCGCGGAGCCTTACTTCATCTTGAACAGCTTCAACCGAAACGTTATCCAGCACTGGGATAGAAGGGTTTTTCATAGAAATGTCCTGAAACGCGGCTCTCATCCTAGCTTGAGCAGGCTTCATAAGCGCACAATGGAAAGGGGCACTCACGTTTAAAAGAACGCTGCGTTTTGCCCCCTTTTCTTTGGCGAGCTCAATGGCCCGTTCAATCGCATCCCGATGACCGCTAATGACAATTTGCCCAGGGCTATTGTCATTAGCAACTTCACATACTTGACTTTGAGCAGCCTCACCCACGATGTTTTCTACCTCAGCCATTTCAAGACCTAAAATCGCAGCCATAGCACCTTCACCTATAGGAACGGCTTGTTGCATGGCTTGTCCTCGAATTTTAAGAAGGCGTGCTGTATCGGCAAGGCTGAGTCCTCCTGCCGCACAAAGAGCGGAATATTGACCTAAGGAATGGCCCGCAACGTAAGATGCTTCTTGAGAAAGATTGAGGTTTCCTTCCTTCTCTAAAACCCGCATGAGGGCAAGACTGACAGTCATCAATGCTGGTTGGGCGTTTTCTGTTAGGACAAGTTCCGACTCCGGCCCCTCAAAGATGATCTTGGTCAGGGTTTGATTAAGGGCTTCATCTACTTCTTGAAAGACGTCCTTTGCACAACGAAAGGCATCATAAACCTCACGCCCCATCCCAATACTTTGAGATCCTTGCCCTGGGAAAAGAAATGCTTTCATGCGTGCTTACCGGTATATAGTTTTCATCTTAAGACATGGCGAGAGAATGAGAAGATGTCAAGAGAGCTTTGAACGTTCAGGAAGGAATGTAACAACACAACACACTATTCCTTCCTACACCTCTTTTTCCTTAAGAAAGAAGAGAAGAGTTAAAAGCTGGTTCTTTAGCATGGAGGCTTCGAAAGCAGCTTCTTCTTTATGTTACCTGAAACTTTTAAAGTGCATAGTGCAATTTTGACATTAGGGGTATGCTGAAGTTTTCCTTTGAAGGTTTATTTAGCGATAAGAACTCCCGGAATTTCATCATCACTTCTCATATCAGAGGGGCAAATTGGGCTCCCCTCTGCTTGTGATTCTTTTTGACTTTCCTCAACATTAAAATTGGTTTTTTTAATGGCTATATAGCCGATCAAGCTCCCAAACATGATGTAAAGGGCCAAAGAAGAGAGCATACCTGTGTTTTCAACCAGTAAGAACCCAATGAGTGGAGCCGTACCACCAAAAAGAGCATTTCCAATGCCGGAGGCAACTGAAATTCCACTACATCGAAGGGGAACAGGAAACAATTTCGTCATTAGAGTTCCACTAGGAGCTACATAAGCAGCACTTATGACACACAAAAGAACGAGAGCAATAAAAGTTAAAGGCAAGGATAAGGATACTTGTATAACCCAACACAACGGAAAAGAGACGAAAAGCATAATAAGTGTAGAAGCCTGCATGACACGAATCTCACCTATTTTATCTGCGAGATATCCCATGAGGGGGAGAAAGATACCCCAAATAGCCATAAAAAAAGTAGTTGTTATCATTATTTGAGCAGGAGAGAAGCCAAAATTTACTGAAAAAACATAATTAATCATGTAAATTACAATAATATAAAAAGGAATAAACGTTGCTATTGAAACCCCCATTGTACAGAAAAAGTTAGTGGGGTAATTTTTTATAACATTGATAATAGGGCGTTGTTTTAAAACGTCAGAGCGCTGGGCATTCATGTATTCTTCTGTTTCATTCACATTCCGCATAATAAAATAACTTATCGAGCCCAAAAGACCTCCTAAAAGAAAAGGAATGCGCCAAGCCCATGCTGGCATGATATCTAAAAGGCAAAGAAAACCTATAAAAGTACCCAGAATGGCCCCCATTAGACTTGAGGAGGCAAGAAGCCCACACGCAAAATTAACTTTTTTTCGAAATGAATGCTCGACAATAAAAACGATACTACTATTGGACTGCCCCCCCACTGAAAGTCCCTGGAGAAAACGACAAAAGATAAGAGCCAGACTTGTAACAATCCCAATCTCCTCATACGTCGGCAGTACGCCGATTAAAAAAGTAGGGAAAGACGTTAATATGATTGATAAATTTATTGTGTATTTTCTTCCATATCTATCCCCTAAATAACCGAACAACAGTCCTCCAAAAGGATTTGCTAAAAAACCAACTGCAAATGTTGAAAAACTTGCAAAAATAGAAAAAGTTAAATTGTGAGAAGGAAAAAAAGTAGAAGCTAAGATAAATGAAAAAAACCCATAAAGAATATTTTGGTAATACGCAAATGCATTATACACCAATGTACAAAGGATGATAAAATTTTTTTCCATGAACTCCTCCCAAGTTTTATTGCTACTCTCACTAGAAGCTCAAAAAAAATTAAAACATACCCTCTCTCCACAAACAATGCTTTATGCACAGCGAATAGTCAAAAGCCTCAAAAATAGAGTTATTACTTTAAAATTTTAGGGCCATTTTTTAGTATCATAAATGATCATTTTATATTCCTCCTTTTTAACGACTCTCATCAAAAAGCAAGAGTCTCTATCCTCTAATTAACGCGAAACAACCGCTAAGTCAATTTTATTCTTCTTATGTATATGTGGAGTGTTCAGGTTTCGAATATCTATGCCTCTTCTAGAATTCTTTGGCACGGATTTTGCGAGATATTCTCCAAACACTTGAACTCGTTTTAAGGTTTTAAGAGATAGAGGATAGGCATAATATATGTCTATAGTAGGCCCTTTTACATCTGGTAATATACTAACAAGATTCATGTTTTCTATTCCCGGAAATTCCTTTGACAAAGCAACGATGCCTAAGCCCAATTCTGCAAAACGACTGGCCCCTTTTGATGAATTAATTCTTATGTAAGGCTTTCTTTTATATCCGCCGGGCGCCTTACCAACCCATAAAATCCAATCAACGTAATCATGAGGTTTTATACGAGATTCGCTAAAAGTAATAATCTGGTGATGATCAAGATCATTTACCGTTTGAGGACAGCCAAATTTTTGAAGATATTCAGGGCTTGCATAGAGCTGCAAACAACAGGAAAAAAGATATTCGTGAACTAAATCAGGTTCGTCCGTAACAAAGGGGCGAATCGATACATCTACTTCTCGCGCCTTTATGTCTAATTCTTCGTCACTACCTATAATATCGAGCTTAATCTTTGGATAAGATGCAAGGAAATCTGGAATAATTTCAATAAGCCATATGTTTGCAAGCGCAACCGTCGTTGCAACCTTTATGTTACCTTGTGGCTCTGAACTTTCTTCCTGGAGAGTCGTTTCAGCATCCCCAAGGGAGACCGCCATTTCCTTAACCTTCTCAAATAAAATCTGCCCTTGTTTTGTTAAAATCAGTCCTTTTGGAACGCGATTAAAAAGTTGAACTTTAAGTAAATACTCCAACTGTTGAACACTTCGGCTCAGAGAGCTCTGAGAAATATTTAAATGACAAGCGGCTCGATTAAAGCTTTTAGCTTTAGCGACGTGATAAAATACTCTTAATTTATCCCAGTCCAATATCATTGCTATTTTATTCCGTATAAACCCCTTAAAGAAATTTTTAAAGTAATCTATAAAAGTTGTCCATGGATGAAATATAAATAAACTTTGCAGGCCTATTATAATTTATTGTATCCTCCCTTAGGAAATAAAAATTGAAGATGGACATTCATGCTTGAATCCCTTTCCATTCGCAATATTGTTTTGATTGAAGACCTTCATATCTCCTTCAGGTGCGGCCTTTGTCTTTTGACGGGAGAAACGGGAGCAGGAAAATCTATCCTTTTAGATGCCTTAGGGCTTGCCTTAGGAGAACGTGCGGATTCTCGCCTTTTGCGGGCTGGAGCCTCTAAAGCCCAAGTGACGGCTACATTTTCTCTTCCTTCAACCCACCTCATATGGAAAGAGTTAGATAAGCAAGGAATTGATTATGGAGGAGGAGAGCTGATCTTTCGCCGCATTCTTGAGGCTGATGGAAAGAACAAATGTTTTCTAAATGATCAAATCATTAGCCAAAACCTAATGCGCCGCCTTGGTCAAGAGCTTGTGGAAATCCATGGGCAATTTGACACCCTTTTTCAACCAAAATCCCATTTAAATGCTCTAGATGAGTTTGGAAAGCTGAACAAAAGCCCAATTGCTGAGGCTTATAAACACTACTTAAGCGCAAAAGAGAACTTGCAGTCCTTCCAAGAAGATCTTGCAAAGTCTCATGAACGACAAGCCTACCTCCGCTTTGCCATTGAAGACGTCAAAAAAATAAATCCAAAACAGGGCGAAGAAAAAGAATTGGAAAATGAGCGAGCGCTTATCGCCCATCATGCAAAAATGGCAGAGACTTTTGTCGTTACGAGCCAAAACCTTACCTCCGCCATTTCTGACCTTTCCCAAACCCACAAGGCTTTAACGCGGATTCAAGACTTAATCCCCCAAAAAATAAGCCCTCTTCTTGAAATTGCCGAACGGGCTCTCATTGAAACGCAAGAGCTCTTTGAAGAAATAGGCCGTTTTAATGAAGACGTTGAAGGATCTCCTCATAGTTTGGAAACCCTGGAAAACCGTCTTTATACTCTGAGGGATCTTGCCCGAAAATATCAAACCGAAGATCTCCTCACCTCTTTGGAAACCTTTAAAGAAGAACTGAGCTCTCTTAACCATGGGGAAGAGTCTTTGAAAGCCCTTGAACAAAAACTACAGGAAGCCCATCAAGGGTACCTTAAAAAAGCTCAACAGCTCTCAAAAGCTCGACAAGATAAGGCATTAGAACTTGAAAAAGCTATAATGGACGAACTCGCTCCTCTCAAGCTGGGGCAAGCTTCTTTCCACGTTCACTTTGACAGGTTAAAGGAAGAGCATTGGGGCCCGCATGGATATGACCGTGTTGAATTCTATGTTCAAACCAATCCTGGAACACCTGAAGGGCCCCTTTCCTCTATTGCCTCAGGGGGAGAACTCTCTCGCTTCATGCTCGCCTTAAAAGTTGTTCTGGTTCAATCATGGGCTGTTCCTACGCTTATTTTTGATGAAATTGAAAGCGGTATAGGAGGCGCTGTGGCGGCAGCTATGGGGGAAAGGCTCAAAGCTCTCTCAAACTCTCTCCAAGTATTAGCCATTACGCATTCTCCTCAAATTGCTGCCCATGGAACTCAACATTTGATTGTTTTTAAAGAAATTAAAAATGGCGTAACCACAGCTCACATGAAGGAACTAACGACAGAAGATAGAGATGAGGAAGTGGCCCGCATGCTCGCTGGTCAAGAAATCACAGATGAAGCCCGCGCTGCGGCGCGCAGGCTTATGGGAGCGGGAAGGTGACCACAATGCCTGTAGATCAACTCAAGGAAGAGGAGGCAAGGGAAGAACTCAAGCGTTTAGCAAAGCTCATAGCTCATCATGATATGTTGTATTACATAGAAGATCAGCCGGAAATCAGCGATGCCGACTACGATAAACTTCGCCAACGCAATGCGGCCATTGAAAAGCGTTTTCCGCACCTGGTTCGGGAAGATAGCCCGAGCCTCAGGGTAGGCGCTCCTCTTCTGGGGCCTTTTAAAAAGGTCAAACATCTTAAGCCTGTTCTCTCTCTCGATAATGGTTTTGAGGACAAGGATGTATATGACTTTATGGACCGTATCCGGCGGTTTTTAGGACTTTCTCGAGATACCCCTATCGACATTGTGGCTGAGCCTAAAATTGATGGACTTTCAGCAACCTTAAGGTATGAAAAAGGGATTTTTATTTTGGGAGCCACCCGGGGTGATGGCACTGAAGGTGAAGATATTACCCAAAATCTCAAAACCTTAAAGGACATCCCTGAGGTGGTTGAAGACAAGACTTTCCCTGCTCTTACCGAAATCCGCGGAGAAGTCTATATGCGTCACAATGACTTTCTGGCCATGAACCAGGAAAGGGAAAAAGATCATCTTCCGCTTTTTGCAAATCCTCGTAATGCAGCTGCAGGGTCGGTACGGCAGTTGGATCCAAAGGTAACAGCAAGTCGCCCCCTTAAGTTTTTTGCTTACAGTTGTGACGACTACTCCCCCTTTCATGAAACTACGCATTGGGATTTTTTAGTGAAATTAAAAGGCTGGGGATTTACAACCAACCCCTTGGCTCGGTTGTGTAAAACAACAGAAGACATTTTAACCTATTATCATGAGCTTGAGGCCCAACGTGCCTCCCTTCCCTATGATATTGATGGTATCGTTTACAAAGTGAATCGAATCGATTGGCAACGCCGCATGGGAGCTTCTGGACGTGCCCCACGTTGGGCTTTGGCCCATAAATTTCCTGCCGAAAAGGCTCAAACTGTCCTCAAAGATATCCTTATCCAAGTGGGACGTACAGGCACCTTAACGCCAGTAGCAATTCTCGAACCTGTCACCGTTGGAGGAGTTGTTGTTTCACGTGCAACATTGCATAATGAAGATGAAATTGCGCGCAAAGACATTCGCGTTGGTGATACGGTTCTTCTTCAACGGGCAGGGGATGTGATCCCTCAGGTTCTAAGTTCTCTCAAAGACAAGCGACCTGAAGACTCACATCCATTTATTTTTCCTCACACATGCCCCGTTTGCGGATCCCATGCCGTTCGTTTGCCAGGGGAAGTGGCACGAAAATGTATTGGAGGGCTTATCTGTACAACTCAAGCCGCTTTAAGGCTTCGGCATTTTGTCTCTCGGGATGCGTTTGATATCGAAGGTTTTGGGTCCAAGCATATTGATGCTTTTTATAAGGAAGGATTGATCCATTCTCCTCAAGACATCTTCACCCTCGAGGAGCGTAATAAAGAAAGCTTAACTCCTCTCCGCACGCGAGAAGGTTGGGGTCCTCTTTCCTCTCATAATCTTTTTAAAGCCATTGACGTGCGTCGCAAAATTCCTCTCCATCGCTTTATTTATTCGCTGGGTATTCCTCAGGTGGGCCAAGCGACTGCAAAACTTTTGGCGCGGCATTATTTGTCTTATACAGGCTGGAAAGACGCAATGATCGCTGCAAAGGACCAAGGGGGAGAACCCTACGCAGAGCTTATGTCAATTGATGGCATTGGGCCGAGCGTTTCTGCGGATTTGATCGCATTTTTTGATGAACCCCACAACCTTAAGGTTCTCGATGAACTTCTACAGGAAATCACCGTCCTAAATGAAGCGCCCCCACAAGCGAGTGCGAGCCCTCTCGCCAACAAGACCATTGTTTTTACAGGAACCCTTGACCGTATGACCCGCTCAGAAGCCAAGGTTCGAGCTGAAGCTTTGGGGGCGAAGGTTTCAAGTTCTGTCTCAGCAAAAACAGATTACGTTGTAGTTGGGGCTGATGCTGGCTCAAAAGCAAAGGCAGCACATGCTTTTGGGATCAAGGTTTTGAATGAAGTCGAGTGGCTGAAACTTTTGGAGTAAGGTTTTGACGCCAGATAGACCACTTTTGGATACCACCCGTTTTTCGTTGGCAAATGAAAGCATAAAAATCTTCAATAAATTTCTTACGACGCTCGAGCTTAACCTTATCATATGTCCCATTGTTCCAAATAGATGTATCGAATAAATTTATTGAACCAAGTAAATGCTGGCGTGTGACTATATCAGAAAGAGCTACTTGAGGCGCATTCTTAATAATATCAAACATGACTAACATCACAGAGGTTCTACCTTTTCCATGCCGACAATGAAAATGGACCCATGCCGTCTCAGGCAAGGTTTCCACAAAATTAATAAACTCATCAACGACCTGAGGCGGGGTATCTGTACGGCTACTTATCGGTATTTCCTTATAGGTAAACCCTAGTTTTTCGGTGGTTTCCTTTTCTGAAACAACCTTATCCTCAAGCTTTTTATAAGTTCCTGTAAAGAGAAGACGCCGGATAAGATGACGAATCCCAAGGTGCTCCCGATGATACCCATAAAATGTTGTTGGTGTGCCATTGAAATATCCATGATTTTCATCTAATCCATCGACGATAATAATACGTTTCTTCATGTTTTTTAATTGGTCGCTCAGAGCAGAGAAATGAACGATCGGGCCCCCAGAAACCTGTAACTCCCGAAGGCCTGTAAGGTCTACTTGTTGTGAGGAAAGTATTTGATCCTGCATGGTACGAATAGGCGCATCTGCACAACGATCTGTCGCAAGCAAATAAACGACTAAAAGGGCAATAAGGCTCAAAAAGCTCATCCCTATAATGTAAATTCTTTTTTTGCTAAAGATTTTCATGCTATTTTCTTTGGGCTATTTATTTATTCAGAGGATGCCACTTAGACCAAACCTGAATTCCTCCCGCCTTTCGTTGACAAATAAATTTATAGAATTTCTCAACAAAATTCTTACGCTGGACGAGCATAGCCTTATTATATGTCCCATTCTTCCAAACTTCAGTATTAAACAAATTTTCAGAACCAAGAAGATGTTGTCGCTTCACAATATCCCCTATAGACACGCGCGGCGCATTTTTCATTATATCAAGCATCACAAGCAAAAGGGTTGTTCTTCCCTTTCCATGGGAACAATGGAAATGAAGCCACGCATCCGGGGATACACTATCATAAAAAGCTATGATTTTATCAACATCTTCATCATTTGATACAAAACTACTTCCTATATCGACTTTTTTATATGCAAACCCATGTTTTATTACTTCCTCTTCTTCCGAAGTCACAAGCTCTGGATGAACGTTTATTGACCCCGTAAGGATCAATCTTCTCAAGAGATGCTTATAAGAAGCTTGTTTATGATAGGCCAAAAAAGAAGTAGGAATTCCTTTGATATACCCATGATATTCAGACATAGCATCAACGATAATTACAGGTCTATCTACATGAGACAGCCTCCATTTAAGATCTAAAAAACGAACGCTATTTCCTCCTGAAGCCCGCATTTCCCGAAGCCCCCCTGAATCCACACCGGCAAGGGATGAAACCTTATCTTGCATTGAGCGAAAAGTGCTTTCATAAAAAGCATCAAAGAAAAGACAAAATAGAAGAATCAAAACAAAGAAACTTCCGCAAAAACCAATAACTATTCCTTTTTTTGAAAATGGTCTTTTCATGTAAAACTCTATGTTCCCTTTTATGATCAACCTGCAATTTTGTATGGCATTTGCCTTCTTTTAGCAAATAAAATTATAAATGCCTTCGATACGTTTTTCCCAATTTTCGAGTGTTTCCTTTATAAGAGCCAACTTATATATTTAAAAAAAGGGAGTACTTAACCATTCCCTTTTGATATTCGTTGATTTTACACTTGATTTTATTAATAATTTTTTTGGAGATTTTTAAAAAAAAATTTGATATACTTCCGAAAGGTAAGGTGAAGTTATGTGTGGTATGATGATGAAAGAAAATGCAATGAATAAATTAGATAAACTTAAAAACGAACAAAAAACTTTGGAAGAGACAATTTTAACGCTTCTCAAAACGCCTTTATGTGATCAACTGGCCATACAACGGTTAAAGAGAAGGAAACTTCAAATAAAAGACGAAATTATTAAACTTCGGGCTAGACTCATCCCAGATATTATTGCCTAACGTAGATTTTAAGCGCTTGCTTGTGGAGCCTGCTTCTTAGTAAAGGCTTTGTTATGACAAAAAAGGGTAAGGACTCTTTTCTCGACATACTTATGAACGATCTCCGCCATAATAAATGTATAAAAAAGGCCAAGGCATATTCCCCAAAATACATTGTATCCACAGCTTATCATAAAATACATGATCATATAGCCCGGCAAAACGTGGCCTATATAAAGGGGATAACTGATCTTTGAAACCCACTCAAGAAACCTATTACCTTTTTTTTGTATCTGTAGGCCCTTTTTATCAAAGAGGACAAAGTAGCTAAATATAACAAGCCCTAAAAGATAAGCGTTGGTTTTCAAAGGATCTGGTGAACTAAATAGAGGCGAAAGAAAGGCACTTAAGAAAAGGACTCCCAATAAAAGGCTTCTTTGCAAGGAAATGCTCTCCTTATAATAAGAATAAAGAACCGTCCCTAAAAGTATAAGGCTATAGTACTTCAGATTTTTTTGGGCTAAAACAAAAAGATAGGCCCAATGAAAGTCATCTCCTGCTGTATAAATACAGAGTATATAAACTAGAAGGCTCAACCCAAGAGTTAGAGCACACATTTTCTCCAGGAAATTTGTCTTACCAAAGGACCATACAAGACCAGCAAATATATAAAACTTAATCTGAATCTCTAAGGTCCAAACAGCCCCATCAATATAAGAGTAATGGCCAAGGTCCCTTATCCAAAAGAAATAGGACAAAACGTGCCCGAAAGTGTAAGGAAACTCCCAACCCTGAAGGGCAAAAACCCCAGCAATGAAAAGAAGACCTAAGGAAAAACAAACACCATACGCTGGCCAAAGGCGGAACACCTTATGTTTAAGGAAATTCTTTAAGGATCCATAGCGTTCCAAGGATGGAAGAATAAGAAATCCCGAAATCAAAAAAAAGAAAGCAACGCCCAAATGACCAATATCAAAAGGCAACATATTGATCATATCCAAATAAAAAGGCCTGGAGAGTTCTACTGGTTCTAGATTAAATAAGCCTGCTGAAAAAGTTTGATGATCAAAGAAAAAAACAAAAAAATGATAAAATATAACAAAAAGAGCCCCAAGCCCTCTTAAGATATCTAATATGTAATACTCATTCTTTACCATACCATTAAAATAATAATAAGAGCCCGTAATTTCAAGAGCAAAATCTATAGAAGCTTAAATCGCTATTTTTTTTAAAGAGAATTAATCAAAATTTAATCTAACTTTTATATTCTACAAAAGGAGTAAAAAAAGTCGGAAGAGAGTTTGGTTTATGAATCTTACATCTATCGATCGTGAGGAATTACAGGCCATAGTTGTCCAGCTGGAACAGGCCCTTTATAACCACCTTCAATGGCACAATGCTCTTATTCGGGTATTTGCATGTCATCTTCCTTGTAATCTTAATGACATGCACCCCCAATCCTATAAAAAGTGCCTTTTTGGCCAGTGGTATTATACAGCTGCCAACAAAAAACTCTATAAACACCCCAGCTTCGTTTCAATTGGGGAAACTCATAGGCAAATGCACCACCTGGCATCAGAACTTCTCTCCTGCGTCAATGTTGGGCAAGTAATTGATTCTCAAAATTATGATAGCTTCTGCAATTTAGTCGAACGGTTGAGGCTTGAAATTTCTTCTCTAAAACGCGAAATAGAATTGTCCCTTTATACTCATGATCCTCTTACAGGAGCTATTAATCGAGTTGATATGCTTCCCGTATTGCGTGAAATTCAATCTATGGATAAACGCCTATCTCAAAATTCTTCTCTTATTATGATCGACTTAGATCTCTTTAAAAAGGTCAATGATAAATTCGGACATCCTGTAGGAGATAAGGTTTTACAGGTCATAGCTCGTTTTTTAATGGATAATCTTCGCCCCTATGATAAACTCTTTCGTTATGGGGGAGAAGAATTCTTAATATGTCTGCATAATACAAGCTTCAAAGATTGTTATGACAGGATTGAAATTCTGAGAGACCGCCTTTCTAAAAAGCAAATTGATATCGGCAAACGAGATCCAATTTATATCACAGCCTCCTTTGGAATTGCAGAACTCGACACACAGCTACCCATTGAAGACGCTATTGAACACGCTGACAAGGCTTTATATGCTGCTAAAGCTGCTGGACGTAATTGCACACGGACATGGCCTAATTAAATTCCTCTCTTGTGAGGAGAAGCGACTTGCTCTAGAAATAAATCAGTTTTAATTCAGAACTAGGATCAAAATCAAATGGCCCTTTTACCGGATACTTGGATTCGCGAACAAGCTCTCAAAGGCATGATAGACCCTTTTATTGAGCATCAAGAGCGGCAAGCTGTTATTTCTTACGGTCTTTCCTCCTATGGCTATGATGCACGCGTGTCTGATGAATTCAAGATTTTTACTAATGTGGACAATGCCATTGTTGATCCCAAAGATTTTTCAATTACTAGTTTCGTGGAACGAAAAACGGATGTATGTATCATCCCTCCCAACAGCTTTGCCTTAGCCCGCACCACGGAATATTTCCGAATTCCCCGGGATGTATTAGTGATCTGCCTTGGGAAATCAACTTATGCGCGCTGCGGCATCATCGTGAATGTGACCCCTCTTGAGCCGGAATGGGAAGGCCAAGTAACCTTGGAGTTTTCAAATACAACCCCGCTTCCAGCAAAAATTTATGCCAACGAAGGAGCCTGTCAGTTCCTATTCTTAAAAGGAAGTGATGTGTGTGAAATCTCTTACCGGGATCGCATGGGAAAATATATGGGGCAAACGGGAGTTACATTGCCAAAAATCATTAAACCTGCATCTTAAAAAGGGAAGATCAATGGATAAAATCCGTATACGTGGTGGGATCAGCCTTAAGGGAGATATTAAAATCAGTGGCGCAAAAAATGCCTCACTTCCCTTAATGGCCGCCTGCCTTTTAACAGACAAACCTCTTTATCTTTGTAATGTGCCAAATCTTTCGGACATTAGCAGTATGGCCCAGCTTCTCTCACAATTAGGGGTGTCAGTAACCCGTCATAAAGACACCAACACTGTTGAGCTTTGTGCAAATAATCTTTCCAGCACAACAGCTCCTTATGATGTGGTCCGAAAAATGCGGGCATCCGTCCTTGTATTGGGGCCTCTTGTTGCACGTGAAAAGCAAACACATGTGTCTCTTCCCGGAGGGTGTGCCATAGGCACGCGCCCCATAGACCTTCATTTAAAGGGGCTTGAAGCCCTCGGAGCTTTGATTTCCTTAGAGGAGGGTTATGTTCATGCCAAAGCCCCTCACGGACTTATAGGGGCACCTTTTACATTTCCCACCGTTTCTGTTACAGGCACGGAAAATCTTCTCATGGCCGCAACCTTAGCAAAGGGACAAACTCGGCTTATGAATTCGGCACGTGAGCCGGAAGTTGGTGACTTGGCCCACTGCCTCAATGCTATGGGTGCAAAAATTTCAGGTATTGGCACAGACACTCTTGTCATTGAGGGAGTTGATAAATTGGAGAGCACAACCCATTCCGTCATAGCGGACCGTATTGAAGCAGGGACCTATGCTATGGCAGCCGCCCTTACGGGAGGAGAAATTTGCCTTTTAGGCACAACCCTTCAGCTGTTTCCTACCCTCTCCACTCTCTTAAAGAGAGCTGGCGTTACTTTAAAAGAAACACAAAATTGCCTTACGGTTAAAGCACCTACCACACGTTTACAAGGAGTCGATGTCATGACTGAACCTTTCCCAGGCTTTGCAACAGATCTCCAAGCCCAATGGATGGCCCTCATGAGCGTTGCTAAAGGTGCTGCCATGATTACGGAAACTATTTTTGAAAACAGATTTATGCATGTACCCGAATTGTGCCGCATGGGAGCCAATATTACCGTTCACGGTTCCTCAGCTCTTGTACGCGGAGTTAACAAGCTCAAGGGAGCCCCTGTCATGGCCACGGACTTAAGAGCTTCCGTATCCCTTGTTTTAGCAGGGCTTGTAGCCGAAGGTGAAACCCTTATCAACCGCGTTTACCACTTAGATCGCGGCTATGAGAAGTTAGAAGAAAAATTACGTGGGTGCGGGGCTGATATTCAAAGACTCTGACCCTATATAAAAGAAAGAATTGAATTTAACCCATGAGAAAAACGCCATGCCCTATGCGCCACTAAAAATAATTGCCGAAGATCATGAGGATCTTCAGGTCATTGCAGCGTGCCTTCAAGATGCGTTGATTCCTCTTTCAGGCATGGAATATGATGCCAAAAAGGGGGAGTTCCACATGGTGGTCAACCGTTTTTGCTGGGAATGCAATCCTGAATCTATTGAAGGCCAGTCTTATTACGCTCGCGTTGCAGCTGGGCTTGCCTTTCATCATGTCAAAGATGTGAAGAAAAAGAGCCTTGATCTCCAGAATGAAAATGAGATTGTGAATCTTTTAACCATCCATAACGCTAATGACGGGTGTATTCACCTGGTTTTTTCAGGAGGTTCAGAAATTAAGTTAAAGGTGGATAAGCTTTGCTGTCATCTGAAGGATATGGATGAGCCTTATCCTACCTCTCACAAACCTGCTCACCCCTAAAAAAAGCCGCACCTCAAAAGAGGTGCGGATTTTATATTATTCAACAATAGGGCTATTTTTTTGTTGTTCCAGAGGTTGGAGCCGTTGGTGGTGTATAAGGGTTAGATAAACATGCAACAACTTGTTTAGTTGTGAGAGGATCTGGCGCTAAATAACCATCTTGAACTTTTTCATCAGGTGTACGAGAAACAACGTATTCTGCTCCACTGTTAATAAGCCCCACATCTGTAATCTCAGATAAAAAAGGGTAATAAGTATTAGTATATGGATCATAAAAAGTCCATTTTCCAGCTAAAGTTTCCACCAGTCCAGTTACTTTTTGCGCCGTATAGGTTTTACAGACATCAGGAAAGTTTTCTGAAGGGGTAATGCTGCTTAAATACTGGAAAAGCAGAGGTAGGACTGTAATATCAGTAGAAACCGTATCGGCAGCGCTCTCAGCTGATTTAAGGCTATTAAGATTCGTTTTAATTTCTTTCAGCGTTTGCTGAACAACGTCTGTCACAGGGTTTCCTTTAAGGTATCCCTTTTCCTGCAATAGTTGATTGAGCTGCGTATAAAAACCATCAAGAGTTTGGCTTGAGCTTTGGACAAACAACTGGACAGGATTTCCTGCAGTTGAAGCGCCTTGCTCAGCAGCTTGAACCTTAGACTGAAGGTCCGCTGGTAACTTAGACTCGTCAACTGCTGCTGAGAGCATGGTCCCTGAAAGGCCAATGAGAATGGTGGCAATGGTAAGATTTTTCATGTTATATCTCCTATGACTGATGTTTTTATGATATAACATCAATAGTTAAGATTTTATTGATAAACACATATACAAAAAGAGAGTCATTATGGGAGCCATTCGATCTATTTTTTTCAGCCTGCTAGTCACCTGCATCGTTTTTAGTACTAAAGCACGCGCTGAACGCGTCATTTGCGATCCGCTTCAAGAAGTTGACATGCGTTTAGAAATTGAAATCGATGAATTGACCTTATGTGACTTGAGGGATCTTGAGGTTACAGAAATGACTTTAAGGCCTGCGGTTGATTGCGGGTGGAAGCAAACTTTTCCTCTCGAAAATGGTACGATATTAAGCTTCTCTGATAAGGCTGATCCTTTGAACCTTGACTTTCAACAAGGGCTTCTCGTCACTTATAACACATGTGAAGGAGAGATGGTCTATGCTTTCTGCCAGATCCAAGAGGACTTAAAAGGAAACTTCCCTGAAGAAATGAAGCTTCATCTTGATCCAATTCTCGGTCAATGTCGGATTGAGGTTCTCTGTACTCAATGTCCCTAAGCCCTCTTTTTTCTCTCCACTTGCAGCTGGCGAAGTTTGCGGTGGAGCGCTGAGCGTTCCATTCCAATAAAATTGGCTGTTCGGGAGATATTCCCAGAAAACTTTTGTACCTGCGCTAAAAGGTACTCCCGCTCAAAATACTCTCGTGCTTCGCGCAAAGGCATGGATAAAAAGTTAGGAGAGTTTTGATGCGTAAGAACCTTTAGATTTTCCCCTCGTATCTCCGGAGGCAATTCATCAGGCATGACGGGCACATCATTTGCTGCAGGGGAGAGAATCAAAGCTCTTTCAATAGTATTCCTCAATTCGTAAATGTTTCCTGGCCAGGTATGTGTTTTCATGACAGCAAGCGTTGAGTCTAAAAACTGGCGAGCCATAACCCCTGCTTGCCGGGATATGGTTTCGACAAAGTAAGCCACCAATTCAGGAAGATCCTCGAGGCGCTCTCTTAAGGGGGGCAACTGGAGGGTAATGACGTTTAATCGATAAAAAAGGTCCTCCCGAAAGGCTCCTGCTTCACATTGTTTTTTCACATCCTTTTGAGACCCAGCAAACACACGCACATCGGCAATAACTTTTTGCTCGCCGCCACTTCGCTTGAAGGAGTTTTCATGAAGAAAACGAACAAGCTTAGATTGAACATCAAGGGAAAGTTCTGTGACCTCATCTAAATAAAGAGTGCCTCCATGAGCATACTCCAACATCCCTAATTTACGTGGGGCGTTTTGAATCGCTTCCTCCCCAAACAGTTTTTTATCCAAAGATTCTTCAGAATCCGCCTTACAATTAAGAACAAGAAACGGGCCAGAAGCTCTCTTTGAAGCTTTGTGGATTTCGCGGGCAGCTAATTCTTTCCCCACGCCTGAATCTCCAAGCATCAGCACACGGCTATTCGTGGGAGCCACCTTTTCTATAGTTTTCCGAACACTCAAAATAGCCGAAGAATTGCCAATCATTTTAGGAAAAGAGACACCATCTCTTAGCTCGCGATTTTCGCGACGCAATTGTGCAGCTTCAACGGCCCTAGAGACAATCATCAGCAGGCGATCTGTCTTAAAAGGTTTTTCAATAAAATCATAAGCGCCCAGCTTAATTGCAGTGACAGCCGTCTCAACTGTTCCATGACCACTAATCATAACAATAGGGAGGTCTGCATTTGTTTTCTTTATGTGCTCAAGAATTTTTAAACCGTCATATTTGGGGTCCCCGAGCCACACATCAAGGATAAGAAGGTTGGGCTGACGAATGGAAATTTGGTCAAGAGCTTCCTCTCCTGTTGATGCCACGCGGCATGTATAGCCCTCATCCTTTAAAATACCAGCGACCAGTTCCCGGATATCTGGTTCATCATCAACAACGAGGATATCTTGGCTCATGTTTCTAAACTCTTAGGCTGGGGAATTAAATACAATCTTGACAAGGGCACCTCCTTCTGGGGAATCCATAAAGCTTAAATTTCCCCCATGATCTTCTACGATTTTTTTCACGATCGCAAGCCCCAGTCCTGTCCCTTTTTCTCGATAAGTAATATAAGGTTCTGTCAAGCGTTCCCTTCCTTCCGAAGGCAATCCAATCCCATTATCAGAAACACTAAGAATAATTTTTTTTGCCACTTTTTCGAGATGAACTTTGATTTGACCTTTGGACGTTGACTTGGCTTCAATAGCCTGAAGGGCATTTTGCAAAAGATTCGTCAGAACTTGTCCAAGTTGCCCCCTATCACACGGGAAAGGAAGAGATTTTAGAGGAGAGATAAAGTCAATGATCACATCTCCATGAGCTTGCTGTTGTAAAAAGATCTCTTCCTGACAGATTTGAACTAAATTTTCTGGCTTAATATCAGGGGCTGGCATTCGCGCAAAGGAAGAAAACTCACCCACCATTTCTCCAATATATCCTACTTGACGAATAATCGTATCAACGCAATTCTGAAATGTTTCAGTGTCCTGCTGGATTTGTTTTGTATAGCGTCTTTTTAAACGTTCTGCAGAAAGTTGGATAGGAGTCAAAGGATTTTTAATTTCATGGGCAATACGACGGGCCATTTCAGACCATGCTGCTTTGCGCTGTGCACTTTGCAATTGGGTAATGTCATCAAAGGTCACCACATATCCTATGAGTTTGTTTTTCTTTTGATTCTGTGAAAGTCGAACAACAAAGGTATGGTTATGCCCCCCTCGATTTAAGGTGATATGTTTTTCAACAAACTCAGCAGCTTCCTCCCTGATTTCATCTAAAAGCGGTGCCATTTCTGGGATAACCTTTTTGAAATTTTTCCCAACGGCTTCCTTCAGATTCAAGCCCAGCAATTGACTTACTGAGGAATTACATAACTGAACTTTTCCTTTGGCATCGAGGCCAATGACACCCGCAGAAACACCAGAAAGGACAGCTTCTGTAAACTGACGCCTTTCATCTATGTGTTCATTCGCAATCATTAACTCATCGCGTTGAGATTCAAGCTGGGAGGTCATCCGATTAAACGCTGATGTCAATGACGACAACTCTGGCGTTTCTTCTGTTTCCTTTATGCGAATAGAAAGATTTCCTTTGCATACCTCTTCCGAGACTTGAATTAAACGTCGAATCGGCCCTGCGAGCTTGTTTGCAAAGAGAAGCCCCCACAACACGGCCGCTAGCAAAAGGAGAATAGCAATGCCCACAAAAATCCCAGCGAGTTTAAAGGCATAGGCTGCGCCTTCTGATCGAAGGCGTTTGTATTCATTACGCGCTTTAGATGTGCTTTCAACACGGCTCAAAACTGCCGGGGATACTCGCCTAGCAACTAAGAGGTAGGTCTGGGTTAAAGGATCAATTGAAACGAGTGCTCTAACACGAGCATTTTCCTTATCTGCATGAAGCACTGGAGTACTTTTTGCTTCCTCAAGATCTTCCGCCGGAACTTTTTCAAAATCGAGGGAATAGGAGAATCGCGAACGCGCCAAAACTGCCATACTCTTATTCAGAATGAGGGCTTCATCCAAGGCACGAAGTTCTGTTTCTTCTGTTAATTTTTCAGTTAAGACATCAGGATCAAAAGCAAAAGATCTGACAAAGGGAATAAGCTCTGCAGCCATAGCCTGTGCATTTGCGCTCACAACCTTTTGGTGTTCTTGCAAATAAGCCTTAGAAACAGTTTCTGACTCATTGATGGCCGTCTCCACACGTAGGTTAAACCAACTTTGGAGGCCCATATTAAAAAAAAGGACAAAACATGCTGCAACAAGTATGGTTGGGGCAATAGCTAAAAGACTAAAAATAGCAACGATTCGGCTGTGAAGTTTTGATCCGGCCTGATCCTTTTTGCGTTGCGCCCAGAGAGCAGCAATATGTTTTGCAATAACGGCCATAAAAAACATTAAAAGGGCAAAATCGACTAAAAACAAAAGATAAAGGAGGTGGCTGTTGGCTAGGTTTGATTCCTTCCGGAGCATCCAAGCTGTGACAATAACCGCAATGATAGACCCAAAGACTAAGACAAACAAAATCTTGCGGTCTAATTGATGACGAACGGCCCAATCCTTAAGTTTTATATAACCCTTTTTAAGTTTCATAGAGCAATGTCTCGAGACAAATGTTCAAGTCCGTAATTTTACGACGAAGCGTATTTCTATTCAGGCCTAAAAGCTTGGCCACTTGCACTTGATTTCCTTTCAAACGTTTGAGGGACACCTCAATTAATGGCCTTTCCATTTCTCGCAATAAAACATTATGAAGTCCATTGGGGGGCAAAACATCCCCGTGAAGGTCAAAATAATGGTTTATATACCTTTCAATAACTTCACCAAGACCAAGGGTAAAGAGTTGTTTGTTAAACTCGTTCATCATGATTATTCACCATCATCTTCATAAAGCTTATCAATTAACTTTCTAACCTCATCAGCAGAGTTTGATTGATTGATAGCACCCCGAAAGGTCGTTGAGCCGTTTAATCCTTTGCTATACCACATACTGTAATAGCGCCCTGAGATAGGGGAGAATGTCTCCTGGAGCATAGGGCTCCAAGTCGTTTAATGATGAACGAAAACAAAAAGGAGACAT